>JBCBSL010000211.1:0-9949 GCA_039819145.1 Cyanobacteria bacterium J06638_22
AGTCCTCGAATCTCGCTATATCGATTCTTCAACAGGACTGACGGGTTTATCAAAGTATTAGCTGTCGAGCACCCGCGCCGCGGGGCTTTCAAAAAATGATTGGGTTCTATCTAAGCGCGTAGCGCTATATTACATCCGATTGAATAGCCGTAAAGCCCAACTATCGTTTTTGGCCGCTACACTGTAGCGGCCAAAAACGATAGTTGGGCTTTTCAACGGGATTTGATAAATTACTCCACCTCAACTTCAAGGACAAAATTGACAACTTGGTCGGCAAAGACATCAATTTGGTAACGGCCATCCGTGGCGGCTTCGACCCGCGCGCTGTCGCCCGACACCTGTCCGGTTGGCTGCCCTGCGGGCTCTCGCAAGTTCAGCGAAATATCGCCCTGGATTACGTCCACGCGCAAGACTTCGCCGGGGCGGAGTCGCACGCGATAGCGCAGGAGGCGATCCTCGCTGACCTGGTCTGCCACCTCGATACTTTCACCTTGCCTGATGTTGAGGGCTTGGGTGTCGATCTCACTAGGGGGTTCGGGTTCGGGCTCGGGTTCGGGTTCGGGCTCCGGTTCGGGTTCAGCCTCACGACGTAGGCTCAGAGCATAATCCACCTGTTCAATATCGCCAACGGGTTCCAGGTAAATGATGTAGTCCCCAGTGATGGGAATGCTGCCATCCCAGTCGGTGGCTTCGGCCGCATCGCCATCCACGACCGACTGATCGGGGTTGAAGATTGTCATCACGACATCATCACCATCGAGGTCGGCCTCAAGGCGATCGCCCGCCTCCAGGCTCAGGATGTAGTTAATCGCCTGATTGGAGCGTAGAGTTCCCCGCAGGGTCGTTTCTGCATCCTGGTTCAGGCTGATGCGCTGGTCAAAAACGACGGGTTCATCTGGAGTGGGGGACGGGCTCGGCGACGGGGATGGGGAGGGCGTCACCGTTGGCGATGGAGTGACCGTCTGGGTCGGTGTGGGTTCCGGCTCCGGCTCCTGGCTATTGAGGAAGGCACTCATCACAGCCCAGGAGGTAATTCCTGCGACAACGGCCAGCCCACCAAAAATGCCGATAACCGCCCAGGGATTGTCCCACACCCCCCGATCTGGTTTGGGGGATGTGGCTGGAGGCGGTGCGGCTTGGCGTGTCGTTGCAGGACGGTGCCGTGTTGGTGGGCGCATGGCCGTTGGATCGGGCACCGCACGGCGCCCCACGGCGACGGTCTGCATGTGCGAGAGGTCGGGCGCTTGGGGCGCTGGTGCTGGAGGCGGTGGCGGTAGGGGATGGGAACTGGATTGCGGATTGTAGGTGGCAACTGATTGGGGGGCTGCCGATCCATTCAAGCTCTGGAGTGCGCGGGCAACCTCGCTCACCGATTGGTAGCGATCGCCCGGGCGGTAGCTCAACATCCGATTTAAGATAGCGGCAAATCCTGCACCGACATTGGCATAGCGCTGCCAGTGCCAGACCAAGCTGACATCGTCATACAGTTCCTGCGGCTCCCGTCCGGTCATCATCACCACGACCGTCACCGCTAGCGCATACAGGTCGCTGTTGGGATAAGCCCGTCCGGTTTGCATCTGCTCACTGGGTGCATAGCCCAACTTGCCGACCGTGGTGACGTTAGAAGCTCCAGTGCCCTGGAGCTGCATTTGGGTGGCGATCGCCTTCACGACCCCAAAGTCAATCAGCACGGGCAAGTAGTCTGACTGCCGCAAAATCATATTGTCGGGGGCAATGTCCCGGTGAATGATGCCCTTCGCGTGGAGATGGGCCAGCACTGGCAACAACTGCCGCATCAACTGCATCCCTTCCGCTTCGGAAAAGGTAAGATTCTGAGCCTTGCGATCGTTCAGCAACTCGCGGTAGGTCTTTCCCCCCACGTAGTCCTGCACGATGAACAGCCGCCGATCTTCCTCGAATGTTGCCCGAAACTGCGGAATTTGGGGATGGGAAATCTGATACAGCGTCTCGGCTTCCCGCCGAAAGAGCTCTCGGGCTTTGCCCAGGGCATTGTCGCCAACTTGGCTGGGGATGAATTCTTTGATGGCGCAACGCTCGTTGAAGCGCCCCATGTCTTCTCCCAAGTAGGTGCGCCCGAATCCGCCCTGCCCCAAGGTACTGAGCAAGCGATAACGATTTTGCAAAACAACGCCAGCCGAAAGGGAGGATTGCATGGTTCAGCCCCGCTTGAAGATTCAGGAAAAACCCATTGAACTACATCAAGATGCCCCCAGATTCCGGAACGTTATCGAGCTAATTTTTGATTCAGTTCCGATTTTTGGCGGCATCGACTCTATTGAATGCCCGACACTTGCGTCAATTGCGACGGTATCCAATAGCGTCAATGAGCTATCCACGACAGTACCTCATGGAGGCGCGATCGCAATTACCCAGTGTACCGCCTTCGCGGCTGCCTATGCCCGCTCTCCATTTCTGCCGCAGTTGTAGGGAATCGCTGGCTCAACCGGGCTTTATATGCCTGAAAAGGCGTGCCTCCTATAGAAGACACGCCCTTAAATTCGAGAGGTAAACCCCAGTGCAGTATGCAGAGTGGCACAGCACTCCCAGCCGGATCAATCTCAAGGAATGATCATTAGCCATTGGTGATCCAGCTTTAGCCGAAGCGACCGCTCACATAGTCCCGGGTTGCTTGCTGAACAGGGTCGTTGAAGATGGTTTCGGTCGGCGCATATTCCACCAAGTAACCCTGCTTGCCGCCTTTGTCAGTCTGGCGGGCATTGAAAAAGGCCGTATTGTCGGATACCCGAGCGGCCTGTTGCATGTTGTGGGTCACAATGATGATGGTGAAGTTCGTCTTCAGTTCTTGCATCAAATCTTCAATCTGCAAGGTGGAAATGGGGTCGAGTGCAGAGCAAGGCTCGTCCATCAGCAACACTTCCGGTTCGATGGCGATCGCTCGAGCGATACACAGACGCTGCTGCTGACCACCGGAGATCGACAAACCACTTTCGCCGAGCTTGTCTTTCACCTCATCCCACAGGGCAGCTCCCCGCAGAGAGCGCTCTACCAGCTCATCCATGTTGCCTTTGTAGCCGTTGATCCGGGCACCAAAAGCGATGTTTTCGTAAATGGATTTGGGAAAAGGGTTCGACTTTTGGAACACCATCCCAACCCGACGGCGCAGTTCGGTAGCGTCAACTTTAGGAGAATACAAATCCTCACCGTCGAAGTAGATTTTGCCCTCGATATGGGCACCCGGAATCAAGTCGTTTAGACGGTTAAAACAGCGCAGAACGGTACTTTTGCCGCAACCAGACGGGCCAATGAATGCGGTAATTTTGCGAGCCGGAATATCGAGATTTACGCCCTTTACCGCAAGAAACTGCCCGTAGTAATAGTCCGTATTGTCTACGCGGAACGTCACGTCCGTATCGATCATCGTGGAAGAAGTATTTGACTGCATTGGGATTTGCCCTCTAACCGAAAAGTGAATTGATATGCAACAAGTGTGAACTCAGAAGCGAGCGTTACAGAGACTGCTTCTGGAAGCGGTTCCGGATGTAGATCGCTGTACCATTCATGAGCAACAACACCACCAGCAGCACAATAATGCCCGCTGCCGCATTGGTGTGAAATTCCTCTTGCGGACGAGATGTCCAGTTGTAAATCTGAATCGGCATGGCCGAGAAAGAGGAGAAGGGGTTGTTGGGGAGGAAGGCGACGAACGTTTGCGCTCCAATCACAATCAGCGGTGCCGTTTCACCGATCGCCCGTGACAGCGCAATAATTGTCCCGGTCATGATTCCAGGAATTGCCTGGGGAAGGACGTGAGTCCAAACGGTTTGCCAACGAGTTGACCCCAGTGCCATTCCCGCTAACCGGAGGCTATCCGGAACCGCCTTCAACGATTCACGAGTTGACACAATAATCACGGGCAAAATCAGCAACGCCAAGGTTAACCCCCCAGAGAGCAAGCTTCGCCCCTGGGTGATAAACCCCAAGATTTGGACAAACATCGTCAGCCCCAACAGACCGTAAATGATCGACGGAACCGCTGCTAGGTTACTGATATTGACTTCCAAGATCCGCGTAAACCAGTTGTCTGCCGCAAATTCTTGTAGATAAATGCCCGCACCGACCCCGATAGGGAAGGCGAATAGCGCCGTGATGGCTAGAAGCCATAGTGTACCGACCAAGGCAGATGCAATTCCGGCTTGTTCAGGTCTACGAGAGGGGAAGCTGGTGAGAAAGTCTGGCGCGAGGCGAGGCAGTCCATCAAGCAACGTATCCAGGATCAAGACGGCTAGTACGATCAAGCCAATAAAGGTAGCAATCCAGGTGATGGCTCTGAAGATGTTGTCGTACTGATAGCGCCGTTTGAGATTGGCCTCGAAATGCCCCCGCGCAATATCAGACCCACCGGGCTGCATTGAAGGAACAGCGTTCGGATCGCTTGTAGTCATTCGTACTTCTCCTGAAAACGACGGACAAACCAGAAGCTAAATATATTCAGCGATAAGGTAATGACGAAGAGGGAAGTGCCGACAGCAAACAGTGTGTCGTACTTTAGTGTGCCGACAGCCACGTCGCCCCCAGCTACCTGAACAATAAAAGAGGTCATTGTTTGAATGGCGACTCGAGGATCGAGGGTGAGGGTAGGGTTTTGTCCCGCCGCTAGCGTTACAATCATCGTTTCACCCACCGCTCTAGACACACCCAAAATCACTGCTGCCACAATACCCGATAAGGCGGCTTTGAGGACAACGTTGATGACCGTCTCACGCTTGGTCGCACCGACTGCATATGAGGCTTGTCGCAAGCTGTTGGGCACGGCGTAAATTGCGTCTTCACTGAGAGATGCCACAATTGGCAGGATAGAAATGCCAAGCACGAGCCCCGCGCTCATACCGTTGAACGTTTGCAACCCCAAGAAGGGCATTACCGTTCGGAGGAAAGGGGTAACAAACAGCAGTGCAAAATAGCCGAAGACCACACTGGGAACCCCTGCCAGAATCTCCAGAGCCGGTTTGAGCCAAGCTCGAACACTCCGGGGGGCATATTCGCTCAAGCAGACTGCCGCTAGAATGCCCAGGGGAACGGCGACCAATAAGCCGATGAATGCAGTCAGAAAGGTTGCACTAACCAACACAAAAATGCCGTATTGCGGATCCGTAAAAAGCGGGGTCCACTGGCCATCGAACAGGAAATCGGTAATAGGAACCTGCTGGAAAAACTTGAACGTTTCAATAACGAGTGTGTAGAGAATGCCAACTGTTGTCACGATGGAAAGCAATGCACAAGCCCCAAAGATAAGCTTCACAATCAGCTCATCGCGCTTGCTCTTACTACGGTTAGGCTTCCAGAGATCCGATCGCCTACCTCCGGGTTGCACACTATCAGTCATGGGTCTCCTCGACTATTTCCTCTAGCCAAAATATTTGATAAAAAACGCGCTACCCTGCCGTTGCTTGGATAAAAGCCAGGTCAAATCTCGGAATCTGACCTGGCTTCACCCTAAGGGCTAAGTTGCCATTGCGGTTGTATCAGGCAAAACGTTGAACCGTTCTACTGAACCTTTCCTTGCTCAGTTGCATACTGATCGTCGTTGAGGGAAACGTAACCCGTTTCATCAACAAAGTCGCGGTTGGCGGGATCCAGTACGAAGTCAACGAATGCAGCCACTTGAGGCTTCTCTTCGAGAGCCGATACCTTGACGTACATAAACAGAGGACGAGAGAAGGGAGTGTATTCGCCAGCCAGTACTGCTTCCTGGGATGGCGCAACACAACCATTGCCACCGTCAATTTCTAGGGATGTCAACTGGTCTTGGTTTTCGATGTAGTAGGCAAACCCGAAGTAGGCCAATGCACCCGGATCACCTTCTACACCAAGTACCAGCTGGTTATCATCTTCACTAGCGGTGTAGTCACCCCGGCTCGCACCCCCATCACCGTTCACGGTTTCAGTGAAGTAGTCGAAGGTCCCAGAGTCTGTACCAGGGCCGTAGAGCAGCAATTCCTGATCGGGGAACTCTGGGTTTACTTGATTCCAGTTTGTGACGGTACCCTGAGATTCAGGTGCCCACATGGTTTGCAACTCTTCGATGGTCATGCATTGGGCCCAGTCATTTTCAGGGTTGACCACGACCGTCAATGCGTCGGTTGCAACCGATAGCTCAACGAACTCAATGCCATTCGCTTCGCAATTTGCAATCTCGTCTTCCTCAATGGCGCGAGATGCGTTGGAAACATCGGTCTCACCAGCGCAGAACTTCTCGAAACCGCCACCGCTACCAGAGGTACCTACGGTTACGTTGGTTCCAGCGTTGGCTGCCATGAACTCTTCTGCCATTGCTTCAGCGATGGGGAAGACGGTGCTGGATCCGTCGATGAGGACGTCACCGCTGACGTCCGCGCCACCTTCAGCCATTTCTTCGGTCTCGCCACCTTCTGCTGTTTCACCAGCGTCTGTGCCAGCGTCGGTTGTGGTGGTGCCACCGCAAGCAGCGATGGTCAGGGTGACAGCGGTCAGTGCAGCAAATGCCACATTGCGCTTATTCAAAAATTTGAATGCCATAGGTCGGTGGTTTCCTTCTTCGTTGTCGAGAATTCGGACGATGGCATTCTACATAGTGATCGTAAAGGTGAGGTTAAGTTGCATAGTATACATTTGAGAATCCTGTTCTAAGCCCTCAGTGAGAGTCAGTCAGGATTACGGGATTTTTGAGGAAGCTCTAAGATCGGACGGTTCTGACGGTGAGAAAGCAGACACTATCCGAAGCGGGGCGATCGCTCCTGATACACCAGATAAAGTGCCTCTAGAAAATCCTCCGAAGTCACATTGGGCGGAATAACATCGAGCTGGATCAGTTGGCGTGTTTGTTGAGCCAGCTTCATACTGATTTCTGTTCGCGATCGGGATGTCATGGCTTTGCGGCGGCGCAAGTAGGCGCGGATCACGGCAAAATCATCCGGTGTTAGATGCTGGATCTGAGATTGCTCTGGAAGCTTTAAAGCCAATTCCTGGGCGTGTTCAGAGCAGCGGATATCGGTTTTACCTTCGCGTTCTTCCTGAACCACTAAGGTTCCAGCAACCAAATCGCCAATTCGCTTTTCCTGCTTGTTCAACAAGATGAAAAATAACCCCAGAAAAAACAAATCATCAACGGGGCGGAGGAGCGATCGCAACACCGCCTGATTCAGCCCTACCGGGCGTCCATCATCCCGAATCACCCGAATCTTGGCGAGGCGTTTGCCGGGGGTTTGCCCCTGCCAGCGCATCTCGAAGAACACAAAGTAGCCGACGAAGATGGCAAAGTTGAATACCAGAAAAATGGCCAGTAGCCAGAGGGGGGCGGCACTAAAATCGCCGTCCAGTCGCGTGAGGTAGTCAATGAGTTGGATGGAGGCAAAAATCCAGACAATCAAATGCCCAGCCAGGATGAGTCCCAGGACTTGGTAATCGATGAAAAGCGCCAATACACGGTTGCCAATGCCAGCCAGGGCAAACTCAAGTTCGACACTTTCGGGAGTAGAGAGGGTAAATCGGTTGTTGTAGCGCATGGCTAAGTAGGAGGGAGGCGATCGCCCAAATCACGCAGAGTAATGTCGATTCCTTCGCGCCGACTCCGCAAGTCGTAGTAGATAACCGCTTTCATCGATTGCCAGAGGGGCAGCAACACGATTCCCAAAAGCAGCGAAACAATCGTACTTAAGATGGTGGTCAACCCAATGAACGCGAAGCTATCCTCAGGAACGATGGTGGTCAACCCCTCCTGAATTACCGTCCCTGCCACTTGTACAACGGCTTGTAGGGGAATCGCAATAATTGTTGTCACGGTAAAAATTAAGAAAACACGCCACACGTTACTTCGAGTCAGTTCCCAACTGCGGCTGATGGCATCGGTTGCGGTGACCCGGGGCTCGACCGCTAGGGGGAGATCGGCAACGGCAAACCGCACCCCAAACCAGATCATGAGAACCAAAAAGATCAAGACGACAGCCAATATGATCAGGATGGAGAGGACGACCAGCGTTGGGTTGACGGCAGCGGCGGGAGCAGGATTCAGCAGAAAAGCAGTGCCTCCCATCGCTGCAAAGATCGCAATGATGGAAATGGCGGCCAGCAGGTAGAGGACAACGAGCAATACGGTGAGAATGAGGCCAATCAACAGATTCAGCAGGAGCAAACTCCACTTGCGTTTGCCGGTGAAGCGGCGGGTTTGGGGGAGGGGTTCGTCCTGATTAGTCAGTTCATTGAAGGCCAGTCGGGCGATCGCCGTTGCATCTCCCAGATACTGCGCAAAGCAGAAGAGTGACAGCACGATCCAAGCTGGAACGACCAAAAACAGTAAGTTGAGGGCGTCCTGCGTTGTCAAGAAGAAAGCGACGATCGGCAAGAGGACAAGCCAAGGAATGGTTGCCCAGAGGGTGGATAAGGCTGCGAGGCGCAGATACACCTTCCAATTGGAGGTGTAGAGCCGGAAGCCAGTATTGACCACATTCCCCACGGTCATGGGTTCGATAGGGTCTTGAGTATCAAAGCGAGATGTCATATGCGGTGCCTTCCGATGCCTGAATGAGCAATCTCATTGGGCAACTGTGCCGAGAACCAGAGAACGATTAAACGAAAGCCGTTTGAGGCTATCGTAGTCTACGCTAATGAAAGTCTTCCACTGGAAGTTTGCCCATTCCAAGAAACGAATCGCGATTTTCGCTGCTATTGGTTGAACTATTTTGTTGAAAGCTCAGCGTCGCGTTCAATACCATGATCTAGGGTGTGTGCAGTTGAGAATTGCTGCAAGTGAGGACGGCGCTGAGAATGGGGTGACGCCGCAGCCAGTATAACGATTCATCCCAAAGGTTTAACGGTAGGAAATAGGTAAATGCCTATGAATGTGCAGCGCTGGATTGGCCGTCGAGAAGCTGATTGGACGGATCTGTCGCAATTGTTGGCGCGGGCAGAAAAGCAGGGGTTGCGATCGCTCTCTGCGCAAGAAGTTCATCGCCTTGCGAGCCTCTATCGCTCTGTCTCGGCAGATTTGGCACGTGCCCGTACCCAACAGGTGAGTAAGCGCCTGGTGCAAGACTTGCAGCGACTCACTAGTCGCGCTTACAGCCAAGTCTATCAAGGGTCGCGGCGACAGGAATGGCAAGCGGTGCTGGATTTCTATCGTTGGGGGTTTCCCGAAACGGTGCAAGACTCAGCGGGCTACATTGCCCTGGCGATCGCCCTGTTTGTGGGTGCTGGAGCGGTTGCCTGGTGGCTCGCCTGGACAGACCCCGCCTTCATGCCGTTGATTGTCCCGCCGCATATTATCAGCCAGGTACGCGACAACCAGGAGTTGTGGATGGGATCCATCGTTGGGATCGAACCCTTTGCGTCCAGCAGCATCATGATCAATAACATCCGTGTTTCCTTTGCCGCCGTTGCGGGGGGCATTACGGCTGGGATCTTTACCGCCTACATCATGCTGCTCAATGGGTGCATGATCGGGGCCATTGGGGCACTGGTGACGCAACACAACCTGGCGTATCCCTTCTGGGCATTTGTGTTTCCCCATGGCTCTCTCGAACTGCCTGCCATTTTCCTGGCAGGGGGGAGCGGTTTGTTGCTGGGACGGGCGCTCTTGTTCCCAGGGCCTATGCGACGCATTGATGCGCTCAAGCATTATGGCCAACAAGCGGCACGTCTGGTTTATGGCGTGATCCCGCTGTTGGTGATAGCTGGGATTATTGAAGGGTTCTTTTCTCCGAATCCTGCCGTTCCCGATGCCATGAAATATCTGGTGGGCAATTTGCTCTTGATTGGGCTGGTGCTTTATTTGCAACGACGGCGATCGCCCGTGCGCCTAACTCGCCCGACCCCAACCCTGGCCGACACCCGGTAGATCGAGCCTGGGTCTATCCGGCGATTGTCTGGTTTTAGGGACTTGCGTGAAAATAAAATCCCCAAAATCCCAGAGAGAGGGGCGGCGGGCTTAGCCCGC
>JBCBSL010000212.1:0-9942 GCA_039819145.1 Cyanobacteria bacterium J06638_22
ATCTAACCCTTCTGCCTGTTGTCGCTTTGAGTGATATGCCATGTTGGGATAGCCAACTGAATCGATCGTAATGCACTCAAAGCGACAACAGGCAGAAGGGTTAGATTAGCGTGACCGTCAAGCATTTATTGATTGGCTCTACAGAAGCGTACAGTGGAAAATCTGCTGTCATTCTGGGGATTGCCCACCAACTTCAGGCTCAGGCCGTCGGCATCAGCTATGGCAAGCCGATCGGAACCTGTCCCAGCGAGCAGGGCGATTGTCTAGATGAAGATGTGCAGTTTATTACCCAAACGCTCAAGCTACCAGCGGAGCATGTGAGTCCGACGCTGCTATTATTGACGCCTCAAGTGGTTCAGCGGCGGATTACCCAGCAAGATACAACCGACTACCGCGTGCGACTGCAAGAAGAAGCCATCGTTCAGGGGGTTGACCTCTCCATTTTGGAGGGGCCAGGAGATCTGAATGAAGGTTGCCTCTTCTCCCTATCGCTGCCGCAAATGGCAGAAGATTTGGATGCCAATGTACTGTTGGTGAGCCGTTACTCCCCGATTTTGTTGGTGGATGCCTTGCTATCGGCACAGCAGCGATTGGGCGATCGCCTGATGGGGATCGTCATCAATGATGTTCCCCAGGACCAAATACAGCAGGTCGAATCAGAGGTTCGCACTTTCTTGGAGGACAGTGGCATTCCTGTCTTGGCGATTCTTCCCCACAGCGAGATTCTTCGCAGTGTGAGTGTTGCCGAACTGGTGCATCAGTTGCAGGCGGAGGTTCTTTGTTGTGGCGATCGCACTGATCTGCTCGTCGAAAGCCTAAAAATTGGGGCAATGAACGTCAATTCTGCCCTAAAGTATTTCCGAAAAGCGCACAACATGGCTGTGGTCACGGGGGGCGATCGCACTGATCTGCAACTGGCGGCGTTGGAAACCTCGACCCATTGCCTGATTCTCACAGGGCATATTCCCCCTCAGAAGACTATCCTCAGCCGAGCGGAAGAACTAGAAATTCCCATTCTTGCTGTAGATCTGGATACGATTTCGACCGTAGAAATTATCGAGCAGGCGTTTGGTAAAGTGCGGCTCCAAGAACCTGTCAAAGCGGAGAACATGTGCCAGCTTGTTGCCGAGACGCTGGATAGCGATCGCCTCCTCCAAAAGCTGGGACTACGAACCCCTGCTCCCGCCCAGTAGCACTAGACGCCAACGGAGCAGGCTAGGACGAGACGATAGGCAACCTACTGATCATCTCTCTTGGTTATCTGGGGTCAGGCACCATTCTCATCCACTAACACTTCACCTGTCAGCATCCGCTGAGCTGCATCTAGGAGCACTTCTTCTAGATACGGCTTGGTGAAGTAGCCTTTGGCGCCCAGTTGGATGGCCATCTGACGGTGACGATCTGCTCCCCGGGATGTCAGCATCGCGATGGGAATAGTGTTCAAGCTGCCGTCTTTTTGTATCCGTGATAGGAGTTCCAGTCCGTCCATCCGTGGCATTTCGATGTCGCAGAAAACGAGGTCGCAGGGCAAGCCAGACCGGAGTTTTTCCCAGGCCTCTTGTCCATCGCGAGCCTGTTCGACGCGATACCCGACTTTGTTGAAGGTCATCGACAGTAACTCGCGCACCGTAATCGAGTCGTCCACAATGAGTACTGTCGGTTCGCTCTTGGTGTTGCTGGGTGGCTCGACCGGGATTTGTTCCTGGGCTTGCTCCCACAGTGGGGTGCCCGACTCGCGGCGAATCCGACCCATCGATAGGTCGATGAGTTCCAGAACGTCGGCGATCGGCATAATTCGCCCATCCCCCAGAACTGTGGCCCCTGCAATGCCCACCGGCTTAGGAACCGGTCCCTCCAGTTGCTTGATTACAATCTCTTGCTCACCCAAGACCTGATCGACTTTGAGAGCCAGGTAGCTGCCTGCGTTACTGCGCAGTACAACGACGGAGATAATGTCTTCCTCTTGATTCCCGCCATACACACTGCCGCGTCCAAGGCTACGGTTGAACTTCAGCAAGTCCTCGAGCGCCTGGAACGGGAGCAACTGATCGCGCCACTGAATACAGGTCTGGCCTTCATCATTGGTCTGAACCTGGTCAGCGGGAACGTCGAGCATATCTTCGACCCCATCCATCGGAAAGGCGATACGAGCACGGTTGCTAATGCAGCATAGGGCTTTCGATACGCTCAAGGTGAGGGGCAGACGAACCGTGAAGGTGGTGCCGCGCCCGACAGTGGAATCGATGTTGACCACCCCGCGGATGTCGTTTAGGCTCGTGCGAACCACATCCATCCCAACGCCCCGTCCGGCAAAATTATCAGCGCGATCGCGCGTGCTGAAGCCGTGGTGGAACAATAGGTCATAGACATCCAGACGATTCATTGCGCTGGCCTGCTCTCGGGTAACGAGTCCCCGCTCGATCGCCTTCTGCTTGACGATGTCGGGGTCAATTCCAGCCCCGTCGTCACTCACAGAAATTACCGTCTGATTCCCTTGGTGGAAGGCGCGTACAATAATTTGACCCGTGGGCTGCTTGCCTTGGGTGACCCGTGCCTCAGCGGTTTCAATACCATGGGTAATTGCGTTGTTGACCAAGTGTGTCATGGGGTCATACAACTGCTCCAGAATCATCTTGTCGATGAGTGTTTCGCGTCCCTCGATCACCAGTTCTGCTTGTTTGCCGCAGCGCATGGAGATGTCGCGTACCGCACGGGGAAGACGGTCTGCCGTTTGGGCAAAGGGCACCATTCGTGCCCGTGTCAAGCTTTCCTGAAGTTGGCTGGTGATTTGCCGGAAGTTGCGCGTTACCTGATCCGTTTCACCCACCACGAAGTCAATGTCAGAGGCTGATTCTCGTACCCGAACGATCAACTCGATCATTTCCTGGGAGAGGGTATGGAAGCCTGTGAATCGATCCATTTCCAGAGCGTCGAAGCTGGCTCCCGTCGCGTGGTCGTTCTCCTGCATGTTGCCTTGTCTGCCGGCCATCTGATAGCTGCGGCGGCTCGACATCAGCGAGCTTTCGAGGAGCGATCGCTCATACAAGTCCCGCATCCGCTGCCCAACATCGCTCAGCTGCTGTACCTGATATTGCAGGTTATCGAGAAACTGGCGGAGCCTTTCTTCAGCTTGCTCCAAGCTATTTCGGTTCACCACCAGTTCCCCAATTAAGTTGTTGAGGTTATCCAGGTTTTTGACCGAAACTCGCATGGTCTGATCGCTACGCAAGCCAGAGGTACGCGTCGGACGATTCGTCATTGACTGACTGCGAGCCCCTTGGACGGTGGGCGATCCACCCATGCTGCTGTCTGCTGCCTTCAGCAATTCCTCTAATTCATCAAACTCATCTTCGACCTGCTGAGGAGGTGACGAAGGCGGGGAGGTAGGCGTTTCAGGGGTAGGCGGAAGGGAATCGGGTGCTAGTAGCGCTTCTAGATCTGAAAAGTCAGCGCCCCCACTGACCCCATTGCCTCCTGGTGAAGTACTTGGCTCATCCAGTAAGGATTCGAGCGCGTCAAAGTCCCCATCTTCTGCGGGCTCACCATCTACTGCGTGCGATGCAGTGGAAGATGCTGATGGGTCGCCTTGGGGTGCATTTGAGTCAGTCCCCTCAAGGTCAAGGCCAGACCAGTCGCCCTCAGCGGCATCGGTTAAATCTGTGGCTTCACTTAATAGTGCATCCAGATCACCGAAATCATCAGCATCCATGCCCTCCATGCCCTCCATGCCCTCCATGCCCTCCATGCCCTCCATGCCCTCCATGCCCTCCATGCCCTCCATGCCCTCTATATCTATGCCATCCGCATTGGTGGCAGGGGAAGGCGTTGCTGCCGCATCGGTCATACCCTCGGATATATCTCCGACCTCACCGAGCAGTGCATCAAAGTCAGACCCTAAGTCCGCATCTGGAGTTGCATCCGTCGCTTCCTCCAAAGAGAAGAGAGAGGTTTCAGCATCACCCATCAGCCCATCAAAATCCAATGCGCCAACATCGGCTCCACCCTCGTTAAGGCTTTCTTGTTGAGGCAAAGCGGCCTCAGATTCAACCGATTCAAAGAGAGAGTCAAATTCCTCGCCCGTGTCAGGCTCCGAGGTGTTCAGCAACGTGTCAAAATCGAGGTCGGCTTCTGCTCCATTCTCTGATGCATCGGTCGTGCCAAATATGCCGTCGGATGAGTCGGCGGAAAGGTCAGCCGCTTCCTCTGACAGAGCATCAAGGTCTAGATCCAGTTCGCTGGTTGCAGTCTCACCGAGTAGAGACTCAGAAATTTCGTCGCTGGCGATCGCCGCTAACTCTTCAATATCGAGGTCGTCTGCTGCTTCCAGGTTTTCAACCGGTGGCTGTGCCTCAGCAGACAGCGATGTCAAGTCATCCTCATCAGCTAGTCCAGCCAAGATGGCATTGGTATCACCTTCATCAGCTAAGGCCAAATCTAGCGCTTCGTTAGTTGGCTCAGATTGTTCTGTGGCTTGGGATGATTCTTCCTCAGGAGCGGTTGGTGGTTCATCACTAGGGACGCCCACCATGGCTGTCGCATCGGCCCACAGGTCAGCCGTCACATCTGCCACCTGGTCATCCCATACGGGAGGAGCTACGGGTAAGCTCTCCAGGCCATCGTCTGAATCGAGGGCATCTAACCAGGATAAGTCTTCCTCTCCTCCATCCGTCAGCTCTGGTGCTGTATCGGCTTCCGCTGCTTCATGGTCTGAGAGGGCACCAAAGGCGGAAACCCCAGCATCTGCATCCAGAGCATCACCCTCTGATTCACCAAGGTCAGGTAAGTCAAGATCTGATAGATCAAAAAGGGAGTCTTCTGTATCTGTTGTTGCACTATTGATTTCAGCGTCTGAAAGGTCTCCGACTTCGACCTCCAACCCTAAGTCTAGATCCAACCCATCGGAGGGTTCCTCTGCCTCTTTGCCAAAGAGCGAGTCCAGGTCGCCTAAGTCTGTATCTGATGCTTGGCTATCCGGAACCGTGGGCTGCTCGTCATGGTCGGCCGCATTAGCGGCATCTGTTAATGGGAAGGAAAACTCTGAGGATGTACCACCCAAATCCAATCCTCCGAAGGGATCAGCGTCCGATGGATCCCCCTCAGACGATCCACCAAATAAGCCGTCGAAGGTTCCTGGGTCAGCACCGGAAGGTGTGGCAGATTCAGGAGTTGGATCGGATAGGGGGTCGGTGGCTTCCACCGAAAGATCACTCAGCTCAGATAGGAAGTCGTCACTAGAGGTTTTGCCCAATAAAGCGTCCAAGCTGGCTTCTTGCTGCTTCACGCGACGCTCAGATTGCTCCGCTTGTTGCAGTAAGTCCGATAGGTTTTCGTCCTCTTCTACCTCGGCTCCCAGCAAATCCTCCAGACCACCTTGCTGCAACAAATCACTAAAATCATCGCTGGAGTCCGAACTCAGAAGTTCAGGAATCTCTTCATCGGCATTCGGCAAGACCTCTTCGCCTTCCCAATTCATCGAGAGTTCCGGAGATAACTGCGTTTCAAACAAATCAGCCAGAGAATTCAGTTCAGCACTACCGACCGCAGGGCCATTGCGCTCCGTGTCCATTCCGGGTGAGACTTCGGTACTAGGGGCACCTTCAGCTCCGCGATCGCCACTATCGGATAGATCCCCAATGCCCTCGAACGGCAGATCTTGAACCAGCGTTCCATCACTAGGCATTGCCGATGCTGGAGCTGCTACATCGTCAGGTGCTCCTTCTGCTTCCAGATCCAACTCCGGCATGTTCATGAGGAAGGCATCGCTATCCATCCCTGCCAAATCCAGCGTGCCTATTTCTCCTTCATCATCGGCAAAGAGATCAAGGGATTCGAGTACATCCTCTTCATCAGCCGGTTCAGGGGGAACTAGCGCCAACAAAGCCTCTCCAGGTGCGATGGATAGAGATTGGTTCGCTAACACCAGCTCCTGAGCACTTTTGATTTCACGAATAACGACCGGAGCGAGGGTGCGAAACATGTTGTCGGAATGCGCGATCGCCCGTCGTGCAAGAGCCAGCAAATCGACCCAGGGCACTAAATCAAACTGCTCCCCAGCTTGCCCAAGAGATTGGCAAATCTCCTGTAATTGACGACGAGGTTCGGCTCCCTCGGGTTGCTTGAACACATTTAACATCTCGCGCAACCGCGCCGGAACATCGCTTTGGAAGATGAGTTGGAAGGCGCTTTCTTCGGTTGCCGCAGCACTCACGGTCTGCGGTGGGGCTGAAGTTGCTGGAGTTGGCACGGCAGTAGGGAGCGACAAATCCACATCATCGGGAGTCGTACCACCAGCCTGAGTCACCAACTGTTCAATATGCTGATTAAGCTGAGCAAAAACAGGGTCGACGGCACCCATTGCCTCTTCTGCTTTGTCGTCCGTTAGCCCAAATGGTCCCTGCAGTTGATCCAGTAGGTCTCTTAGCGTATCAAAGACGTTCAAAAGCAGATTTTCGAGGCGGCGATCAACCTGCACTGGGCATTCTTTGAGAACTTTGAAATAGTCTTCTAAGCGGTGAGCCGTATGCTGAATGCTACCCAAGCCCAACATCGCAGCTCCCCCTTTGACGGAGTGGGCGGCACGGAAGACCTCATTTGCCATGTCAGGGTCGGAGATCGTTGCCTGCAGCTTTAGCAACCCCTGCTCAATGGTATTGAGGTGGTCTCGTGCCTCCTCAATGAAGTAGCCCATAATTCGCCGTTGTTGTTCTGACTGCATAGCAGTGTCCCTCTGAATTTGCTGGGTCTCGTATGTGCCTCAGGGTGGCTTCACGCCATGGGGAAACCCCAAATGTTCAATAACGTTAATGCTGATGAATGGGGAGAGCGACCAAAATGAATTGCCTCTAATGTACCCGACTTCTCCAGTTTGCTTATCAGACCCCTCCCAAACCGTCGCGCATAGACCCTTTCGCTTGGTTCAGGAACTACTTCTCGACGCGGAATCGTTCCACTGAATTGAGTAGATCGCGCGCAACACCCACTAGGCTTTGCAGCGAACCTGACACGCGCTGAGCCTCTTGCGATGTTTCCTGTGCCGTCAATTCGACCGATTGCATAACTTGAGCAACCGCGCGCGAGGTTTCGGTTTGCTCAACCGTATCGGCGGTAATGGAGCGCACCAGTACGTCAATTCGGTTGGAGACCTGAATAATGTCTTCGAGCGATCGCTTCGCCTGTTCCGCCAGTCGCGTTCCTTCGATAACCTGTTGTGTCCCTTCTTCCATGGCGGTCATAACCGAACTCGTTTCCCCTTGAATCTGGAGAACAATTTGTTCGATTTCTTTCGATGCCTTCGCGGCACGATCGGCCAACTGTCGTACCTCATCAGCAACGATCGCGAAACCACGTCCTGCCTCGCCTGCACGAGCCGCCTCAATACTGGCGTTCAAGGCTAGCAAGTTTGTTCGGGAAGCAATCTGCGAAATCAAGGCCACAATCTTGGAAATTTCCTGGGACGATTCGGCCAAGCGCTTCACCTTGCGGGTGGTCTCTGCTACCGTTTCGCGAATCTCAAGAATACCCGATACCGTCCGTTCCACCGCTTCCCCACCTTTGAGGGCAGTGGCCGATGCTGAACGTGCTACTTCTTCCGCTTCGCGGGCGCTTTCGGCTACCCGCTGAATGGAGTCGGTCATGACCTGTACCGAATTTAGGGTGACAGCTAACTCTTCTGCCTGTCGCAAGGCGTCAGAGGAAAGCGATCGCGCAAAAATCTCGTTCTCCGTTGAGCCTTTCGCCACCTGCCGCGCAGCTGTTTTTACCTGTTCAACAATTTCCCGCAGGTTTTGAATGGTTAGGTTAAACGAATCAGCAACCGCGCCGAGCACGTCTGCTGTAACCTCTGCCTGCACTGTCAGGTCGCCGCGTGCCGCACCTTCTACATCATCCAGCAAGCGAATAACCTGGCGCTGCAAATCTTCCTTTGCTTGTTCCTGCTCTTCCGCCTTACGCTGCGCTTCACTGGTCGTGGTCAGAATCACCCGTGCCATCTGGTTAAACCCAGTGGCCAATTGTCCAAGTTCATCCTCGGCATACACCGTTGCACGAGCATTCAGGTTCCCCTGGGAAACCGCATTAAACTGACGCTGCAAGTTATCAGCCGAACGCTTCATCTGCCGTGTCGTTACCCAGCCCGCAGCGGCGGCGGTGCCAGCGCCAAAGACGCCCGCAGCGGCGGCCATCAGCAACCCAGACGTGGTTTTGTACGGGACAACAAC
Source organism: Cyanobacteria bacterium J06638_22 (assembly GCA_039819145.1). Taxonomy (GTDB): domain Bacteria; phylum Cyanobacteriota; class Cyanobacteriia; order Elainellales; family Elainellaceae; genus Vacuolonema. Next base: position 8,217 of record JBCBSL010000212.1, read on the forward strand.
GGGCTTGTCTTCCTCAGGGATAAAGATCGACGAAACAAAACTGACCGTTGCTACCGCCAGCATTGACACCATGCCTGCGGCTCCGGCAATGATCCATCGCTTCGCCGGTAGACTAGCATTCTCCAACGGAGCCAGCGCCCCTTGCTCCACCGTCACTTCCGGCTCTACATCACGGGAGTCGGGTGCCGTAAACGTGGGGATGGCATCCGCATTGCCCGAGATGCTGAAAATCTCGTCTTCTCGAATCACAGACTGGTCGTCACTATCGCTGAGAGCAAACCCAGAGTCTCCTGTTCCTGAGAGCACCCCAGAGTCACTGGCTCCGACCGAAGGGCTAGTAAAGCCTGCAGAATTGTCAGACAAATCGAAATCAGGCAGGCTACCTAAATCATCAAACTCGTCGTCAAAATCATCTAGCTCATCCAGGAAACTCGCACTGCTTGTCGTGTCCCCTGTAGACTCGGGCATTGGGGCGTCTTCGCTGGTCGAAAGATCTTGAAAATCGTTTAACTCATCCAGGTTAAAGTCTGCCAAACTACCGCTTTCGTCGTCGTCAAACCCTTCTCCCACCTCTGCGTTGTTCATGCTGCTGGGATAACCAAAGGTTTGATCCATCTGGGGTGAAGGGGTGTCGTCCCCAGGCATGAAGAGCGTTTCATCTTCTCCCGGTTGTTGCCCCATGCCGACATCGAAGCTATCAGCTGCTGGCATTGGCATCGGTTCGCTCGGAGTCGCGTAGCCAGATTCGCTCGGAGCCGCATAGCCAAAGTCATTATCCAGCCCACCATCAAACTCCTCCGAAAACGAAGGTGGTGAACCAATATCTTCACCCCCAAAGACTGTGTTTCCTAAGCCATCATCGTCAGGGGATGAGGGTGAACCTGAATGAAAGGGCGTTTCAGGGTCGGAGAGGTCAAACGACATTTCAGAGGAGTCAAAAGGGTTGATCTCGTCACTGATGTCCGCTGGAAAATCCATGCCGGCCTCTGCCTCGTCACCGGAGCCAGTAGATTCAAAAGGATTATCCAGATAACTCAGATCCTCTTCTGGTGACGCGAAGGGATCATCCGCACCATTGAAGTTGAAATCATTTAAGCCAAAATCCTCTTCCTCAGAGCTGTTGACCGCGGCATCGGCAGCATAGTCGCCAGAATTGTAAACGCCTGTGGGCTCTTGCGTGCTGACGAAGTCAGCATCAATGTCTGAGACGAAACCCGCTTCCTCACCCATGGATGAAGTCTCGGATGCATATTGGCCTATAGCTTCTAGCCCACCATTGGCATAGTCGATAAAGTCAGGATCAGCCGTGAGGTTGAGGACGGCTTGATATTCCTCACGTGCAACTTCGTACTGCTTTAACCCATAGCAGTAGACATGTCCTCGCAACAGTCGGATACTCTGATCGTCGGGATAGCTTGTCACCAGACGATCGAGAATGTCGGCAGCCTGTTCATACTTGCCTTGCATATAGGCCGTCTGAGCCTGCTGATACTCTTGTGCGTACTCGGTGCCTGATCCCATTTGCTCCTCCTACCCGAAGTCAAGTATCGGAAAAAATAATTGAGGTTCTTGATACCCTATGCTGCCCATCTTGCTGATCTAAGAATTGCAACCTGATCGAGCAACCTCAGGACATGGTCGTCGCCCGTTGCGTCTGCAACCTTCCACTCTCCCCGGAGGAACGGTGCCATACCATCAGCCACGTTGGTGGGGACTTGAATTTCCT
>JBCBSL010000213.1:0-9940 GCA_039819145.1 Cyanobacteria bacterium J06638_22
GCAAAGTCTCAGCATTCGCGACCTGGCTCAAGCCACCACCTAGCAAGAATGCTGTTCCGAGTGCCACTCCTACAATGCGTGCGTAGGCTTTCATGTTCCTCTTGTCCTCCAAGATGTTGTCTATTCTTTGCGTACCCTATATCAGGACACACTTTCTGTTAGTTCTACGACGAGAGACAAGTTGTTTTGTGCCCGCTCGCCACAAACCTCAAGTGAACAAATCTGAGATGCTCGAATCAAATCCTGTTGAGTTTATCTGGATCTGAGCCGGAATTCAACAATGGTATAGCCTTACGCATTGAGATTAGAACCCAATCATTTTATGAAAGCCGCGCGACGCGCGGCTTTCATAAAATGATTGGGTTCTACCTGAGCGCGTAGCGCTATACCGAATAAATTGCGTTCCCCTCCAATCCACTGGAGGGTTTGGGATTGTATTACTTGTGCAGAAGTCCCTAACGTTATAAGCCGTCGCCTTCTGGCTCCCTGTGGCACAATGAACGGGTTATGGTAGACCGGATCATCCATAACCGTTCATCACTCATTCAGTAGTCCTATCACGAGGTTCATGACCTGGCACGGGTAGGGGTAAGAGGCTCATAGTTCTATGACAAAATTCATTTTCGTAACAGGTGGCGTTGTTTCGAGTATTGGAAAGGGCATTGTCGCGGCTAGCCTAGGTCGGTTACTGAAGTCGCGGAACTACTCTGTGTCGATCCTCAAGTTGGATCCTTACATCAATGTGGATCCGGGCACGATGAGTCCGTTTCAGCATGGGGAGGTGTTTGTCACCGAAGATGGTGCCGAAACAGACCTCGACCTTGGGCATTACGAGCGCTTTACCGATACCTCCATGTCGCGGCTCAACAGCGTGACGACGGGCTCCATTTACCAGGCGGTCATCAATAAGGAGCGTCGAGGCGACTACGATGGGGGCACGGTGCAGGTGATTCCCCACATCACCAATGAGATTAAAGAGCGGGTGCAACGGGTGGCGCAAAACACCAATCCTGACGTGGTGATTACCGAAATTGGGGGCACCGTGGGCGATATTGAATCGCTGCCATTTCTAGAAGCGATTCGCCAGTTCCGCAAGGATGTGGGGCGGCAGGATGTGCTGTACATGCATGTCACGCTGCTACCATGGATTGCATCAGCAGGGGAAATGAAGACGAAGCCGACCCAGCACTCCGTCAAGGAGCTGCGATCGATTGGAATTCAGCCGGATATTCTCGTCTGTCGGTGCGATCGCCCCGTGCCTGCCAGCATCAAGGAAAAAATCTCGAACTTCTGCGATGTGCCCGCTTCCTGCGTAGTGGAATGCCAGGATGCCAGCAGCATCTACGAAGTGCCGACAATCTTGGAATCCGAAGGGCTAGCGCATCAGGTGCTGCAGATTTTGGGGATGGACTTGCGATCGCCCAATTTGCATCAATGGGAAGAGCTCGTGACCCGTATCCACCAACCGGGAACACCTGTTGAGATTGCGATCGTGGGTAAGTATGTACAGTTGGGCGATGCCTACCTGTCGGTGGTCGAATCCCTAAACCATGCCGCCTTTAGCGAAGGCGGCGACCTGAAGATTCGCTGGATTAATTCTGAAGAGCTGGAGCCGCTGACCGTTGAGCACCATCTCCATGGTGTACAGGGCGTCATTGTACCTGGTGGCTTCGGCCCCCGAGGAATCGATGGCAAGATCGCAGCGGTAAACTATGCCCGTGAGCACAACATTCCTTTCCTGGGGCTATGCCTTGGAATGCAGTGCTCCGTCATTGAGTGGTCGCGCCATGTGGCGGGGTTACAAGACGGCAATAGCTCAGAATTTGATAAGGATACCCCCAACCCAGTCATCAACCTCCTGCCCGAACAACAGGATGTGGTGGATTTGGGCGGCACCATGCGCTTGGGGCTATACCCTTGTCGGATCACGCCTGGCTCCCTGGCCGATCGCCTCTATGGCGAAGAGGTCGTGTACGAGCGCCACCGCCACCGCTACGAGTTCAACAACGCCTACCGCAACTTGTTCCTGGAGTCGGGCTACAGCATCAGTGGCACCTCTCCCGATGCACGCCTAGTGGAAATCATTGAGCTGCCTAACCATCCGTTCTTTATCGCCAGCCAGTTCCACCCAGAGTTCCAATCCCGCCCCAACAAGCCTCACCCTCTCTTCCGGGGGCTGATGCAGGCGGCGCTAACCCTGGCAACCAAGCAACAATCTCCCGAGATGACGCCTACGAGCACACCACTGCCAGAGCGCTCCCTAGAACACTCTGGCGCGTGAGGAGGCGATCGCGTCTCCAGTGGGTGAGTGATTGATTACTGTTTGCCGTTCGTCGCTTCCATGAGACGAACGGCAAGCAATAGTTCTGCTAGCATTCGCTGGAAGGCATAGTACCAACCGTGCCACCCGTCGAGAATGCCGCCTTTGAGGATGAGGCAGTAGAGCAAAATCACGAAGGGAGCAAGAACCTTTTGCTTACGAATGCGATCGCCCCAGCTTAGCTCTGAGTCGGGAGTGTTTTGAAGCTTTTCAACTTCAAGGATCATGTAGCGGTCTTGTGACCAGAGCCAGCGCTTGAGGGACTTGCGATCGTCGTGATGAATGTGCCCAGATAACAGCGCCGTTTTTCCCTCGACCTGAACGCGATGAGCATGGCCGTCTTCAGCATAGTTTGCTTTAGATACGCGATAGAGTATGGTTCGTCGGGGAAGGATTGTGCCTCTTAGGGACTTGCCAAAAACACAGTATTTAAATGGAGCGCTGTAGCTATTGACGTCGGGGTTGTCTTCGAGGCTCCTAAGCTCACAAATCAGTTCATCGGTTAAAACATAGTCGGCATCCAGTGACAAAACCCATTCTGTATTGATGTGGGTCAGGCCAAAGTTGCACTGGTCGGCAAAGGATTTGAAATCTCGCTGGATGATATCGACTTGAGGATAAGCATTTAAGATATCGAGTGTTGCATCATCACTAAAGGTGTCGATGACCAGGATTCGCTTTGCCCAGGTTAGCTTCCGAACAACGCGATCGATGTTGGGGGCTTCATTTAATGTCAGTACAAGAGGGGTTACGTTTTTCAGTATGAGCATCTTTACGTCTGAATATCTACTCCGCAACGCCCGTACAAATCATAGACTTCCAAAAGTATGGATAACGCCCAGAGCATTGAAATTTAATTTGGGTTAATCCTTCTTGTTCCATCAATGTTGTTAGAGTTTTCTGTGAGAAGAATTTGACATGCCCTCCATCCCACAGAGGATTGAAGTGATGATCCATTTTTCCCATGATGGCGATCGTCAAATTTTTCCAGTAGCCATGATAAGGAGTGGTGAGAATCACTCGCCCATTAGGTTTGAGGCAACGCTTTGACGCTCTAATGAGTTCTCTTGGGAAGAGCAAATGTTCAATGACTTCTGATGAGATGATGACATCAAACTGATGCTCTAGCTTTTCATAGGGAAGGCTTTCAATTCCCGCTTGAATAAATGTACAGTTCGACTCTTGTGCTTGAGCAAATTTGATTCCAGATGAAGACGGCTCGATGCCCGTAACGTTATGACCTTGTTGAGCAATATAGCGACTGAGACTTCCGTTTCCACAGCCTAAGTCGAGGATATGTAAAGCCTGATTTTCTGATGACAGGCTTTGATTCAAAAACTCTAAGATAGGCCCAAGAATATAGGCGTGATGATGCTGAGCATCGCTATCAATGTAAGAGTATTCCTGCTGGGTTGTTGTTGCTATCATGGCAGGCATGTTCCTCATAGATAAGTATCAATAAAAATAGGATCTGTAGGGTAAGTTGCGGCGTAAGCCAATCCGTCGTCTATGAAACCTCTTGTGCTAATGCGGTTTTATAGCGATCGCCCAATTGCGTTCCAATTGCGTTCCAGGTATAGCGCTCTAACACCAAAGGTCGAGCGCGATCGCCAATCGATGTTCTGAGGTCTGGATTGTTCAGCAGATGTTCAATGGATTTGGCGATCGCCCCCTCATTTAATTCCGCCACTGCACCCAACTGATGAGTGTTGATCAGATCAGACAGAGCAACTCCTGGAGTCAAAACTACAGGAAGACGAGACGCTAGGGCTTCTAACACCACCACTCCAAAATTCTCGGAGTGAGAGGTGAGAACAAATAGATCTGCACCCTGTAAGCAGATATTTTTCTTCTCGCCTTCGACAAACCCGACTCTGCATGTGCGATCGCTCAGCCTATGGTCTTGCAGCAATTGGTCTATCTCTACCTCATAGTCTGAGTCGCCACTACCCGCAATCACAAAGGTAAAACGGCGATGACGCAGTTGTGATAAGGCTGCAATCAGTAGATCTAACCCCTTTTTCGGATGCAATCGCGATAGAAACAGAATGATTGGCTCATCGGGGGCGAGCTTTAGCATTGTTCGCAGTTTTTGCCGTGCATCAGGAATAAGCTCGGCTGGATGGAGGCCGTGAGACAAAACAAAGGAAGGAGCAGTAAGCTGAACGGCCTCTAGCTCTCGCTGTTCAAGTTGAGAGTTAAGATGCAGACCTGCACTGTGATTAAGATTTGCGTGTTCAATCAGACGCAGATACGTTGCTTTTCTTTGAGCACTTTGCTGAAGTGACCAGCGACATAAAAGCCCGTGAGGAGCCAAAATATACGGAATGTTTTTGAGTCGGGCGAGAACCATGGTGAGCGTACATGGCATTGAAAAGAGCGCATGAACATGGACGAGGTCATAGTCATCCAGATGATTCCAGAGCCACTGAGCCAAAGGCCAAGAAAACGCAAATTCTCGAATCGCGTGGACGGGAGGAGAAAAGCGCGGAAAGAAATAAACGGGCACGCCTTGATACTGCACCCGTTCATACAGGGGAACATCGAGCAATGACGAGCCAGCATCGTTTGTTGTCGCGATTTCAGCGTCTACTCCAGCGTAATTGAGAGCATTTACCATGTCTAAAATGGCTCGACTCGGCCCCCCTCGAATATCAGCAACGGAAGCAATCACATGAAGAACTCTCATGGCCGAAGCTCCTGTGATTGGGATGGAGCTTGTTGGGGTATTATCGAGACCACATTTGAAGCCATATATGGACTGGACTGATTTCGCTCTAAGCCTGCGGATAATTCCAAAAGATATTGACCTAGGGCAAGATAAAGCAACAGCACCAAAAGCGGAAACGAGAGTGTGCCGAGCAAAAATCCTTCAAAAAAGCTGCCCACCAGAATCGAGGAAAGGCCAGCAATAACGACGCTTGTGGGGAGAGTGTAAGACGGATTGCGAATCGCGATTTGATTGAGTTTGAATATCATCATGATGGAGTTGATTCCGAAAAGAAAAAGCGGAATCAGTCCAACGATGCCTAGAGTGGACGCAACGGCTAACCAAGAGTTTTCGCCATATCCAAAGCGATCGCCCTGCAGAGGAGCACCAAAGATCGGGTAATTATTGAAGTTTCTCCACATGGCCGCCCAGACCTGAGCGCGGGTATTGTCGGTGTTGAGTAATTGCTTAGACAGAAATGCGGGATCAAAAACAAGGTCGATTTGTCCCCCCAGCAACATAAAGAACATCCCAAAGAGGCCACCAAACACAACGGCTTGAAGCAGTGCCTTTTTGTTTTGGCGGAAAAACAGCAGGAAGGATAGAAGGGCCATCAAAACGCCAGTGCGTGAGCCTGTAAGCAATAGGCCGATGAGTATACCGACGAGCATCACGACCCAAAATACAGTCCAGTGTTTTTGAGACTGCATCTGAGTCATAAACAACAGGCAGGGAATTGTCGCTGCAAGTAGAGTGGCCGCATGTTGAGGGTTGCCTGTTGTTCCTAAAAACGCACCTTGCACAAAGGTAATGGGATAAGGATCATATAATGCCTGATAGCCATTAACTGCCATGAAGATGACGCTCACGGTGGCGATCGCCCAAATGCCGAGGTGAAACTGGTAGTGATCCTGTAGCCAGCGAGCTGGCCCCAGCCTCACCATGAGCACAACCCCAGAAAACGTAAGAATGGCCAGAAGGGAGAAGACAACACTACCAAAGGCCAAACTCTTGAAGAAAATGAGCACCTGAAGGATCACAAGCGCCCAGATTGCAGATGGGAAGAAGTTCTGTCGCCAGCTTTTATAGTGAGGAGTATTGAAGCCTAGCCAGAGTAGCAATGCGAGCATAAGGATGGATAACGGGCGGCCTGCGTCCCGAATCTGCTGAAGCGGAAAGACGAGCGGTGGCGGCTCAGGAGTAAACTGATCGCGAAAGAAGGATAAAGATGCAGCAAAGCCGCACAGCGCCACTAGAAACCAGGCCAATCGGGGCGATCGCCTTGCTCGATAGGTAATAAAAAGACCGCTAAGCAGTCCGATCATGCCGACCGGACTGCCAACTAAATTGAAAAACTGACTGAGTAGCCCTGATTCCATATCCTTATCCTTTTGATTTCATCCGTTTGACTTTAGAGCGAGGGGTATGTTGGTTTCTGGCTGGAGAGATGAGCTAGAACTGGGAAAATCTAGGCTGGCAAAGAGGGCCATCCAGCGCTGTGTCCAAATCTCGGCGCTGTAGGGAGCGGCCAAATGTTGCGATCGCGCTCCCCATTGGGGTAGGTCGGCATGGTGATGATGGAGGGTGCGGAGGGCGTTGGATAAGGCGGGAATGTTGTCTTCGTCGATGACGAGGCCGTTGTACCAAGGGCGAACGACTTCGACGGCTGAGCCGCAGGCGTTGGTGCAAATGATGGGCAGTCCGGCGGCGGCGGCTTCGATCAGGGCCAGGGGCCAGGGGTCAAAGCGGCTAGGCAATAAGAAAGCTCCCGCATTCTGCCAAATCTCTCGCATGTCTGAAGGCTGCACAAAGCCTCGGTTTTCAATACCGGGTTGCGATTCGAGGAGCGATTCCATATTGCCTTTGCCGCAGCAGACGAGCGTCCAAGGATCGCTGACTTGGGTGCGGTACTGTTGGTAGGCGGCAACGAGCACATCAACAGCTTTGACGGAGACGTAGCGGCCCACAAATAAGAAGCGGCGAGGCCAGGGGTTTTGGGTGCGGGCGGTGTAGAGGTTGGCCCAGGTGGCGTAGTCGATGCCGTAGAGTCCGCGATGGATGGTATCGGGGGCGATGCCGAGGTGGTGGGCATAGTGCCAACTGCGATCGCCTGTGACGACAACGCGATCGATGCGGCTGAGGTAGGAACGCAAGGCAAACGGTGCCAGATATTGCTTGAGTGTCCCTTGCCAAGGGGTATCCATGCCCATGACAAATTTGACAGGGTGCAGGTCGGGGTCGGCGGCGAGTTGACGATAGGGTTTGTGAAGCCAGCCGCAGAGCACGATGATGTCGGGATTTGCGGCTAGGACAGTTTGTTTGATGAGTTGGGCATTCTGGCGTTCGGCTGGAGTGAGCAATCGGCTGGGAATGCCCTGCATCAGGTCATCGGCGAAGGCTGTTGCTGTGTGAGACTGGAAGGCGATGACGGTGAGATTGATGCTGGGCTGTTGCTGGAGCGATCGCCAGCAGGCGGCCATGTAGCCTGAGATGTCAGACCAGCAAAAGACAATATTGGTAGCCATGAGCTGTTTGCTTGAGTCATCGAAACTGCTGAACAAGTAAACGCAAAAAAAGCATGAACTTTTCTTGCGGTGGAAAAGGGGGCAAGGGTTCGAACTTTAGCGTGTGTGGCTTCTGCATCGGCAACGTCTGTAACTCAGACGCTAATTTACCCATGACAGGCTGAATCCAAGGTTTACCCGGCCCAGCAAAATGAATGACTTTTGCATTACCGATAATGCGGTGAATATGATTTGGGTCTTCGATCTTTTTGGTTGGGCTAAAGTAACGCGTTTTGTTAGAGCGAATATCATGAATCGACCGTTTCTCTGATCCGCTGACAATTGCAACTGAGTCATGAGAAAAAACACTAACGTTTTGACAGAGATTTGCGGCAATTGATGCCCACAGGGTTTGTTCGCTCCACCAGGGAATTTTTCCTTTGCTGATGTACCGTTGTGTAATTTCTTCAATAAAATCTAAGTTTTCAAGAATAATTTTGGGGCGAAACAGTAAGAATCCTGCATTTAAGCCCGTGATTATTTTTGATTTGAAGACAATATCAGGTGAAGCTGAATAGCCAGGAACTTCATCAACACAAAAAGCAAAATCTGGTAAACCATCTGCTAACTGAACAGGTGCCACAAGACCAATGTCGGTGTCGAGACTTAAGATATAATCGTAGTCTTCAAAGTAGAATGAAAAATCAATGATTCGTCTGTAGAAAATACAGCGATCTCTCTGCTCCGATATAGCTGAATATTTTTCAAAAACGTGGGCTAGTCTTTCAGCAAATTGGGAAATATCTAAAAAAAGACCACCACTTAGGGCTTCAATCTCTTTTTGATGCTCAAGATCGAGCGTACCGTCTGAGATAAAAAATTTATCTATATTTGAGCAGAGGTTTTGCTTCCAAGTTCCTACACAAGACGAAAACCAATCTTGCTTACGGGAATATTTGTTGCAAAGTGAGGCTGTTGCAATTTTAGGCATCTTCAGAAGTCATTTTTGAGGACAAAGAGTGTCAAGCGTATAATTCGGGAAACATCTTCAATAGCGAATCGGAGCAATAAGTTCTTATGCTATCTTTGATATGGGTTTGATCAATATCCTTTGAAGCATCAATGTGATACGTTTTTGTTCTATTTTGCCTAATTTTTTGCTGCTCAAAACTCTCAGATGGAATACTGAGAAAATCAGAAATCTCTTCTATCCTCTGGTTGATTTGATCCGTTCTGAGAATGAGCAACCGCTCTTCAGGGATGCTGTTGATAAGCTTAAGATGATGATGATTCCAATATTTTAGGTATGCAGAAACTGAATGGACTCCCTGGTCTAGCAGTATTTTGTCTTCTGGTCGTGCATCATTATCCTTAAAATATTCGTCAAACAAAATTTTCCAATAGGATGCTTTGACGCTCAAGTTTGTAGATTTTTCTTGGTTAATCATTGACTTCAGCCAAGAAGAAGGCTCTCGAATTGGCAATATAAATTTTGCCTTTGGAAATTGCTCTACTAAAATGTCAGACCAGTCTAGTAAAAAGCATGATGACTCTAACTCTAAATTAAGATATCTATCGCGTAATTCAATGTAGGATTTTAAATCAGATAATGTAATTTTGCCTTGTCGAAAAAGTGCTGATTGAAGACAGGATTGGCGTGGCAAAGCTTCATGAAATGTACGGTAGCGAGAGTTGAGCACTCGACCCAGTGAAGTTGTGCCGCTTTTCATTGTTCCTATGACGTAGGCATGAATGTCTCGCGGCGTGTTTTTTCTAGTATTGGCAAAGAAGGAAAGTGTGGCGATATCCATTCTGTAACGAACCCACATATAAGGTCGATAGGCAGGAGAATTGAGAATTTTTCTCGTAATAGGAGCGTTTTGCCACTGAGTAGTTCGAGAAATTATTTTCATATGTGGGTATATCAGGTCATGGTAGTGCACTAATGTAAAGGATGGAGGAAAACATGGTTGATCCCTTGCTATCTGAGGCAGGACATCAATGGCCATAGAAATGACCTGCCCCACCTGTGGCTCCCACGACATCTCAAAGAACGGTACGACCCGCCGGGGCAAGCAAAACTATAAGTGCCGAGACTGTGGGCGTCAATTTGTTGAAGATCCTCAATGGAAACCCAAGGACAAGGACACCTTCAGCTTAGTCAACTTACTCCTGCTCGAGCGGATTGCCCTAGCCGGTATTGCCAGAGTCACTGGGGTTTCAGAGCGTTGGTTACAGGAGTACGTCAACAAGGTCTATGCCGAGGTTGAGCGAACGGCCTCTGTCATGCCGAAACCGAAGGGTAAGCTAACGGTACAAATGGATGAGTTGTGGTCATTTGTCGATCACAAAGGCAATAAGCAGTGGGTCTGGGTGGCGATGGATGCCGATACCCGAGAAGTGATT
>JBCBSL010000214.1:0-9939 GCA_039819145.1 Cyanobacteria bacterium J06638_22
CATCTACAATCCCATTGGAGATGTCTGTGCCGAACGCTCCTTCCTAATACAAATTGATCCCCATTTCTTAGGATCATAGATTACATTAAAAACCTATTTTTGGGGAGAAGCGCGACTGCGCTACGCTTCTCCCCAAAAATAGGGCAATTCAATTTATTCGCGATCCTTAGGGGATAACTCCACAGAAAATCATGAGGAAATGACAACTGAATATTTAATTTTTCCTCATATTTATAGGCGACCCAGAAGACAGACGTTATACTTTCCAAGTCTTTCAGAGCTTAATTCAGATAGTTCCATAACAGAATGAGCAACGTTACTCTAAAGAAGCTTTGCAGCATTTTTTACATAGCATTTGGGGTTCAGAAATGTCCTAATTCACGTTGAAAATGATATTTCTTTGATCCCCACCACTTCAACCTTAGATATTGATTGCTTCAGCTTTGATCCCAACCTTAAGCCTTGCACTGAGATGCTAGTGTTTTTTTCGAGTTTCCTGGTGACGCTAACTATTGGGTCGTTTGAAACGCTTGCTAAGTCATAGCCAGAATCAGGTCCAGCAGAACCCTCGACTATCCACTCTATCGCTCCAATTTCACTCAATCAACGTTCATTAATTTCCAGCAAAACAAATACTATGGTTGATCTCTCCTCATCCGCAGAGACCGCTCCCGTCCGTCACGAATCCCTTTTGCCCGACAATCCTTCCCGTAACGAGACAAGTGCCTACACGGCAACTGGGGTTTGTATTACCGTTCATGGACATTTTTACCAGCCGCCCCGCGAGAATCCCTATCTCAATGCCATCGAACGCCAGCCTAGCGCGGCTCCATTTCATAACTGGAATGAACGGATTCACCATGAGTGCTATCGTCCCAATGCCTTTGCGCGGGTTTTGAACGATCGCGGCGACGTGATCGATATCGTCAACAACTTCGAGTACCTCAGCTTTAACATTGGGCCGACGTTGATGAGCTGGCTGGAGCAAGCCGATCCCGAGGTGTACCAGCGGATTCTTGAAGCGGATCGCAAGAGCTGCGATCGCCTCAACGGCCATGGCAATGCGATCGCCCAGGTCTACAACCACATCATTCTGCCCCTGGCCAATGAGCGGGATAAGTACACCCAGATTCGCTGGGGCAAGGCCGATTTTGAGCGACGATTTGGGCGATCGCCCGAAGGCATGTGGCTTGCAGAGACCGCGGTGGATCATCCCACCCTGGAAGCTTTGATCAATGAAGGCATCCGATTCATCATTCTGGCACCATCGCAGGCCCAGCGGTGTCGCCCCCAACCCACCACCGACCAACCCGATCCCGAATGGATTGAAGTCGGTGGTAGCCAAATTGATCCCAGCCGCCCATACCGCTACTTCCTGTCGCGGAACGGAGAAGACCCGCGTTACATCAACATCTTCTTCTACGACGGCCCTATTTCCCGTGATATGGGCTTTGGGGAGGTTCTGGATTGCTCCCAGCACTTTGCGGCTCGGCTCCGTCAGGCCGTTCATGGGGATCATCGAGATACGCAAATCATCTCGGTTGCAACGGATGGCGAAACCTTTGGCCACCATAAAGGCGGCAGCGAAAAGGCGCTGGCCTATGCCCTTACCCATGAATTCCCAAATCTGGGCTGGACGGTGACCAACTATGCCCATTATTTGAGTTTGCATCCGCCCACCTGGGAAGTGGAATTGAAACCCGTGACCGCTTGGAGCTGCGCCCATGGGGTAGATCGCTGGCAAGACGACTGTGGCTGCGGTGGCGGCGGAGTCTGGAACCAGCAATGGCGACGCCCCCTGCGCGACACGCTGAACGGGTTGCGGGATGAGTTGAGTGCCATCTTTGAACGTGAAGGCAGCCGATTCTTCCGCGAGCCCTGGGTGGCTAGAGATGAATACGTTGAGGTGTTGGGCGATCGCTCCTCGACCAACATCAGCCATTTTCTAGACCGCCACCAAACCCATCCCCTCAACCATGCTGAGCGCGTTGATGCCCTTCGCCTGCTAGAAATGCAGCGCTATGCCCTATTTATGTTCACCAGTTGCGGCTGGTTTTTTGAAGAGGTATCGCGCCCCGAGGGGGTCCAAGTTTTACGTTATGCCTCGCGGGCACTGGAACTGGCCGAAGACGTGACAGGTGAGCAGCTGGAGTCTTCCTTTGTCCATCACCTGAAACATATCCCCAGCAACGTTGAGCTATTTGGGAATGGTGCGGAAATTTATCGCCAATTGGTTGTCCCAAACCGGACAACACTGCACCAGGTTGCAGCCCATTATGCCATCCGCTCCCTTTTCCAAGACTATCCCCGAGAGTCGCGCATCTACTGCTATCGCACTCAGCAATTGGATTATCAACTGCGACGGATTGGCTCCCTCACGTTGGCTGTCGGTCAACTGCAACTGACCTCCGAGATTACCTGTGAAACGGCCTATCTCGTCTTTGCCGTGTTGCATTTGGGGGGATGGGATTTCCACTGCTGCATTCAGCCCTTTGCCGGACGGAGGCTGTTCACGCAAGTGAAGACAGAGCTGTTTGATTCTTTGGAGCTGGCGAGTGCAGCGCGGGTAATCCAAGCCATGAACCGCACGTTTGGGGAACAGTCCTACAATTTACAGCACCTATTTGCAGAGGATCGGCACCGCATTATGCGCTTGCTCAGCCAATCCACCCTGACACAGTTAGATCAACTCTATGCCCAGGTGTATCGCGATAACTTCGGGGTCTTAATGGCCTTCCATCGGGATGAGCTGGAGGTGCCCCAGGAGCTTCAAGTTGCTGCAGAAATTGCCATCAGCCATCGAGCTGTGTCCACCCTCCGTTCCCTCGAACGGGAAACAAGCGATCTTCCGCTTAGCAATGCCGACCTGTGCCAGAGCTACTTGACGGAGCTGGAGGCGATCGCCAACGAAGCCCACCAACTACACTGCACCCTCCGCACAACTCAAACCTGCCAAATCATCGAACGTATTGTGCTGCGGATGTTGTGGCATGTCCTCTATACCCCCGACCCAGAGAGCTTGCCCAGAACCACACAAATTCTGGGGCAATTGTTCCAGGTTGGACGACAGCTCTGCCACGATTTACCCTGCGACCGCGCCCAGGAGTTATACCTGCGTCGTTTACCTCAAATAATCGCCGCCCTACAGCAGGGCAGTGAGCAAGAGCAAGGGCTGATTCAACCGCTAATCCAGCTTGGGCATAGCTTGAAGGTGGATGTCAACGAGTGGCGATCGCCCATTCCCACGGCTTCATTGCCGACCTAATCGCCTATGTCCTGCTACGTCCCCCTACTCCGTCTCCTCGATGACCTTCGCGTTCACTTCGACGGCCTGTACATCAATCGTTCCAGGGGGCGTGGCTCGTACAAAGGCTTCCTGCTCAACCTTCAACAGCTCACCGCAACTAGAACAGCGCAGCTGGGTCCCTTTTAGACCCATAAGCTGAGTACTGCAAACGGGGCAATTGCTTTCAAGCAGGTTTCGCCGCAACCACCAGCGAAATCCCAAAAAGGCAATGATAGGAACGACCATCAGAAACACAAGCAAGATGGCGACGGATTTGACGAGCCAGCCCAAGCCAATCGTACTCAGGAGCCAAATAAACAAAAACAGCGTTAGCCATAATCCAACGCCCGGAACGTTAAAGGTCACCCGTGTCATGCGGTTGGGATCCATCCTAGCCTCCTTCGCCATGCCCTGTTTCGGCGAACTGTAACAATCCTAAAACAGTGCTTCAGCACTACCTATGTGGATGCATCGTAACAGTTCTACCTTTATTCTGCGGCGTTTCCTTAGTAAGATTTCCGAACCTTTTAGATACACAACCCTATGCATCATATTTCAACCCTTTGGTGTGTAGTAGGTGTATCTCAGTTGATTAGCTAGAAGGGCGATCGCTTAACACCATGTGCTCAACGTCAAATTTGAAGCGAAGGTAGCGCCCACTGGAATCACCTTCTTATATCAAGTCCGGTTGAAGAATCAAAACATCGTTTGCGCCCGCTGCAGTGCAGCGGGCGCAAACGATGTTTTGGCTTTACGGTTGTTCAATCCGATGTGATATTAATCTGTCTTTTCTTTCACCATGACCAGGCAGTTTCGTCCATCCTGCGATCGCTCATAGCTCACTTGATCGGTCAGGCGTCGCATCAAAAACCAGCCGTATCCTCCCAAGCGGGGCACACCTGGAGTTGGTTCTTCCACACTACTGGGATCAAATGGTTGGCCATGATCCCACACGCGGATCTCAATGCGATCGCTCCAGAGTTTTAGGTCAATATCAATTTCTGTTTCTGTCGGCAAAGCCTGGTGGGCATGGCGCATGGCGTTTGATACCCCTTCCGTCAGCGCCACATTAAGGGGTGGCACTTCCTGCTTCAGCCAAAACCCAGCTGGGGAGGATTCCACGCAATACTGCCGAAACCAGCTCTGAACAAGGCTTAGAACATGCAAATCACTTTGAATTGTCAAGTGGGTGTGTCTAAACACGCCGGCCCATCCCTTAACGCTGCTCTACACCTCAAAAAAGAAATAAATGAATTAAATACTGGCCAGATGTTAATACGAACGGACACCTGGATAAATCTATCAGACGTATATATCTACTGATAGTGTAACGCCTGCTTCAGTTTCATTCACTGAAGCAGGCGTTAAAGAAATGTAAAAATTATCACATTAAGCGACTGACCAGCCAAAGCCTGCAAGTTGCCTAACGGAAGTTGCGACTAAACCTAGAACAAGCCCAGAGTCAGGGACTCATCGATAGGCATGGTTGCACCAATGCCCAACCAGAGCGTTACAGCAGTTCCGAACAAGAAGAGAGTTGTTGCCACTGGGCGACGGAACGGATTCTGGAACTTGTTGACTCCCTCAATGAAAGGAATCAGCATCAAGCCCAGAGGAATCGCTGTCTGCAATGCAATACCCAGCAACTTATTGGGGACAACGCGCAGAATCTGGAATGCAGGGTACAAGTACCACTCAGGCAAAATCTCAAGAGGCGTTGCAAAAGGATTAGAAGGTTCGCCAATCATCGCAGGGTCGAGCACTGCAAGGCAAACAACACAGGAAATCGTGCCAAGAATTACGACGGGGAAGATGTAAAGCAAGTCGTTAGGCCAAGCGGGTTCACCATAATAGTTGTGACCCATGCCTTTCTTCAGCTTTTCACGTAATGCGGGATCGCTTAAATCCGGCTTCTTAATCGTTGCCATATCTAAGGTGTTCTCCTTTGTGCAAGCGTTATCGAAGGATCAAAAAAGGGGATAGCCTGAATCCCTATCAGTCATGACCAGCATAACCGCGGAGAGAATTCAGGCGTAGAAGATACATTGCCAAGTCCTACAAAGGCCCAGAAATGCCCTGCTTCCGAATCATCAGGAAGTGCAGCAACATAAATACAGCAATAAACCAAGGCAAGACAAATGTATGAAGGCTGTAGAAACGAGTCAGGGTAGATTGTCCAACACTAGCGCTTCCCCGGATCAGCTCGACCATCAAAGAGCCAACCACAGGAATCGCTTCAGGAATACCCGACACAATCTTGACCGCCCAGTAGCCAACCTGATCCCAAGGCAATGAGTATCCAGTCACACCAAAGGAGACGGTGATGACAGCAAGGATAACACCGGTCACCCAGGTCAATTCGCGGGGCTTCTTGAAGCCTCCAGTCAAGTAGACCCGGAACACGTGCAGAATCATCATCAGAACCATCATGCTGGCAGACCAGCGGTGAACGGAACGGATGAGCCAGCCGAAGCTAACATCATTCATCAGGTACTGAACAGAGGCAAACGCTTCTGTAACAGTCGGCTTGTAGTAAAAGGTCATTGCAAACCCAGTGGCGAACTGGATTAGGAAACATACCAGCGTAATGCCACCCAGGCAATAAAAGATATTGACATGGGGAGGGACATACTTGCTGCTGATATCTTCGGCGATCGCCTGAATTTCGAGGCGTTCCTCGAACCATTGATAGGCTTTTGAATCAGTTACCTGCTTTGTAAACATGAAGCAAGACAGTCTTTAATATCTGTGATAATTGCGTTCTCTAAAGAATGTAACACAGCTTCTCAGTCTTTTCCTATTGTCTGGCGAGCAGAAAAGTGAGGGTTTTCAGTGTTTTGAGCGATCGCACTCGGCTCTGACCTCAGACCCATGGGTCTCATAAATATGGCCTTACGGATTGAGAGTAGAACAGATCTCAGTACAGGACAAAAAATCAAACCCCAGCTAAAACCCTTGATTTTTGGTAGCGCGGGCGGTGCCCGCGCTACCAAAAATCAAGGGTCTCTGGTTTGTATCCTGTACTCAGAGAACAGATACATATTTTGCAAGCTAGGCTTTTGTAAAGCTAGGCATTGCCAGGCTCTCAGAATAGATCCCAATTATGATTGGGATTTACCTCAGCACGTAGCGCTTTGAAATGCTTGGAGTTTAGCCATTTCTAGCAGCCTGCGTAACCCTGAAGTCTTGATGATTTTTGCTAACCTTTTAGACCGGGTTAAAATCTCCTAATCTCGGTGACCATGCGTGAAAATTCCGCAAAATCTGGTCAAGACAGGGAAAACCTGTCTAGGATTTCCTAAGAACGGTTTACGATAGCTCTATGAAAACGTGGCTTTACAAACTTGGGTTGTGGGTAATGGCTGTCGTGCTGATATGGGGAACAGGTGCCCCGACAGCACAGGCGTTTACCGAAGAGCAAAAGCTTTTAAGTGAAGCATGGCGCATTGTCGATCGCGCCTATGTGGATAGCAGCTTCAATCACCAAAACTGGTGGTTGGTACGGCAGCGGGCACTCCGGAAGCCATTGGATGATCGCGATACAACTTACGACGCCATTCAAAACATGCTGGCGTTGCTGGATGATCCTTACACGCGGCTGCTGCGTCCTGACCAATATCGCAGCCTGCAAACCAGCACCTCTGGCGAGTTAAATGGGGTAGGTTTGCAAATTACCCAGGACTTGGAGACCGGCAATCTGCTGGTTATCACCCCCGTTGAAGGATCGCCAGCGGATATGGCAGGCATCCAACCCAACGATCGCATTCTCTACATCAACGGTGTACCCGCGACCCAGCTGACCTTGGATGAGGCCGCCGAACGGATGCGCGGCAAGGTCGGCAGCACCGTTGTTTTGACCATCGCCCGAGGGGACGACGAGGCTAAAGATATCACGCTGGTGCGCGATCGCATCACACTCAATCCCGTAGTGGCGGAACTCCGCTCTTCGGATGCGCTGAACATTGGCTACATCCGCCTCAGCCAGTTCAATGCCAATGCGGCCACGGAGTTGTCCCATGCGGTGTACCACTTGGACGAACAGGGAGCCGCAGGCTATATCCTCGATTTGCGGAACAATCCCGGCGGCTTGTTGCAAGCGGGAATTGATATTGCCCGTCTCTGGCTTGATGAAGGCACAGTGGTTTACACAGTGAACCGAGAAGGAATTCAAGACAGTTTCTATGCCTATGGGCAAGCACTAACAAACAAGCCATTGGTGGTGTTAGTGAACCAGGGCACCGCGAGTGCTAGCGAGATTTTGGCTGGGGCGCTGCAAGATAACCATCGCGCGACGCTGGTGGGCGATCGCACCTTTGGTAAAGGCTTGATCCAGTCCCTTTTCCGGCTTTCTGACGGTTCTGGCTTAGCGGTCACTATTGCTCGCTATGAAACCCCCGACCATCACGACATCAATAAGCAGGGCATTCAGCCGGATGTGCAGATTGTCACCGAGCCATTAGGGCGGCGGCAGCTTGGAAGCGAGGGCGATCGCCAATACCAGGAGGCCATTAAACTCCTCAATCAGCAAACAACCGTTGCCCATGTTCCGTCCTGAGTGGGTGGAAAGCGACGCGCTATATGACGTTTAGGCGCATTAGGTTGCGTCCGTTTTCTTTCGTAAAAGACATTCGGTAAACGGCACCTTACGAAAGGTGCCAGAATCGTGGATCTTTGAGAAAATAGAATTCAAGGATATGACAAGTTGTCTGAGACGATTTGTTTAAACCGTTTGTCTGAAATGATCGTTTATCCGAAACGATTGGCACGGATTCATTTGAGTAACCCCGGTCATAGCAAAGTTCGTCCTAACTAACCGATGATGCCTGTGATTCTGGGAAACTGAATGCAGAGATTTTCTTACGACCTACGAACTATTCTTTGGCAGTGTTCACAACCCTCTTCACACATCGCTCTGAGTCAGAGCGTCACGGCTTGCTGTGACCCCAACGTCGAACTATCCGCTGGCTGAACCTGCTTTGTACCCGATTCGTCCTCATAAGTTCACTTCACTTGCCTGGGTGTCCCGCTTCTTTGATAACCCAGCCCTGCTTGCAACCTCAAGTGCTTCCTTCCAGGTCTAGGGTGCGTCTCAGCCATCGCCTTAGTTGCAATTCCCAGTTGTGTCGATGCGATTCGTTGCGAATAGTCGTTGTGTCAGGGCAAAGCGTCGGTATTGACGCGTCGCTTATCCATTTGTAATTCCAGACCGTTGCCCTAACCCTTCCACATTTTCTATCGTCTAGGGGCACAATCCATTTATCTTTATCCAAATCATTTGCGATAGTGCTATTAGCACCTTCATCTTACGGTTTTCTTTCAACGGTATCTATCCATGTCAGACCCAAGCCTGCTTCAAGCGAATTCAGACACGTCTGCTTCATCCACTCCGCATTCTAACGAGCCGGGCCGGAGGAGTAGTGTCTTCGGCTCGGGGCAAAGTGGTCGGTTAGCCGAACAGCGCATGCTGGAGCTGGAACAATTTCTGACCCGCCATGGGGGCGATCGCCAAATTGTCATGCTGCAGGATTTTCCTGATCCCGATGCCTTGTCTGCTGGGTGGGCTTACAAGTTGATTGCTGCGCAGTATGACATTCGCTGCGACATCGTCTATGCGGGTACCCTCAGCCACCAAGAGAATATTGCATTGGTGAAACTGCTGGGGCTACCGATCCAACGCTGGACCTCGCAATCTTTGCAGGATAAGGATCTGTCGGAGTACAGCGGATGCGTCCTTGTCGACAACCAAGGCACGACAACACAACTGTGGAAGCAGGTGCAAACCATTCAGCTGCCTGTGTTGGCGATTATTGACCACCATAGCCCGCAGGAAAAAATTGACGCCGAATTTTCCGATATCAGACCGGGCATGCGAGCTACGGCCACCATCATGACCCAGTACATTCAGGGTGGACTGCTAACGCTAGACAGCAGCATCGTCGAGCATACGCGATGTGCTACGGCATTGATGCATGGGCTGCGGAGTGACACCAATCGGCTATTGCATGCCAAGGAAGAGGATTTTCTGGCGGCGGCCTACCTCAGTCGCTACTACGATAGCCAGTTGCTCAGTGCGGTGTTGCAGTCAGCGCGATCGCGCCGTGTCATGGATGTGATCGAACAATCCCTGCGCAACCGCATCACCAAAAACAACTTCTCAATTGCTGGAGTCGGTTACCTACGCTACGACGATCGCGATGCAATTCCCCAGGCGGCTGACTTCCTGGTCACCGAGGAAAATATCCACACAGCGGTCGTTTATGGCATCGTCCATGACGAAGACGAAGACATCGAAGTGGTCATCGGCTCCATGCGCACCAACAAGCTCACCCTTGATCCCGATGAATTTCTCAAAGAGGCCTTTGGGCAAGATCCCCAGGGTCGCTTCTATGGCGGCGGACGCATGATGGCAGGGGGCTTTGAGATTCCCATCGGATTTCTCTCTAGCTTCAACGAAAATGGCGACTATGCACGGGTCAAGTGGGATGTCTTCGATCGGCAAATCAAGCAAAAACTCATGCGTATCATTAACCCAGGGAATGATGTGATTCAGACCACGTAAGCTGCATTCCCGAAGCTTTCTATGCAGGGCTTACGCAATTTGATGATTTTCCATGTCCAATGCGTAAGTCCTACTATGCTTGGATTGCGCGACT
>JBCBSL010000215.1:0-9937 GCA_039819145.1 Cyanobacteria bacterium J06638_22
ACTCGATCTGATCGGAGGCAAATGGAAGTCAGTAATTTTGTTTCGCCTGATGGAGGGAACAAAGCGATTTAACGAACTTCATCGACTTATTCCTAGGGTTACGCAGCGAATACTAACTCTGCAATTACGAGAGTTAGAAGAAGATGGGCTCATTTCTAGAAAGGTGTATCAAGAGATCCCGCCGCGAGTAGAGTATTCGCTGACGGAATTTGGATTGACATTAAAACCATTATTAGTTGAGCTTAAAGTTTGGGGAGAGGCGTATGCACTTCATCGATTTCAAGGCTCAAATACTCAGGGTCTACAAGAGCAGACCTAACAGTGATTTACTTGGATGAACAGTTGAAGAATTTTGGTGTATTGCTGAAATACTGGGAGTTATTCAAGTAGGTGGCGATCGCTCTCTCTATCAAACTGTATTTTCCCGAATCCAGGCTCTAAGGGTGCGCTTAGCCGCCGTTTCGCCCTGTTGGGTGCAGGTTTCCAGGAAGCGGTAGAGCTGTTCCTTCGGCACCTGAGGAAAAGTTGGGCTGGTAGGAGCTTCCTGGTATTGCCCATTCTGGAGCTGATAGATCGTGAGGGTTTGTCCGTTGTAGCACCAAAATTCTGGTATGCCTAGCGCGGCATAGAGCGCATTTTTATTGATATCGGTGTGGGTGATATCGACTTCGATGACCAGATCAGGCGGTGGGTCACGGGTCAGATCAACTTGGCGTCCGCGCACCAAAGGTTCATTTGTGATGTAATAGCTCTGATCTGGCTCCCCGCCGCTTTCCAGTTCCGAGCGTTTTAGGGTGGTTGACTCCATTGTTTTAATCGGTAGGTCGAGTTCTTCGGTCACGATTTCCACAAACTGGCCAATAAGGCCGCTGGAATTTTCGTGTGGTTCGAGAGGCGTCATAATTTCGAGCTGACCGTGGTAATAGCTCAAGCGAGCCGACCGAGTTTCAGGTAGAGTGCTGACGATCGTCTGAAAGGCATCCCAATCGACATGTAACGTCACCCGCTTTTCCGCAAGGGTGGGGGATGTTGGTGAAGTGGATTGGGGTGGTTTTGCAACCATCGTTTGTGCCTTGAACGATTGGCTTTATGGTAGCGCGATCGCCCCACAGCGCTGGCAAAGCATCGATTATGGTTTTCTACATCTCAAGATATCCGTTTGACAATCTATGAATTTCGTTGGCAATCCGCATTCCAAACGCTGCATTTACTGTCCTAAGGGGGCACTAATATTGAAGTTTTGAGGCAAGATCTGGTTATCTTTCAGAAAGCTGCACCGATTTCTTTTGCCGAATGAGTCATCTTCCCCCCGAGTCGCCCAATGCTACGCCAAAACGCTCCCCCATTTTTCTGCTGATTCCTATCGTGTTGGCCGTCACGTTTCTGAGTGTTTCGCTGTGGGCGATCCGGAATCAGCTCCAGCAGCATTCCTTTGCGGATGTAATGCAGAGTCTTGGGGCAATTCCAGGGCGATCGCTTGGGCTGGCGATCGCCCTCACGGCATTGAACTACATCATTCTTCCTCTCTGCGATGCGTTGGCGGTGCGCCTGTTACGGCATCCTCTTCCGGTGCATAAGACGACCCTTGCCGGAGCAGTAAGCTATGGCATTAGCAACACCATTGGATTTGCGGTTTTGAGTGACAGCGCGATTCGCTATCGGTTTTATTCCCGATGGTCGTTTTCGGCGAAGGAAGTGGCTCAAATCGTGGCGTTTGCCCATCTCAGCTTCTGGTTGGGGTTGTTTATGATTGGCGGCAGCATTTTCTTGACCAAGCCGCTCGAAATTCCCAGTTTGCTGAATTTGCCGTTTGATTCGGCTCATGTTGCGGGGCGGGTTTTTCTGACGCTGGTTTTGGCTTATTTGGCCTGGAATTGGTTGGGGCATCGATCGCTCCACTTGGGAAAATGGACGCTGCCCCATGTTCCGTTTCCGATGGCGCTGCTGCAAGTGGCGATCGCTTCCACGAACTGGCTGTTGTCCGCAGGGATTCTCTATGTCCTGCTGCCTGCTAACGATTCGGTCACGTATTTCAGCTTTTTCGGCATTTTTGCCCTGGCACAACTCACGAGTGTTTTGAGTTCAGTTCCCGGAGGTGTAGGGGTATTTGAATCGGTCATGTTGTTGTTTCTTTCGCCGCCAATGGATTCGGCTACGTTGTTGGGCATCTTGTTGGCCTATCGCAGCATTAACTATTTCCTTCCTCTAATTACCTCTGTGTTGCTTTTTGGGTCTTACGAAGTCGGATGTCGTTTCAAACTGACACGAATTCCTTAAGGGATTTCGTGTACCCGCTAGCTTCGGCTTCGCTCAGCTCGCTGACATCCTGTACCCTGAACGCAATCCTTCACGATGAAAAGTGTTGAAAGCTGCGATCGCGCTGCAATAACTCAGCGTCAAGCGTTGGGTCGTCGGACTCTAGCCAAACCTCATTTCCTGAAACAATTTCACCAATAATGTGAAGCTCTGGCAGTTGGCTTTTTAGTGCTTCTACTTTGGTTTTTGGGAGGCATAGCACCAGCTCGAAGTCCTCGCCGCCATAGAGTGCCCAGTCCATTGCTTGGGATGGGGAGAGCCAGGAGGTGAAAGCGGGCGGGATGGGAATGTGCGATCGCTCCAGCACGGCTCCGACTTCGCTGGCTTGGCAGAGTTGTAGCACGGCATCAGCTAGGCCATCGCTACTATCCATTCCGGCGACCCGAAATGGTTCGCCATCGGGGAAGAGGGTGGTGAGTAGGGGAATGACATCCAGGCGAGGGGTTGGATGCTGGTGGGCATGGATGAGGGTTTGGCGATCGCCCTCCGACAATGCAGCGCCTTTCTCGGGATATAGCAGCAGTTCCAACCCTGCCCGCGACGCGCCATGCACGCCCGTTGCGACGATGGCATCGCCCACTTGGGCGGCGGAGCGGCGGATGACCCGGTGAGGCAACACGACACCGAAGGCGGCGATCGCCACAGTCAGCACGGGCGATCGGCAAATGTCGCCGCCCACAATCGATGTGTGGGAGGGGGCGAGGCAGGCCAACATGCCCGTATACATTTCTTCTAGCCAGACCACGGGTAAATCGCCTGGAATGCCCAGCCCAACAGTGATTCCTAGAGGTGAGGCTCCCATGGCGGCGAGATCTGACAAATTGGCGGCGGCGGCTCGCCAACCTGCATCTTGGGGCGAGGTGGTGCGGAGGTCGGGTGCGGCCAGCCCAATGCTGAAATGCACCCCATCGACTAGCACATCTTCGGTGACGACGAGCGATCGCCCCTCCGGAACCTGTACCAGCGCGGCATCATCCCCCACAACCTGGGCAGGGCAAAACCGAAACAATCGCTCCAGTAAGCCCTGCTCTCCCAAGTCTCGAACCGTTGGTGACGGGCGATCGGTCATGGACAAAAACGGTAAACCATGGCCTCGCAACCTAAGCTGTCGGCTCAACCAAATTTTCTAAGCCGTTGGTGACCTTGGCCGAGAGGATTTTGTCGCCGACTTTAAGCTGACTTAAGGTTTCCGTCCCATCAACGACATAGCCAAAGACCGCGTAGCGCCCATCCAACAGATTGGCTCCCGCTGGGGTTAGGTTGGGTTCAAACAGGAAGAAGAAGAACTGGGAGGAGCCTCCATCTGGTTCATCTCCGGGGCGTGCCATGGCGACTGCACCATAGGCAGAGAAGGGTAGTACGGGTTCTTCCAGGAAGCGTCCAGCGTCTTCGAGGGTGATGCCATAGGTGGGAACGTCATCGCCTTTCACCATGATTTCTAGAGGAATGGCGCGATATTCATTCGTTTTGGGGTTAATGAATCCATCGGCCTTTCCTGGCGGATCGCCTATCTGAACGACGTAGAACTCTTCCGCACGGTTCACATCCAGACCGTCGTAGAATCCCCGCTGCACCAGATCCACGAAATTTCCGGCGGTAACGGGAGCGTTGTAACCATCCACCACGAGGATCACTGGCCCTTTGTCCGTTTCCATTTCGATGGTGGCGCGGCCTTTCAGTTGGGGCAAGTTGCTATACTCTCCGGGCACCTCGAAGGGGAATCCCTCCACCATCAGGCTTTCCAGAACACCAACTTCTTCCAGCAATTCGGCGCGCTTAATCCAGACGCCTTCTTTATTATTGTCTTCGATCGCCGTTCGCATGCCGTTGATGTCCATTTCCATCCGCGTCATGATGAAGCCGGCATCGGCGCGACGCTCGGGTGGAACGCTAGCAAAAATGTCGTCTTGCTTATTTAGCAACCGCTCGACCCGTGTGAGGCTACCACGAATGGAACTGAGGCGTTTGCGTGCCCGCAGGGGTTCGGAGATGTCTTCTAATTGTTTTTGAATTTCGCGGATGGGTTCGTTGTCGATGGGCAGGGCGTAGCGCAGGAGTGCTTTGCCACTGGTGACGGCGTTGCCCTGGGGCAGAGCGCTGAGCAGCATGTCTTTGCTGGGAGCCGCCTGTGCTGGAGTGATGCCCCAACCGCAGGTTCCCACGAGAAGTAGCAGAATGAGGAGGGTCGTTTGCACGCCCTTTGTCAAGCTGCGTCTGCAGTTGTGCAACCAACTGTGCAGCAACGTATTTGCTCTAGATGCTAAAGGTAAAGTTCTAGCCATGATTCTGGACATGAAAGACTGCTCTGGCGGTAAGACGGTCTGAGGAGGCGCGGCAGCAAGCAACATCGATCGCCCTTCACCAAATCCTTCTCCAACCTGTGTTCAATCTTGCCATAGTGCGATCGCCCTTCTACGGCAAATCCGTGGTAAATCCATCAGGACTTGTGCATTTTATTGATGCCGTGGGTGTGATGTGCCCACACCATCAATGAAGATGCCATCGAATGGGTGGGTCAATATTTCCGCATTTCCTGTGCTGTAATGCCCATTGCTGTGGTGTTGGCATATCGGGATGCACCGATGCCCGTTCTTGCATAGCGATCCACCACTGGCGTAGGTGATCGCACTCGGCAGATAATTTCAGCCCCCGATAGTGGGTCAATATAGTGGGTCAATATAGTGGGTCAATATAGTGGGTCAATATAGGGAACCACTCAAACCTAAGGATAGTAAGTCAGATCCACGAAGCTGATGGATTCTCCAAAGCAGTAACCATTCAACAATTTCCCAATACCTGCCTGCTCCATGAACTGCAGATGTTGGCGCAATTCCGCAGCCCATTCCGTTTGGTGGTCAGGCTCCTGACTCATCAACAATTTATAGAAGGTGGGTGTGAACTGGGTGTTCGCAAATCCTACAAGTACCCGAAGCAAAAATACTTAAAATTCGCCATTTTCGGCAATCCAGGAGCATATTAATTTTCTATTTACAACTTCTTAACGTATTGATGGTGGTGTTGATTATCGAGCCTTAACCAAAAAACAGTATGTTCGCATTGGTTCATTACAAAAACTTTAAAGTAGTGCCCTGGAGCATTTTCTATGGTGGCGAATCTAGTGAAGAAAAACCGCTTTGTTGCATTTCTCGGTGTGACGGCTGCGACCCTCAGCCTGACTGCAACAAGCGCGTTGTCTCAAACTGAGGAAATTCGGGTTGATGGCTCCAGCACGGTGTTCCCAATCACCGAAGCTGTAGCTGAAGAGTTCATGAGTGGCGATCCTTCTGCCAACGTCACAGTGGGTGTATCTGGTACAGGCGGTGGTTTCCGTCGGTTCTGCGCTGGCGAAACTGAAATCTCCAATGCGTCCCGCCCCATTAAGCCTGAAGAAGTAGAGGCATGCCGCGAAGGTGGTGTTAGTTTCATTGAACTGCCTGTTGCTTATGACGCGCTGACCGTTGTGGTTCACCCAGAAAATACCTGGGCAACCCAGATGACCGTTGAGCAACTGAATACCATCTGGGCACCTGAAGCGCAGGGTGTCATCAGTAAGTGGTATCAGGTTGATTCGTCCTTCCCCGACCTCGATTTGGTGCTCTACGGCCCTGGAACAGACTCTGGTACCTTCGACTACTTCACCGAAGCTATCAATGGTGATGGCGGTGAGAGCCGCGCTGACTTCACGGCCAGTGAAGATGACAACGTGTTGGTGCAGGGTGTAGCCAACGATGAAGGGTCTATCGGTTACTTCGGTCTGGCCTACTACATTGAGAACCAAGAGCGTCTGAACTCGGTCGCGATCGTGAATCCCGATACGGGTGAAGCCGTCCGACCTGGTGTTGAGGCTGTTGAGGCCAATGAATATGTGCCCCTTTCCCGTCCGTTGTTCATTTATGTGAATGCGGATGCAGTGGAAAACAATCTGGCTGTACGTGAATTTGTTGAGTACTACCTCAGCCGTTCTGATTTGGCATTGGAAGTGGGTTATGTTCCCCTGCCTGACACAGCCTACGATAGAGCTCGCGCAAACTTGCGTGATGGCAAGACTGGCACCGTATTTGGTAGTGGTATCAATACAATCGGCGTCAGCATCGAAGACCTGCTGGAACTGGAAGGTATCGAATAGTCTCGAGCCTTTTTTCAGTTAGATTCTCTATTTGATTGAGATAACGAATGGTTTTGCTTCCTTGGAGTAGTAGCTTGTCACTACTCCAAGGATTTTTCGCTGATATCCAGCTTGCGATCGCCTGTTAGACCACCCAACTCATCCCATTACTTTTTGAAGACGCATGGAACCTTTATCGCCCTACAGATACGAAAAGTATGAGCGCCGGAGCACGTCCTGGGTCAAGTTCTTTCGACCCATGTTGTTGATTTCCATCCTGCTTCATGGATTGGTGTTAATGGTGCCCGTGTCTTCCGAAGAAGTGTTGGAAGAGGACGAGATGGAAGAGGTGGAAGAGGACGTGGAACTAGAAGAGGAGGACATGATTGGGTTGTCCGCCTTGCAAGCGCCTCCGCCAGATCCCGAACCTTCTCCTACGCCTGTTGCGACTCTAGCTCCGACCCCGGCATTTACACCCATTCCTCAAGCCAACCCTGCCCCGGCTCCTCAGCCGACCCCGGAGGCCACGCCGGAACCTTCCCCCGAAGCAACACCCACGCCAGACGAAACCGACTTTGCAGCGGGCGGCGGTGAGGATGGAGGACCCGTCGAGGACTTGACCCAAGAGATAGCTGCTGCCCGTACTGAGCTATCTGGAAGCTTTGGTGAAATGGGTAGTAACACAGGGTTTGCACCACCTTTGAGTTATTTCCGTGGCACGGAAACGGCCTACTTCTTGGATCCTGATCAAGCTAGGAGTGATACTCGGAATTCGGCATACTGGGTCGATGGAATTATTGGTATTGATTGGCATGATGGTGGCGACAATCAGGGGCTACCGCTCCGAGCTGAGGAATTGATTGCACGGTTGGAAAATCAGTTTGCGCAACAGCAAATGACCATGCAGCTTGTCGGAGAGTATGGCGAAGGGGATCTATATGAAGTTGCAGATGCGGAAAAGACACTCATGTTTTTGAATATCTTTCCGGCTCCTGGCAACTCTTCTGTGGTTGTTGTGCAATGGGATCGTAATCCCAATTTGCCCCCAGAAAATCCGGGAGGAGTGCAGACAGGCGTTGGTGGATAAGAGAGGCGATCGCTCCGTATAACCCAACCCACCACCTATAAGCCTTTGAAAGCTTGTAGGCAATCCTCGCCAGTTCTCTAGTCATTCGATTCCCTTGGCTGCTTTAGACTAGACCTACACCTGCTGTACTTTTGAGCCAAACGGAATTAGCGAAAGTGCGGCGTTTGGGAAGACTTGGGGCGATCGCACGATGGTCAATGCGCGCTTAGATATTGAACAGCGGCATCAGGAACTTGTAGGCCAGTTGCAGCAGTTACAACGGCGGTTGCGACCGGGGCAGCGATCGCTGGCGGAGTGGAGCGGGGGGCCGTTGGCAGTATCGGCGGTGCCGGGAGCCGGGAAATCGACGGGGATGGCGATCGCCACGGCCATTCTTTTGGGGAATCGCTATCTCCAGGCGACGCCGGGTGATCCGGTACCCGATACGCAGATTGTGTTGGTGACCTTTACGCGATCGGCGGCGGCAAACCTGCGGCTCAAGGTGCGGCAAACATTGCAGGAGTTGGGCTTGCCCATTAGCGGCTTTGCAGTTTACACCCTGCATGGGCTGGCGTTGAACATTGCCAGTCGCCATCCCGATTTGTCGGGGTTGACCTTGGAGCGGCTCACGCTCATTTCCCCGAACCAGAGCCATCGCCTGATCCGTACCAGTGTGGAGCAGTGGATTGCGGCCAATCCGGCGCTGTACCTGCCGTTGGTAGAAGGGGTGAGCTTCGATGGGGAGGAAACGGAGCGGTTGCGGCGACAGTCGGTGTTGCGCACGGAAATTTTGCCTGCCCTGGCCCATACCGCTATTCGGGAGGCCAAAAGTTCGGGCTTGTCGGCGGTGGTGCTACGGCAGGCGGCAAAGGAGCTGGAGGCAGCGGTGGGCGATGGGCAGATGGACTATGATTTGCTGGCGATCGCCGCTGGACTTTACGAAAACTACCAGGAGCTGTTGCAACAGCGGCAGTTCATCGACTATGACGATATGATTTTAGCGGCGTTGCGGGTGCTGGAGGATGAAGCGGCGCGACAAACCTGGCAGGGGCAAATCTATGCAGTGTTTGAGGATGAGGCACAGGACTCGTCGCCGCTGCAAACGCGGTTGCTGGAAATTTTGGCGACCCAGCCCACGACCGGAGTGCGCAATTTGGTGCGGGTGGGCGATCCCAACCAGGCCATCAACTCCACCTTTACCCCTGCTGACCCCATTTTCTTTCGGGAATTTTGTGTCCAATGTCAGGGGCAGGGGCGGCTGGCGGAAATGGATCAGGCGGGACGGAGCAGTCCCATCATTATTCACAGTGCCAACTTCATGCTGGATTGGGTGAACCAGCGCTGTGGTGTGGGCGAGGTCGCCGCGACTGAGGTGGGGTTGCCCTTTCGTCCGCAGCACATTTACCCGGTTCCCAGTGACGATCCGCAGCGCGATGCTAACCCTGCCCCTATCGGCGAGGGGGTTGAGGTTCGCTTTCCACCGGATCCGATTCGCTCAGTCACGCTGATGGCGCAGCGGGTTGCGACCCTGTTCCGGCAGGATGCGGAAACACGAATGGCCGTGCTGGTGCGGGAGAACCGCCAGGGCAAGTTCGTGGCTGATGTGTTGCGATCGCCCCAAAACCATGGCATCGGCATCGATCTGGAAAAGCTGGGGTTGGATTTGTACGAGGTGGGAGAGCGCGATCGCCATTCCCATATTCCAGCGGAAATTTATGCGCTGCTGCAATTCCTTGAGCGCCCCCATTCCCCCGACTATCTAAAGGCCGCCTTACGGGTGTTGGTCAGCCGTCAACTGGTGCCCAGCCAGGATCTGAATCCTTTCACCGCTAGTCCAGAGCAAGTGCTATTTCCTGGTGTCCTCGACCCGCCTCAGGAGGAACCGGTGCAAACTGCCCGCCGCTATTGCAACAATCTCCTGCGGGCTCGTCTGGAACTGCCACCCTACCAGCTCATCCCATTCCTGGCACTGACCCTGGGTTATACCCAAACGGAGCTGGCCACCGCCGACAAGCTCGCCGCCCGCATTTCTCGCCAAACCACCTTCGATCAATCCCTCGCCAGCATCCTCGCGGCGTTGGGAGACATCGTCCGCTCCGAACGCTTTGAGCCGGTGCAGACGGACACCGATGCCCGCTACACCCGCCCCGGTCAACTCACCATCATGACCATGCACAAGGCGAAGGGCTTGGATTGGGATGTGGTCTTCCTCCCGTTTTTGCAGGAGGATATGATTCCAGGAAAACCCTGGATTCCGCCCCAGGGAAACTTTCTGGGGGAGTTCAGCCCCGCCGAAGTCGCCCGCGCCCAAATTCGTGCCCTGGTGCATCAGCAGTATCCGCTTCCGGCGATCGCCGATGCCACGCTGCAAGCTGACTACCTCAAGCTGGCGGAGGAATATCGCCTGCTCTATGTCGCCATGACCCGCGCCCGACGGCTGTTGTGGATGG
>JBCBSL010000216.1:0-9899 GCA_039819145.1 Cyanobacteria bacterium J06638_22
CTGTTTGCAGCAGGATTCCCGCTGGAAACAGAGCAAAATGAGCAAAAATGAGGGTGGAATAGGCAATGATGCGATCGCCCAATCCCATACTCCTGAAAGCTTCAAGGCTTGATGGAAACAAGTCGAGGGACGCATCGCTGGATTTTCCCATCCCAGCGCGACTCTTCATCTTGGAACAAGTTGGTCAGGATTGATGCAGAGATTGCCTCCTCCTGAGTGAATTTGTGGGTGGGTGAGGACACCGCCGTTACAACAAGTTCAATATATGTCTCATATGGGATGTCCCATATGAGAGGTTGGATGAACCGCATCCCTTCTCCTAGAAGGCCAGAAAGAAACGTTCTGTATAAGTTCTGTCGGTTTTGACGATTGCTTACGGTCTATTTACGGTCTCTAAACTATGCCCCTGATCAAAGTTCAAACCTCTCTGCCAACTCCCGCGAAACCCGACGTCGAAACGATGCTCAAGCAGCTTTCGGCCAGCCTTGCCAGCCATACCCGCAAGCCAGAGTCCTACGTGATGACAGCGTTTGAAAGCGATGTTCCCATGACCTTCGGGGGCAGCACCGACCCGGTATGCTACGTCGAGGTCAAAAGTGTCGGGGCTTTCAGCCCTGACCAGACCAAAGCCATGAGTCAGGATTTTTGCCAGCAAATTAGCACTGCAACGGGCGTCCCCACCAATCGCATCTACATTGAGTTTGCCGATGCCAAGGGCTATCTCTGGGGATGGAACGGATCCACATTTGGCTAACTCCATTTGGCCAAAGAGATCGCGAGAGGACAAACCTCATCAAACGCCTTATCAAAATCCTTGTAAAATGGGCTGGCAGGATGAACAGGGTGTCGCTATAGGAATGAAGGGAAAGGGCATGGGGTGGTGCGATCGCCCACTCTATTGCCAGGTTAATCTATGGCCAGATTAATGACCCTACCGCACAAACGATCTAAACCCATGGCCAACACCAACCGAACAGGGGCCTGCCAAATTTTGCTTACATTTCGATACATTTCCAAGTAGATAGGGAATCCTTGTATCAAATAACACGCCAAGTTCTGTAGGGGTCAGGTGGAGCGGTTCGCATTTTTTAGCTACGCTCTAGAAGAAATATTTTCAGTCCCCGGTGTGATTTGGCGTAGAACATGTTGGGATTGCCACATTGACACGTGATTATTGGATTGACGCACAAAGCTAGTCTCATGGGCACTTTTTGTATAGTTGAGACAAACTTGTGAATGGTTAGCAATTTCACTTCGTGTCGAAACAACGTGGTCTACATTCGATTCAGGCTGCATCATCCACCTTAGTTACTGAAGGTCTCTTAGTTACTGAATGATTTTTCGTCGGTCTACCCGGCTGCATTATCTTCACCCCCTTACCATGCTCAGCCCTTAAAGATAATGCTCTTTTGTGCAGAGGGTCGCGCCCTTTGATGCAGAGAGAACAATCGCTAGCCAGGGTAATCTTGAACGCAGGATCGTGATAATCGACACATGCCCCGAACCACCAAACATGCCTCCCATTAATTCAGTACCAATGGGGCTAGGCAGTTTTTTGGACGCGATTCTCTCGGTGCAGTTAGTGCGGGCCACCGACCTATCTTATGCCTAACTTCGAGGGCGATCGCTAAGGGGAACGCAGGAGCAAATCAATGGGGTCTCCCAAACAACCCGCCAATCACGAAAAACAGCTCGTTGCCTTAAAGCAAACGCTCCAGGCTTTGCATGAAGCCGAATCCGAGGAGATTTTGCTGGATACCGTGCTGGATTATCTGAAACGGGAACTGGACTACTCCGTGATTTGGATTGGTCGCTATAGCCGAGAAACCCATCGCTTGGTCGGGAAGGGATCTAGCATCGTCGGTAGTGAAACGACAGCGATTAAGCAACCGTTTTCGCTGACACCTGGCGATTTGCTGGAGCAGGTCGTCATTCAGCAGCGCCCGATAGGGGTACCCGACTTGCAGGATGAGCCGCGTGCAGGAGATTGGCGCAAACTGGCCAAGAAATATGGCGTTCAAGGCACGGTTATTTTTCCGATTCGTTATCGCGATCGCTGCCTGGGTGTTATCTTGCTGGGATCAGCTCTGTGGGGCGTTTCCCCCCATGCCGAGGAAAAGGCACGCCTATCAATTTTGCTAGGCACCTTGGCTGCGGCCTTGTATCAGGTGGAAGAAGATACCACCCGACAGCAAGCCAAACGCCCAGCTGAGCCGCTGATGACATTGATGGGCAAATTGCGATCGCTCCCCAACCTCGAAGCGCGGCTAGATGCCGTTGTCGTTGAGACCCATCGCTTCATTGCACCCACCAGTACCAATGTGTATTGGTTTGAGTCTGAGCGGCGCTATTTCTGGTGGCGCACGGGCAATCGCAAGGAACGGGTAGGAGAAACCACCACGAATGGATTTACCGCACAGGAGATCAACAGCTTCTACCAGGCGATGGCAGCGGATCAGATTGTCTCCATTGGGGAAGCCCAGAGTTCTCTCAAGGCCGATATGGCCGGGCGGTTGATGCAAAAAATCCAGGCGCGATCGCTCCTGGCCGCTCCGATTCTTTTGCGCGATGAACTCTTTGGCTTTATTGCGGTCGAAGGCAAAGACGCCCGGATCTGGAGCGACGAAGAGAAAAACTACCTGCGCAGTGTTGCCCAACTCATCGCCCTCACCGCTCCGCTGGAAGAAATGGAACAAACTGTCCAGCAGGTGAAAGTGGATCAAACCTTGACCGCTGAAATTGCCCAGTCGATCTTTAGCGAAGATGACTGGGAAGCAACCCTGCAACAAACAGCACAAGTCTTGTGTAAGCGGCTCCGGGCCAGCTATTTCCTAGTGTTGCTTTACTCGACTGACAAGGAAATGTTCGAGGTTTGCCATCAATACCGCCCGGCTCACCGTCAAGCCCTACCCAATTACCTAGACGCGCTGAATCCAGTCGACTGGAACATGTTAGAGCGTAGTTCCGGCGCAGTGGCAGTGGAGAATCTGGAAGATGACCTGAAGTTAATGGCATGGCGCAGTGACCTGCTCAACATTGGAATGCAGTCGCTTCTGGTGTGTAGCACCGCCCCAGGGCATCCCCTCGAAGCCTTGCTGGTGGTCGGGCAAGAATCCGCCCGCACCTGGAATCGGGATGAACGCGAGGTCTTGCGGATCGTCAGCCAACAACTGGGAATTACACTGCACCAGTGGCAGCTTCAACGTCAAACCGAGCAGCAAAATAATGTCAACCAGATGATCCAATGGGGCATCGACGCCCTGCAACAGACGCCGTTGCTGGATGTGCTGGAACGAGCCGCCATGCAGCAAATTGCGCGCGTACTGGATGCACCGCTGGCAGCCCTGATCACCTGGCCAACCCGTCACCAAATTGCCAAAATTTCGGCGGCCATCATCGGCAATGCTAAATTTGGCGTGAATTTAGACGCCTCTATTCCAACCCAGACCGATCCCCTATTGAAATGGGCGATGCAGGCCGAAAGCGTTGTGCCCATGAGCATTGACGAAATCGATGCCGAAACCCGTCAGTGGCTCAATGGAGTAGAAATTGGTCAGGTGTTGGCGCTGGGGTTGCACACCAGCCCCGACCATGAGGTCACAGGGGTGATCGTGGTGGCCGATGCGGTCAGCCGTTATTGGCCCGAGCGGCAACTCAATGCTCTGTCTGCGCTGGGCAATCAACTCGCCTGGTCACGCCGCCACCTGCTGATGACAAAGACCTTGAGTGGTCAGCGATCGCACCTGGAACGCCTGAACTGGTACAAACATCGCCGCATTGAAGAAATTTTCCGTGACCTGAATGACAACGTGAAGCGGCTGAATGAACTCAGTCACCAGAAAGATGCCCTGGCCAGTATGCGATACCACCAAATTCTGCGGCATTTGGGCAATATGCTTTCCTCTATGGCTCCGCTGCTGAAACACGAGCAGTGGCAGATGAAGGCCAGCTTTGGGACGATCGCCCTCACCAGCTTGCTGAAGCGATCGATGGAGCGCATCGAGGGCCTCATCCATCAACGCCAACTCTGGTCGCAAGTGCACAACGATAATGTTGTGGATATTGGTGGCGATATCCACAAAATCGAGCTAGTGCTGGGCGAAATTCTCACCATGGCCTGTTTCCGATCCCCCGTTGGAGGCCGCCTCGATATCTGGTGCCGCCCGCTCGATGCAAGTTGGCTGGAAATCTCCATCACAGACAATGGCATGGTCGAACCGCTGTTGCTAGAGGAGTTGAATAACGGACGCCCTGCCGACTGGCTAGCGCCCTCAATTCTAGATCGCCCCCCTGGACTGCACCTAGCGATCTGCCAAACCCTGATGACACAACTGAACGGGGAATTTAACCTGTATCAACTGGAGGATGGTCGCATTCTCAGTCGGCTGCTGTTACCCATCGCCAATGCCCACCGATAACCGCCGAAATAAGTTAGCTAGGCCTCATAGACATCCCGCCGATGACCAACTTTAATGACACGCACGGCTAACATAGCATCCTCAACGCTATAAATAATACGATACTCACCGACTCTTACTCGATACTGATTCTGCCGCCCTTCTAGCTTCTTACAGTTTGCAGGTCTAGGGTTTTCTGCAAGATACTCAATTTGAGTGACCAACGCTTTTTGAACAGTTGTTGGCAGTTTCTTCAGTTGTCGTTGTGCCGCGGGCAAAATGAGGATTTGATAGCTCATTCCAAGCCTAGCTCTTGTTTCAAGGCATCAAGAGAGATGGCTCCAGATTCCTGTAACGCTACCTCTGCATCGAACCCATCGATTTCATCTTCCATCTGTTCCAGCGTTGCTTCCAAATCGAGTTGGTACTTAAACTGCATATATTGCAGAAAGTGATACAACTCATCCAATGCCGTCCGTGGGAGCGCAGGAATTTCTAGCGAAACAGGTTGAGTGAGTGGCAAGGTTTTCATTTCAAATCGGGTATTTGGCTATTGGAATATTTTTTATCTTAGCGATCGCCCATCCCAATACTCAAAGGCATCGGTTCAGGAATCCTTCCTGAAGACCAACTCCATACACCGATCGCCCCGTTCCAGGTACTTTTTCTCAAAGTGGGTGCGGGGGCGATCGCCAGTGGCAATGAGGCGATCGCTCACACAGGTCAGGCCCCAAACTTGTGTCAGCATTGCTTTGGCTTCGGCGTTGTAGAAGGCTTGATTGGTAGCAAGGGTAAGGGTTCCGCCGGGTTTTAGGGTGGCGATCAAGTGGCCCATGAAGGGCATGGCGTGGAAGCGCTTGTTGCGCTGGCTAGCTTTGGGATAGGGGTTGGGGTAGAAAATGAAATAGGCATCCACTGACTGCTTTGAAAGGTAGTGGGCAATCCAGTGGACGGCGTTGGCACGGATGGGAATGACGTTGGGGCAGGGATTGTGGGTGATGCGCTGGTGCAGTTTGGCAAAGCGCGTCTGGGTGCGCTCGATCGCAATCAACGTTGCATCCGGGTGCGTTTGGGAAAATTGCACAGCAAACAACCCCTGACCTGCGCCAATTTCTACGCAGAGGTGAGGGGTTTGAAGGGCGATCGCCTCTCCAGGAGGTTTAGGGATAGCGGCTTTGTTGAATGGGCGGATCGCCTCTGACGCGCTATGCATTAGTGAACGACATCCCGAGAGAAACGAGCACCCATTCTATTTGGCTCGGACGCTTTCCTCCAATTGCTATAACTCCTCCTTCGATTTTCCCCAGTAGGCACTGATTGTCCATTCTTCATCATTACCCTTAATCTGAGAGGACCAGCGGTAGATCACATTGTTAGGATCGACCCCGACCTCCAGTAATTTTGCGCCCATGTAGTATTGCATCTGCTCCTTCTTCTGTTTCTTGTAGTCGTCGGAGCGAAACTTTTCGATGCGTCGGGTAAGGTGTGCCTGCGTATGTCGTGCCATTTGTGTCGGAAGAGTACCTAAAAAGACGAAACTTTTTAGTTCTAACGTATTTTGCACAAACTATCGAGCTCTGCCAATTGAATCGATTGGCTGATTGCCCCGTGTACGGTGAACACAAGTTGAATGGTGAGCCGTCAGGATTGGGTAAGGATGAAACCACAGAGGCACAGAGAGCACGGAGAGTAACTCTATGTCTCTGTGGTGCATCTCAGCCCAGGACAAAACCCAAGTATGATTTTTTTCGAGAAGCGGCGTGATACACCGCTTCTCGAAAAAAATCATACCCTTAGCCAGCAAGTAGCTCGGAGCGGGTGTGGTGCTAGTCGTTTTCGACGCGGTAGCCCAGGTCGGAGAGGTAGAGGCGAGATTGCCGCCATTTGGGACGCACTTTGACGAAGAGTTCTAGATACACCTTGCCCATGATCAGCTTTTGGATTTGTTCGCGGGCGGCGGTGCCAATGTCGCGGATCATGCTGCCTTTTTTGCCGATGAGGATACCTTTTTGCGAGTCCCGCTCCACATGGATGCTCGCCAAGACTTCGGTGATTTCGGGCTTTTCAGTAACCCGGTCGATGGCGATCGCCACAGAATGGGGCACTTCCTCACGGGTCAGCCGCAGAATTTGCTCGCGGATCAACTCGCCCATGATGAAGCGTTCTGGCTGGTCGGTGACCAGATTGGGTGGGTAGTAGTAGGGGCCAGGTTCCAGGCGCTCAATTAATTGATCTTGTAGCGGTTCCAGACCTTCGCCTGTGAGAGCCGAGAATTTTTGTACCTGCCAGTTTTGCTCAGCAGCCAGGGCATGGTAACTCTCGTCCAGATCGGCAGCGTCTTGGGGCTGCTGGTCGCTTTTGTTAATACCCAGGATGACGGGAGTATCAGCCTTTTCGAGCAGGGTGGCGACGAAGCGATCGCCCCGTCCCGCTGCCACCGTTCCATCAACGACAAACAGCAGCACGTCCACAGAATTGATGGCGAGGCGTGCGTTTTGAACGATTACCTTACCCAGTTCGTGATGGGGCTTGTGGATGCCGGGAGTGTCTACAAAAATAATTTGGGCACGCGGCATGGTGAGGATGCCCCGCAGACGGTTGCGGGTGGTTTGAGCAATGGGAGAGGTGATGGCAATCTTTTGCCCCACCAGCGCATTCATCAAAGTGGACTTGCCCACGTTGGGACGTCCCACAATCCCCACAAACCCCGAACGGAAGTCTGAAGGCGGGGTCGGTATCAATCCGCCAAGATCCGCAACCGCTATGTCATCTCCAGGGGGTGCTGACAGCGGTTCTGGAGTGTGTGTTGCGTTGACAGGTGGAGCAGAGGAGGTGAGGGAGTCGTCAGAATGCATGGAAATCGCCAGTCCTTGATTACCCTAATGATGGTATGCCATTGATATCTGGACAGTGTCCTTGATGAATCTGGCTTGAAGCCGCCGATGGCATTCCCGAGGGAAATGGCCAGCATCTAAGCATAACGACTCCTATCCTGCTTCGGAGAGATAAAGCCGATAAAGGAGTTGGTTCTTTTAACGCTACGCGCTTCCGTAAAACCGAATAATTTTTTGAAAGACCCATGCGACAGCTCTTTCAAAAAATTATTCGTTCTAATCTCAACGCATCAGGTCGTAGCAAATGGATATTACGTTTCATTGACGCAGGCAGTAAAGACGCCCAAATCGCCCTGATTTTCTACAGACCGAGTGCAAATCTTTGGAGTGCTCCTCCTGCTCCAATCAGTTTCAGGGTGACGAAGGGATTGCGTAAGGACTGGATCTGCCAGAAACAACGATTGGAGCAGGAGATGGGCACTCATTTCTTGGACACGGTGCATGGCGTCGGGGCGATCGCCCTGGCTTCAAAATTTGTAAGGCTATTGCTCCCAACCTTGAGTACAATGCTTAGCGTTAATGCAAGACGGTTTCGTCTCAGGCGATCGCACCATTTGATTACTTTGGTGGTAGGATTCTTGGGATCTTTGCCATCGAGTATCTAATAAGTACAGGGCGTGGGCATATGCCGGAACTGCTGGAAAGCTTATCAGAATCCGAATCTCCCCAATCCGCATCGGTGTTGGGTTGTCCGATCCACCTACTGCAGGACTACCCCCGTTGGCTCACCGAGCGCCTGCGACAGCAGCAAGGCGCACATGTGGTGACGCTGAATGCCGAAATGGCTATGCTGACCGAGAAAATGCCATCCCTGGCCACGATCATTCAAGAAGCAGATTTGGTGATCCCCGATGGGGTTGGCGTGGTGTTCTACCTTTGGTTGCGGGGTCAGGCGGTGCAGCGTTGCCCCGGGATTGAGTTGGCCGAAGTTTTGCTGCAACAGGCTGCATCGATGACGCTCCCCAATGGCGATCGCCCCACTGCCTTTTTCTATGGGGGTGCTCCGGGGGTGAGCGAGCTGGCGGCGCGAAGCTGGCAGCAAAAGGCTCCAGAGCTGGCGATCGCAGGCACCGAGCATGGGTATTTGCAAGGGGAAGCGCTAGAGGCGATGAAGCAGCGGCTCAAAGCCCTCCAGCCCAGCATCATTCTGGTGGGCATGGGAGTTCCTCGGCAAGAGTTGTGGATTGCCGAGAACCGAGCGCTATGCCCCAAGGCAATCTGGATTGGAGTCGGTGGCAGCTTTGATATTTGGTCGGGCAGCAAAACTCGGGCTCCAGGATGGCTGCGCAACAATGGATTGGAATGGGTGTATCGGCTGTACCAGGAACCATGGCGTTGGCGGCGAATGCTCGTGCTACCGCACTTTGCATGGAAATCCGTCGTTTCGTTATTGGGGCAATCCTGATCCCCAGAAACGATTAAAAGATAGCCACAGACTATTCCAAAAAAATTAACGTTCAAACGGCAGCAGCCTGTTTTGAATCGATGAAAATCCGGTATGATTGAGCGAAATTTTGAGGCAGAAATCTATTCTTTAAGTAAAAAATAAAATTGTGGTTGCATCTAGGACGGCAACACCAAACAGTCCGTTTTGTCATGTCCTGCCCATTTCTTGTACAGCGATTTCTTTTGCAACGTCTTTCGTTTGGTTCGTTTGTTGTCCCAGCTTCGTATTTACAACCTTTAGAGCAAATCCTGTAAATGACCACTGTTAGCGATCGCCCCCTCACGTCCTTCCCTTCTCTGGAAACCCCGGCCTTCAGCCTGGGTAAGGAAACCGATCCCCGCCGTCAATCCCGGATTATGGTGCGGTTCCACAATATCCAGAAAACCTACCCCAATGGGTCCAAAGCACTGATCAACTTGAACTTGCAGGTGAAGCGCGGCGAGTTCCTATTTGTTACTGGGCCATCGGGTTCGGGCAAATCAACGCTCCTAAAGCTGCTCTACGGCGCTGAAAAGCCGACGGACGGCAAAATTTTGGTAGATGGCATCGACTTA
Source organism: Cyanobacteria bacterium J06638_22 (assembly GCA_039819145.1). GTDB lineage: Bacteria > Cyanobacteriota > Cyanobacteriia > Elainellales > Elainellaceae > Vacuolonema. Next base: position 9,293 of record JBCBSL010000216.1, read on the forward strand.
GCCACTCTGAAGGGCGATCGCCTCTCCCTGCTGCGTCGCCGCATTGGCGTCGTGTTCCAGGACTATAAGCTGATTCCTCGCCGCACGGTCTATGAGAACGTGGCGTTTGTGCTCTGGGCACAGGGCTACACCCGCAAAGAAATCCGCCGCCGCCTGCTGCCCACCCTGCGCATGGTAGGGCTGCAAGACAAAGCGGAGTGCTTCCCCGATCAGCTTTCCGGGGGCGAACAGCAGCGGGTTAGCATTGCCCGGGCGATCGTTGGCACACCGCCTGTGCTGCTGGCCGATGAGCCAACGGGCAACCTGGATCACGACAATTCGCAACAGGTCATCAAGATTCTGAAAAAGCTGAACTCGATCGGCATCACCGTTATCATTACCACTCACGATGAGCATCTGGTGCGGATGTCCGATAACCCTGTGGTGCAACTGCGGGAAGGTCGCCTATTCCATCTGATCTAATATCAAACCCGATTGAAGAACCCAACTATCGTTTGTGGTCGCTGCAATGCAGCGGCCACAAACGATAGTAATAGGACTTACGCATTTGGTAGGAAAACCCGACGCAGTTTGATGATTTTTGGGGCGCACTGCGCCCCAAAAATCA
>JBCBSL010000217.1:0-9896 GCA_039819145.1 Cyanobacteria bacterium J06638_22
TTCGTAGAATTGGTATTACTAGGCATCCGACCTACTCTACTAGCTCTTCGAGGGAGAGGTGCTGAGAGCTTGCTGTCTGGTTCTGAGTCCGGGACAATTGGAAAAACGCAAAAAAAAGCGCCCGAATGGGCGCTTTGCAACTTAGAAGAGATATTCGAGGGCTCTCAATTACATGATGCCCAACTGAGACAGAATGCCTTGACCGGTCAGAATTTCAGTTGCAACACCAACGACGAATCCGAGCATTGCGAGGCGACCGTTCCAGGTTTCTGCGAACTGAGTAAAGCCGAACTTCGTTTCTTGGTTTTCCATGACTTAATAACCTCAAGTATGATTACGGTGCTGTAATAGAAGTTAACATAACTTTAGAATGGCTGCCAATCTTCCTTATGGATAATTTTTAAGCATTGAGTTCGATGGATGCTATGACTGTGCGGGAACCCGACCTAAGCCAACAAACCCTAGGCCAACGCGACTTGTGCGATCGCATTGCCCAGCGCATCGTCGCTGCACCCAATGGCCAAATCCCCTTTGCTGACTTCATGGCACTGGCGCTGTACGACCCGGAGTACGGATACTACGCTACAAACCGCGTCAATATTGGTGGGGCAGGGGATTTTTACACAGCGCCTCACTTGGGGGGCGATTTTGGTGAGTTGTTGGCCGAGCAGTTTGCCGAAATGTGGCGCTTGCTCGACTATCCCAACCCCTTCACCCTGGTGGAAATGGGAGCGGGTCAAGGATTGCTGGTACGTGACATCCTGCGCTACTTGCATCGCCACCACGATGCCTGCTTTGACGCCGTCAACTATGTGATTGTGGAAGGCTCCCCTGCGCTGCGTCAGGAGCAGCAACAGCGCATGGCGAAGCTGGCGCAAAGCTTTGGTCGGCTGCATTGGCACACCTGGGAAGAAATCGTGCCAGACTCCATCGTGGGTTGCTTCTTTTCCAATGAATTGATTGATGCGCTGCCCGTCCATCGTGTGGTCTGGAAGGATGGTTCCCTATACGAGCTGCATGTCATGCTGGCCGATGCAGCCGCTAGCCCTGACGGAGCGCAACAGTCATCTGCGGAGCCACCGATGTTTGTCGAGGCGATCGCTCCCCTTTCTACCCCTGCCCTGCAACAGTACTTTGAGCAGAGCGATATCGATTTTGTCGGGGCTAATTATCCCGATGGTTACACCACGGAGGTTAACCTAGCAGCACTGGAGTGGATGGAAACGGTTTCGCAGCGGCTGCAACGGGGCTATGTGCTGACCATTGACTATGGCTATCCTGCCCAGCGCTACTATCTGCCGACCCGTCGGAGCGGTACCCTGCAATGCTATTTCCAGCACCGTCATCACGACGACCCGTTTATCAACATCGGCCTCCAAGACATCACAGCCCATGTCAATTTCACAGCCCTAGAACGTCAGGGTGAGGCCTGTGGCTTGCAACCATTGGGATACACCCAACAGGGATTATTTCTCATGGCACTGGGGCTGGGCGATCGCATTGCGGCGGTTTCGACCCTGACATCGGATGAATCCTTAACCATCAACGATATTCTGGGTCGGCGCGAAGCCCTCCACACCCTCATTGATCCGTCGGGTATGGGCAACTTTGGGGTGCTGCTCCAGGGAAAAGGCGATTGTTTGGCTCAATCCTTACAGGGGTTCTGCATGCCCTAATTCGGCTACTTCATGACTGCGGATTATGCTGTGCCGAATTGTGTTTAGGACTTACGCATTTGCTACGAAAAACCAAAGAAGTTTGATAATTTTTGGGGCGCACTACGCCCCAAAAATTATCAAACTGCGTAAGTCCTGGTGTTAATTTTGTGCCAACGTGCTGTTTAAAGGGGGCATGTAGAGTGAACCGTTGATGCGGTGCAAAAAATGGTAGCGGCTTTAGAGGCGGGGGAGACGACGTTGACCCCATTCACCTCAACCCCAATGGCTCCCTCGACAGCCATCGCAACTTGGATTACAGAGGAAAGCACTGCCCGATCGGGAATCGTGCCTAGCAGCACAATCATGGCTCCGCGCTGCCGAACCTTAAGCTTCTGCAAGATCTCTGGCTTAAACGACCGCTTCAAGGCCGCTTCTACACGCTTAGAAAGCCCATTGTGATCGTATTCACCGGAAGGTCCAACACGCTCAGGAGGAATGTGACGAAATAGGTGTTGCATAGTGAGACAGAAGGACTCAAACCCTTGAAAATTCAGGAACTTTGGGGAAACTTGGCTACGGCTTAATGGCGTCGAAGAGTTTGTAGACACCTTACCTCAGCCCTAGAAAAATAATAGAAATATTAAATTCTTGTGAAGTTCCCAATAATTTATCACGGTTTATTAAAGAGAATGTAGCTTTTTGTACCAAGTTTATAAATCTCTATCATCCTGTCCGTGCTTACACGGAATCTCTAAATGTTCGTGCCAAAAGGATAACTATGGTTTCAGATTGAGTCATCCCATGTATGACTGCTCGTCCGTTGTAGCGTTTTTATGACGAGCAGAACGGAAGCTTGATAGGCCATTGTTCATTGATCAACCGACAGAGGTAGACCCTACTTTTTTATACGGTTGCTACAAGACACCGTCAGGCTATTGAGCCTACGGGTTGCCTGAGTTTTCATCAAAATGTCCAGCTGTCAAAATATCCGGTATTGCTGGCTGAGGGTATTATTTTTTTCGAGAAGCGGCGTATCCACGCCGCTTCTCGAAAAAAATAATACTTGGATTCTGCAACCCCAAATATCCAGCTATAAAAATGCCCAGCGTCGGCGACTGTCCTGGTAGAGCCGTTGGGCGATTCTTTGATTCCCGTTGCCCGAAAGATGGCAGAAGTCGATGTAATAGTAGTCGTCATTTTCGGCCAGAAGCGGAACATAGTCCTCAACCCAGCCGTAGTTGCGCTCGGCGAGGAGAGCCTGGATGCGGGGATAGACAGCCCGGTACTGGTCTCCCTGTTCGGCGGTAAGCGCCGGACGAATGTGATCAATGCGGGGTTCTCCCAGATAAGCCACAGGCTGTAACACTGCCATAAACTCGACGCCCTCTGCTTCGGCTAGGGTATGCGCCAATTCCCAGTTCGCGACCAAGGCTTCGGCTACCTCCTGTGCGCGCTCGGGATCGGTGTCACAAATCAGAGCATCTTCTGCGATCGCAGGCGTTCCTCGATTGTCTTCAATCAGGTCACCAACTTCGTCCCCCAACTCTTGAATCGCCCCAAAAAAGAGCGTGACCCAGTAGCGACGAAATTGTCGGGTCGGTGAGGAGCGGTTCTCGCCCCCTTCGACCCGGTCGGCAAAGACTTGGGTGCGAGCGTGGTCGTTAACATTCAGCTCTGACCGACAACCATACTGCACATCATTGACACCCTCATAGAAAATGACGCCATCCATATCTTCCCCAGCCGCCAAAAGCTGGCTAAAGGAAAGGAAAGATTGCTGACTGATAAAGGCCGTTTCTCCTTTGTTCACCGTAGGATGGTTGGCAAAGCCCTGGTAAAACGCGGGCACCGTTTCGTTGTCGACTACGCCTGTCCCCCACACCGTCGAACCCCCGAAGATATAGATCGTAGGACGCTCTTCGCTAGTGCCGGGGAGCTCACCATGGGTGCGATCGCCCTTGTCGTTGATGGTGATCGTTTCCCCTTCAAATTCATCCCGCGACCAGCCCAGGTAGGGGTCGTATTTCATATCGATGTCGAAGGTTTCCCGGAAATGCTGGAAAATCTCATCGTAACGGCCCTCGTAGTTCGGCAAGCTGGCCAATTCGCGGTCTTCGTGGACTTCGTCTGGCCCCCCATCCAGGTTGAATAGGCGCATGGCCTGCTCCCCTGCGAACAGAACAAGATGGGCTAACAAATTCAACCCAAAGAGCAAGCCTAGCGTGACGCCAACGTTGATGGCGATAAGTTTCAGCCATGAAGATTTCATAGAATCGTTGGAACGAAGGGTGAGACAAGGGCAACCACCATCAAACTGGATGCGGAGCAACCCATTCTGATGGTGAGTCTAGACAGTAAGACCCCCGGCAAGCAAAGTGTTGGGACCAAAAAAATGGGACGCAAAGCAGACGATCGCTCGCTCAAACCTGCTTAGAAGATGGCATAGATAAAGGGCGCGATCGCGCTTCCCTGGGTAAAGACGATGACCACACCAATCAAAATCAGGGTAAGGATGAGTGGGGCCAACCAGTACTTTTGGCGTTCTCGTAAAAACTGCCACAGGTCGCCGATAAACTCAGAAATTTCAGTTAAAAATCCCATAAAAACCTGCTGCTAGAACGGCTTTTCCATGGACTTAGGTGAACGTGTTGCACTGGCCTTCCGGAAGGAGGCGTCTTCAGAGGAACAGACAGCCATCGGATCATAGCCTAAGAGCGATCGCATGATCAGACCCATCGGTGCCACGACGCCATAGAACACCAAACTTAGCACCAGTGCATTATTAATCCAGGCAAACACCTGCCCAAATCGCATCCATCCGTAGTAAATGGGGCGCAACCCTGCTGGCGCCATCAATCCTATCAAACCCAATGCCCCACCGACTACAAATGGCCAGGTTGCCAGCCCGTGCCCCCGTAGGAGGGGAAACACTAGCCCCAGCAGCAGAGCCAGCAGCCCGCCAACCACCAGTCCAAACTCCCGTAGCATTTTTTTATTGGGCGCTGCAATGGGTTCAAAAATCATCAGGGTTTAGTCCAGCTCGTTAGTCCAGTTCGTTAGTCCAATTCAAAGGTGTTGAGGTATTGCGATCGCTCCCCGGCTGCCGGTGCATCGGGCTGTTGGGTCTTGGCTAGCAGGATATTTTCTAGCACCAGATAATCCATCTCCGTGTTCATGAAACAGCGATAGGCATCTTCCGGCGTGCAAACAATCGGCTCCCCCCGCACATTGAAGCTCGTGTTGACTAGCACGCCACAGCCCGTCCGTTTTTCAAAAGCTTGGATCAACTGGTGGTAACGAGGATTGGTCTCAGCGTGGACGGTCTGCACCCGCGCGGAATAATCTACATGGGTTACAGCGGGGATTTCAGAGCGGGGCACCTTCAGCTTTTCAATGCCAAAGCGCTGCTGTTGCTCGACGGTCATTGGCACTCGCCGCGACTCGGCCACCGGAGCCACCAGCAGCATGTAGGGACTCCGTTCCTCCATCTCGAAGTAGTCGGATACTCGCTCAGCCAGCACCGACGGCGCAAAGGGGCGAAACGACTCTCGATACTTAATTTTCAGGTTCATGGTGGATTGCATTTCGCGGTTGCGGGGGTCGCCGATGATGGAGCGGTTGCCCAATGCACGGGGGCCAAACTCCATGCGCCCCTGAAACCACCCCACGACATTGCCCGCTTCCAGGATTTCCGCCAGTTTCGGCATGAGGATATCGTCGGGGAGTGTCTGGTAAACCGCGCCAATGGCGTCGAGATACTGGGCGATCGCCCCCGGCTCAAACCGAGGTCCCAAATAGGCGCCCTGCATCTGGTCGCCAGCGGCTACCCGTGGGTTGTCCAGGTACTCGTACCACACCGATAGCGCCGCACCCAGAGCACTGCCCGCATCCCCAGCCGCCGGCTGAATCCACAGGTCTTTGAAGCCACATTCCCGCAAAATTCGGCCATTGGCCACACAGTTCAGCGCCACCCCTCCAGAGAGGCAAAGGTATTCGCTGTCCACGTCCTGCTTTGCTGTTTTGGCGAGGCGTAGCACAATTTCCTCCGTAATTTCCTGGATCGAAGCGGCAATATCCATGTCCTGCTGAGTCAGTTGCCCTTCAGCCTTGCGGGGAGGGCGGCCAAACAGCTTGCTGAAGCGGGCGTTGGTCATGGTCAGCCCCGTAGCGAAGTTGAAGTACTTCATATTGAGGCGGTAGGTGCCGTCTGCTTTGATGTCGATCAGGTTGTCGGCAATTAATTGGGTATATTTTGGTTCGCCATAGGGTGCCAATCCCATTAGCTTGTACTCGCCCGAGTTGACCTTAAAACCGGTGAAGTAGGTAAACGCTGAGTACAGCAAGCCCAGGGAATGGGGAAAATCAATCTGCCATTGGGGAATGAGTTGGTGATCAATCCCTTTCCACAGCGATGTGGTCGCCCATTCGCCAACGCCGTCCAGGCAAAGCACTGCTGCTTTCTGAAAGGGGCTGGGGAAAAAGGCTCCAGCGGCATGGGCCTGGTGATGTTCGGTAAACAAGAGTGGTGGCAGTTGGCGGGGCTTGAGGTCTCCCAGTTCTGCTAATTCCCGCTTTAAGATTGTTTTGAGAAAGAGCTTTTCCTTGATCCACACGGGCATTGCTGCCGTAAAGGAGCGATAGCCCCGGGGGGCAAAGGCAATGTAGGTTTCGAGCAACCGCTCGAATTTGAGGAGCGGTTTGTCGTAGAAGACGATGCGATCGAGATCGCTAAGGCGCAAGTTTTTCTCTGACAAGCAATAGTGAATGGCGTTTTTGGGAAAGCGGGCGTCGTGTTTTTTTCGAGAAAACCGCTCTTCCTGGGCCGCCGCAATAATCTGACCGTCGATGACGAGGGCCGCAGCGCTGTCGTGATAATACGCGGAAATACCGAGGATTTTCATGGGACGCTAGCGAGATGGGATTAAGCCGATGGCGTGGGGGCATGGGGGCGCGATCGCACGGAAACCCCTACGTTCATCACACTATCTTGTTGTTCTTCGCCACTGTAGCAGCTCTAGCTAGGTCTACATGGAATCTATCTCTCGTTACGATTTTAATTGTCGTGTTTGCTGAAGCCAAACGTTGAGGAAAGGAGCAGTCCTTTTTGCATGTTTGAAGTGATAGGTAGGATGCACTCAACTCTCATCAAAGGCTCACGTTATAAAGCTCTGACAAAGAGCAACGTTTTCGTCCAGCACTTTATTCAGCAATATTTCGGATCGTCCCGTAGAAGGTGTTCGAAGCTAACGAATGCAGATTAGTTTTAAGCACGGAGATTCATGCCTATAAAGGTCAATAATAGGCAACAAATACGGATTTACTTGGCATTAGGTTCAGTTAATATGAGCTGAGGGGATTCCTCTGCGAAAACCTGTAAACCCTTACGTTACGCTAGCTTTTCCCATTCGCCTGTTCCTATGTGCTGTCTAAGAAAGTGTTTAGAAATCCTGGAGGTGTATTGATTTTTCTTGCTCATCTCAAAGGAAAAAATCAGCGTTTCAAACAACCTTTATTTGATAGCTCCACATTGCATCGCTTTAATATGGCAATTCCAGAACAATCTCTCTCCATGCATGGAAACTCAATCGAACAGCTAATTGAGCATGTGCTGACTGCTCGGCAGATTTCGCGACAGGATCAGGACGCGTTTATGTCAGTATTGTTGGCAAAAAGGAATTTGACGGAGCGGGAGCGATCGCAAGTCAATCGAATTTATGATGCCCTTCGTACTGGGCGGTTGCGGGTGGTCGAATGATATGCCGCTATGCAAAACCAACAATACCTTGAAAGCCCCGCAACGCGGGGCTTTCAAGGTATTGTTGGGCTGACTCTGAGGTTGCCACGGCCTCTACATGCGGGCTAGACAGGCGTGGCGATCGCGGCTCCCGCGTGGGGTGCATAGCAACGTGCCGACTCCAGAAACGCATCCACGGCTTCTGGAGTTGTGTTGAACGCGGTTACTAGGCGAATGTGGTTGTCGGCTTCCCAGCGATAGAACTGGAAGCCATCTGCCATCAAGCCATCAATTACGGCACCCGGAAGTTCGACAAACAGCTCATTGGCCTCAACAGGATGGCAGAGCTGGATGTCGGGCATGGCCTGCAGCCCGCTTGCAAGCCGTTGCGCCATTTCGTTGGCATGGGTGGCATAGCCCAACCATCGCCCTTCGGCTAGATAGGCATCAAACTGAGCTGCAAGAAACCGCATCTTAGAAAACAAATGCCCGCCCTGCTTACGTCGGAAGGGAAAGGTTTTGGCATCGCTCGGGTTAAAAAAGACGACGGCTTCTGCTGCCATTGCGCCATTTTTGGTGGCGCCAAAGGAGAGGACATCAACGCCTGCTTTCCACGTTATATCCGCTGGCGTACAGCCAAGATGCACCAGGGCATTGGCAAACCGTGCCCCATCCATGTGTAGGGACAACTGGTAATGGTGAGCTACCTGGGCGATCGCCGCCACTTCATCCACGGAGTAAACCGTCCCCGCTTCCGTTGCCTGGGTGATGCTCACAGCCGCAGGCTGTACGTGATGCACAACATCAAAACCAGCGTGCTGGAGGCGCTCATCCAGCCGCGCTGCCGACACTTTGCCATGGCTTCCTGGTAGCAAAACCAACTTTGCGCCGCCTGTAAAAAACTCGGGTGCGCCGCACTCATCCACCTGGATATGAGCCTCTTCATGGCAGTAGATGGCCCCGTAGGCGGGCGCTAGCGTTGACAGAGCCAGGGAATTGGCCGCCGAACCCGTCGCCACCAAGAACACCTTGACCTCGGTTTCAAACAACTCGGCAAATTTGGCTTCGACCTGCTGAGTCAAAGCGTCGTTGCCGTAGGGCATAGCATCATCCTGATTGGCCTCTGCGATCGCCGCCAGAATCTCTGGGGCAATTCCCGTCACATTGTCACTACAAAAATTTTTCATAAATAATGCTGGGTGAATTAGCCGATGACTCCTAAACGATTAAGCATCTCGACCGCGGACGACTCTAGGACTGCACCTCACAGGAGTGCCCTCCATGTCCCAAACAAGAGTTCCAAATCGCGGCTGGATTTGTTTTGGGGTGTGTTGATGTCTTCTTCGCAAGGAGCAGAACCAATCAACGTCCCAGGTCGTCTCTGATTAGTCTTCTATCTTGATCATAAGAAAAAAGATGGATTAAAAAAGTGCTGCGCTTATCTGGAAGTTTCAATCTGGAAGCTCTATATCTGCACTGACCACCAGGTTCCATTGACACTCAGTTTGCGCTAGCGATCAAGTTACGCTGGCGATCGCCGATTAGGTATGTAGGTAGCCATTGATGGACTCGGGATCCACCTGCTTGGCTACCGTGTCCCTATCTTTCTGCTGCAACCCTATGAACCGGAATCGGCTATCGAAACGAAACCTATTCAGCCTGAGGATTACCTGTTGCGCGGGGGGAAGAGGAGGGTTCGGTATCCGCGTCCGCTTCGCTATCCAGCGCTCCATCGGGGGGCTCTAAGGGCGAAATTTCGCCAGATGTGTCTGCTGTATCCAGGGTGTCGCCTGCCAGTTGGCTAATCTGATCCTGGTATTGAGCTGGCGCGAGGGAAGAAGCCAGTCGGAAAAGCGGGGCCGCTTCTTCTGTATGCCCATCAGCTTGAAGCACGATCGCTTTCCCTAGCACCGGGCGAAAATCTTGCCGATCGCCATCAATGGCCTGGTCATAGATGGCGATCGCTTCATCAAATCGCTGCTCTTCAGCATAGACCTGACCTAGCAGAAGCTGTACCGAGGTTGCGTTGATACTGCCAGGGCTGACCTCGTTCTGCTCATCCGTAATCCGCAATGTGTCTTGCAGGAGGGCGATCGCTGCTTCTGGGCGACCTTCCGTAATCATTAAACCCACCAGCCCTTGTAGGGCGTTCATATCTCCCGGAGCCTGTGACAGAATCTCGCGATAGATTCGAGCTGCGCCTTCCAAATCCCCAGTTCGTTGCTTCGTCTGAGCTAGCAACACTTGGTAGTCTGTCACCTCTGGATTAAGCGCTGCTAGCCGCTCCAGCGGTTCAATGGCGGCTGCCGCATCTCCCTGCTGAATTCGAACTTCTAGCAACCCCCGCAGCGCCGTCTGATTGTCGGGCTCTCGCTCCAGAACCAGGGTATAACCATGGGCACGAGCCTCCAGGTCAGGTTCCCCAGCGGTCGCGCTGTGATCGTTGGGATACGGTGTCTCTGCGACCTGCGCCCCCGACTGAAACACTCCCAGCAACGGCAAAA
>JBCBSL010000218.1:0-9861 GCA_039819145.1 Cyanobacteria bacterium J06638_22
TAGTAATCCCAAATGAAGTATGAACAGTATGCGGCTTGAGGCCGTATACTAATCACTTGAGATCGCTATAGAAGGGTACTCATCAACGTTCAGATGCTCTCTGGGAATGCCCAACTGATTAACAAACTGTTGATATTCAAATAGCATTTTGCCTGCAGGCAAAATGCTATTTGAATATCAACCAGAGCGGATTTATCGCTTGCGGGGATGGATCCAGTGCAATATTCTCGACGCCCACCCTGGCTGGTTAGAAGAAATTTGGATTCCGAAACGCCAGAATTGGAAGCATCTCCGTCGCATCTAATTTTGAGTTTCAGATGGCTCAATCTTGCGCGGCTGAATCTGTGCGTAAAAGACTCCTACAAAAATGGCAAATGCATAAATGGCAGATCCGATCGCAAAGGTCGCATTGCCGATCGCATCGTCGTACCGCAATTGCCGAAGCATCATTAGAATCATGTGCCAGTCATGCAACACCGCTTCTCCCCCTAACAGGGGTAAAGCCTTTTCCTGCGCATCTTTGATGTAAATGGAAACATCCCAGAAATTCTCACCGACCCAGCACAGAGCAACTGCTGCCGCAAAGGGTTGGCGTGTAAAGGCAAAATAGCCGCAGATCACTGCAGGCACGGCTATTTGCATCCCAGACCCTGCCAACAACTTAATAAACAGCCCAAACATACTAAAAATCGTATGTCCCGCTTCATGGAAGATGAGATTGACATTGTGGATAAACATCATCAGCGGATTGGTGCCATTGATGAAATCGCTGAAGTTGTAATGCTGAGCCCCAAATAAACCATATGCCAGCAAAAAGCCAATGAGCACAAGCTTGGGTGTTTCGAACTTGAAGGTCCAAACAGCAGGGGTAGGTTTATTCGATATCGATTTTCGTTGGGAGCGGGAGCCTGCGGGTACAACAGCCGGGGTTGCTATTTTAGGATTTAGCGTCTCAACCCTCTCAACCCATTGGGGTTCCTCTGCATCGGCTGCGTAGCCCTGCACCTCAATAGTCTGGAACAACTGGGTATTCCAGGATGCCATTTCCCGCTTCAGCAGCGTGAGCAGGGTAAAGGTATCCGGCAATGGATCCCCCATTAACCGCAGCGTGAGGTGGTCGTCGTTATACTGTGCCTGAACCGTGACATGCTTGTGCGTCAGAGCCTGGGTGAGGAGATGGGCGATCGCCCTATCATCCCCATATTCGGCTAGCCCCTTCAGCACGCCCCGCCGATGTCCTGGAATATCGGCTGTCCACACCGCCGCTTCGCCTTCTGCTTCCTGCACAGCAACGGAAACGGTGCGGATATTGGCCAGACGCAGTTTCAGCAAACCGTGATAGAGCAAGGGAAGCAGGGTTGGCTGCGGGGGAGCGGGTTTGCCCTGGACAACGAGGGCGAGGTTGCCATCCCGAACGGTGGCTGTAGTCTGCAAATGATGCGGATGCAAAACCCGATTAAAGAGATGGGCGATCGCCGCTTCATCTCCACGTTGTGCTCGTTCCACCCATTCAGTCGCCATACCTCTCTCTCCCGGTGAAACCGTCTATACATTCAACCTTCCCGAATACCTCGAAAATCTTTCGATCAAAGGCATTTGAGAGAGCAGGTAAGTAGCTCGGCATGATGAAAAACCAGACCTTAAAAATCTGTGGTCGCGATTTCTCAAGTCGATAGGGTTGTGGAGGGGGCCAAGCTTTCGGGTAGCACAGTGGTGTAAGTTTTTGGATTCACAACCTTGAAGTTCCAGAACTTGCTAAGCCGCTCCGTTTGGATATCTTCCAGATCCAGGATGACGAGAAAGGCATGGTCTGGTTTAATCGATAGCCGATTGCGATGGGATTCAAAGCGTTTGAGATGCTGATTGAAGTCGCCGCCCGTCTTGCATTCGATCAGAATTGGCTCCCCCTTTACCAAGAAAAATAGATCTAATTCAAATGTATCTCTGTTGTCATATTGAATGACGGGATTCATCAGATAGAAATATTCAATGTTCAGGGAGCGCAGGATAGTTTCTGTTTTGTGGCAAATAAACCGCTCGAACCATTCCCCATTGAAAAAGTGTCGAACATCGGTGCGATCCTGGATCGCGCCATGAATGACTTTTGTTGTCTTGTTATAGAAATAGGAGGCTAGCAGAGAGTCGCGCAGTAGGTGATTACAAAACTGGGTTTGGGTTGTAATTTGGTGCTGGGTAGCCCCTTTGAGGTGATGCTGAAGGCCTCGATTTTTGGCGATCGCCCATTTCATTTGCTTCAGCAACGGCGCTAGAAGCGGACGATCTTCGTCATCTTTGTAGCGATCGCCCAGGGTTTTGGCATGGCGGTTAAAGATTTCATCGGTATCAATGTTCCCCTGGCGATAGGTCTCGACTCCGATACCGCGATCGGCAAACCACTGAATGACGGGAGTAGCGCGATCGGTCACAACGGGTGGTGGCGGCGTACTGCCATTCACCTCTGGGCTCGGACTCACGTCTAAGTTGGGCAAAGGGGCAACTTCGGGGGACGTACCGCGCAAGAGCTTTTCTTTCTGCTCATCCGCAAGTTGATCTTCCAGTCCCAGAATCTCCTCGTCCTTGCGCCGAAGCATCAAGGCCGAACTAGCGACAGCGCCAACTGTGCTACCTGCGATCGCCGAAGACCTGGGTGCATTGGGCACAAATAGGGAAACGCCAACCCCGGCGGTTACCGAAACGATCCCGACGAGGAGGCTATCCGTGAGCCATCTTTGCATGAATCACCTCGAAGTACGAGTGAACTCTAAGCCACGCATCTTAGATGCTAAACACCACTACTGAACACTGATGACAAAAATTTAACGTGGTGTTCCTGAGTATTTCTCATATCGCTAACACAGCATTTTAGTCCTGTCAATTTTTCGTAACAAGAGTCCCAAACCATCAACACACTGCGTCAGCTTTATAAGCTGATCTAGAAGACTTCGTTCAATTTTCGGAGGAGGTTTGAGAATCATTTTTGGGCGCAGTCGCCTGACTATCGCCTTGAAGCTTTCCTTTACCCTTTGTTGTTTCACTCAACGTCCCTAACTTTGAGGAGCCAAACTGTCGATCTTTCATAGATGGATAGATCCAGTCGCAGAAGAAAAGCGTGCCTGCCGTAACGCAAATGGGAATGGCGATCAGGTTGATGAAGGGAATGCTCACGAAAACCAGGCAAACAATGCCGAAGCTGGCGGTGGCAGGTAGGGTTTTGAAATAGATCCCTAGCTTTTCGCGAAATCGGAGGCGGCGGCGTTCGAGTGCGCCATCAATGAAGTCCAGGCAGACGAGGATGGACGCGATCGCAATGGTGATGGGGGCCACGATCGCCGCTACCAGTGGAAGAAAGCTAAGTAACAGGAGCGGCAATCCCAGCCCCAAACTCAACACCAGCTTTTTAAGTTCGTAAGCGATCGCCCGCCAAATATCTTGCGCAACACCCACCTCAACTAGGGTCATCTGTCCCGTCTGTCGGCGCTCTAGCTCTTCGGATAGCTTGCCGTACCAGGGGGCGCCCAACAGCACCCCAAATTGCAGCAAGATCCATCCGGTGAGAACGAGCAGGATGATCGTGAGGATCAACCGCAAAATCCAGAGGAGGGCGATCGCCAGCCAATTTGGAATCGATGCAAACCAATCGGGCAGCGTTGGGCGCCACTCGGGGAGGGAAAAGTTGGGAAGGGAAAATGACAGGTTCTTCAGCCAATCGGGCAGATGGAGCCACGCCGGACGATGCAGCCAACCGGGGAAGTGGAGCCAGTCTGGGCGATGCAGCCAGTTGGGTACGGTGAAGTGCCAGTCGGGCAGCGTCAGGTGCCAATGGGGAAGGTGGGTCGCCCAGGCGGGTAGGGCAAAGTGCCAGTTCGGAAGATGCGTGGCCCAAGTGGGAATTTCTGACGTCCAGTTGGGGACATCCTGGGCGATCGCATCGATCAGCCGTAAGCCTGTGGTGAGCAATCCGGCGTAGAGCGTGATACCCAGCACAAAATTGATGGCGATGGGAATCAGCACATACTTACGCAGCGGCGGATTGCGCAGAAGCGTCCACAATGCCCGCAGGGGATAAACAAACCCGGCAACCAGCCCTGCCGGAAGGCGCATCAGTGAGTTCATACCGGCGTTTGCGTTGGGTGAGGGATGTCGATCGTTTGTTGAATCCAGGTGAGAATTTCGTGGTTGACCCGCTCGGCTTGCTCGTCATAGAGGCAATGGCCAGCATCGGGGATTTCAACCATCGTCAGGTAGGGGTTGAATTCGGGCAGCTGCCGTCCCCACTGGATGGGGATGATGTTGTCGTTTTGCCCCCACAGCACCAGGGTGTCGATATCCAGGCGTTGTAGCAGCGATCGCGTATCGTCGCTAAAGTCTGTTGCGGTTCGCGCCCGTACCAACTTCAGCAGCGTGCGATCGGCGCCCCGATGATGCGCGGGTTCCACAAAGCTAGCCACCAAATCCTCATTCACATATTGAGTATCGGTGTAAATCTTCTGTAGGGCTGACCGAATGAAAGACGGACGACGGGCAAATCGCAAAATTTGCTTGATTAAAAAGGAATTGGCAAAAAGGTTTTCAATGGAATGCACAACCGACTGCACCGGGCCAGGGAGCAATTCCTGGCGAGTCGCCGGTAGCGTTACCAAGATCAAGCCCTGAGCCAACTCAGGATAGCGAGTCACAGCGGTGAGTGCCACTAGCGCCCCCAGCGAATGACCCACTAGGACAATCGGCTGACCAATGAACTGCTGACAAAATGCCCGCACCTGCTCGACCCAGAGGGAAACCCGAAATTCAGTGGAGGCCTTTTCGGAAGCACCGAAGCCCAATAGGTCGAGGGCATAGATGGTGTGATGTTGGCTCAGGGGCTGCAAGTTACCGCGCCACTGCAAGAGGGATGCGCCAAAGCCATGCAGGAAAACGATCGGCAGGCCATCGTTGCGGGGCGATCGCAAAAAGCTGTAACGAATGGACCAGCCCCGCCAAACCCAATCTCGCTGGTTGCCCAGGTGATCGCGCTGAGCGAGGGGCGATCGCCATGCATCGGCACTCACCCCGGCCTCAGAAAATTGCTGTCCCATCCCATCTCCCAAATTTGTTGCGCCCAACCCGTTATCCAATCCCGTGGCTCAAGTGTCGCTTCAATATCTCCTAATCATGCTATCGCATGTAACTTAGGCATTCGTGTAGCCGCGATACACCTCCTGCAAAATCAAGGATTCTCTGAGTTCTGTCCTGTATTCAGAACACGGATCGAGTTATGCCCCCCTGACTGCTTTGATACAGTATCCAAACCCATAGAACATCCCATTTTGGCGTGATGCCGATCACGGGAACACGGGATATTTGTAACGGTTAGTACATGGGTGAAAAGAGTATGCTTAAAGGGCTGGATGCTCCAGGGATGTGCACTGCCATGAGCCTTTGTATTAATCCAAACTGTACGCAGCCTGATCATCCGGGCAACGACGGAAGCCGCTTCTGCCAAAGTTGTGGATCGTCTCTGGTGCTGCAAGAGCGCTTCCGAGTCATGCGCCTGCTCAGCAAACGGAGTGGCTTTGGCAGTGTCTATGAAGCCTATGAACGCAACATCCCAAACGTTCTAAAAATTCTCAAACCCGCCCACAATCACAACGCCAAAGCAGTGCAACTGTTCCAGCAAGAAGCGCGGGTCTTGAGCGAACTCAAGCATTCCAGCGTTCCTGCGGTAGATGCCGAGGGGTACTTCCAATACGAACCAGCAGATGGTGGAGAGCCGTTGCACTGCCTGATCATGGAAAAGATTGATGGCCCCAATTTACGCGAGTGGATGCGGCAACAGGGGAACCATCCCATTAGCGAAGTTCAAGCTCGGAAGTGGCTCTTCCAAATTGCTCAGGTGCTCGACCTCGTACATCAAAAGAACTACTTTCACCGTGATATTAAACCCGAAAACATCATGCTCCGCTCCAATGGGCAGTTGGTGCTAGTGGATTTTGGGGCGGCGCGGGCGGTCACCGAAACCTACATGGCACAACTGGGTGCCACGGGCGGGATGACCCGCATTAGCTCCGCAGGCTATACCCCGCCGGAGCAAGAGAAGGGTCAAGCCGTACCGCAATCCGACTTTTACGCGTTGGGCTGGACTTTTATTTACCTGCTCACGGCCAAGCAACCGCTAGATCAGGAAATGTATGATGCGATGCGGGATGCAGCAGAATGGCGACGGTTTGCCCCCCAGGCGTCACCCGTCTTTGCAGATTTAATCGATCACTTGATTGCCCCCAAGGCGGTGAACCGTCCTAAGGACACAAAGGAACTGCTGCGGGCGATCGCCAACCTCCCCGACCTAGACGCTCCGACAACGGGCATTCCAGCCACTCAAGCTGAGCCGCAAACCGCTCAGACCGAACCCCTGTCCAATAACAACGTGACATTACCCCTATCTCCCCTACCCGAAAAAACGATCTTCCCGGAAGCATTCGCCAACCGTCCTGAGATGGAGGTGTTGCCATCTTTACCATCCCCCATCCAATCGGCTGAGACCGAACCGCTGATCGACTCGAAGCCATCAGTAGGGATGCAGGGACAGCAAGCCTCTGCGTTGCTAGCGAAATCCTCAACATCCGAGCGATCGCCCCAACGGTGGAAACTGAGTTTGAGCATCGCAGCCAGCGTTTTAGTACTAGCGGGAGCTGGGCTATGGGTGACGACAACCGTTGCAGGCGGCGATTCACTCCTAGGGCGACTGCTTCCCGCCCTGTTCGGTCGCACACCCGAACAACGATTGGCTCCCGAGCAAAGATTGGCCGGGCACACCAGCTTTGTGAATGCGCTACTCTTTACCCCTGACGGCAACGGGCTGATTAGTGCTGCGGCCGATCGCCGCGTGCTGCTTTGGAATCTTGCAGATGGCAGCGTCGAGATGGAGCTGAGCGGGCACACGGGTTTTGTCAACACGATTGAATTGGATGGCAGCGGTCAATGGTTGGCGAGTGGTGGAGCTGATAACCAGGTTTTGATATGGAATCTAACCTCTGGGGAGTTGATACACACCCTGGAAGGACACACCAGCCCAATCAACACTCTGGCGATTAGCCCAAACCGCACCCTGGCCAGTGGCAGTGCCGATGGAACCGTGCGACTTTGGAATTTGGAGACAGGTGAAGCGCAACGGGTACTCGAAGGAAACGATGGAGCTATTATTAGTTCCTTGGCCATTAGCCCCAATGGACGGACGATCGCCGCCGCAGGCACAGCGTCGGAAATCATGTTGTGGGATATGGCAACTGGAGAAGAACTCCAGCGTTTTTCTGGCTATGTCAATAACATCAACGCCCTAGTGTTTAACCCTGGTGGGACTCAACTGATTGCCGCTGGAACCGATCGAACCATTTATGTGTGGGACGTTGTGACGGGGGAGCTAGCGTACTCTCTGGAAGGGCATCCTGGGTATGTCAACAAGCTGGAAATCCGAGGGGATGGCACGCAGCTTTTGAGCAGTGATTCGGATGGTTGGATGTTTTTGTGGGACTTGCGCAACCAGCTCCTGATTAAGCAAGTGTGGGGAGAAGGTGCCTCGCTCGATCACATCGTGGTGCGCAGCGACTGGAAAATCCTCGCCACCGGACAGGGGCAGCACGATATCGTCCTCTGGGATTTGACCCCCGTTAACGAACAGCTTTAATCAGTAGCTCGGCATGATAAAAAACCAGATTCTAAAAACCTGTACCGCCCGCGCTGCGGGCGGTACAGGTTTTTAGAATCTGGTTTAATAACTCCTAACGACTACCTGAGTCCGAATAGATAGCTCCGCATCCGCATTACTCAATCCGCATTACTCAATAAAGGAATCGCCCTCTGGCTCAGTTGCGGGTGCAGGGATAGCGCCTGGGGGCGGAAGCGGTTGCACCTCGCCCTCTTGTGCTACCTGGATCACGATTTCGAAGCGGGTGGAGCGATCGCTCCGCACCGCACTGGTCACACCGATCTGTTGCACGGCACTGGCGATCGCTCCAGCGCGATCGGGCAATTCTGGGGTTGGCAGGAAATCCGGATTCTCCTGGGCGCGCCCCAGATCCAGGTAAAACCGTCCATTGTAGGCATTAAAATCTTCGGCTTTGGTCAGCGCAAATGCATCCGTGTCGCCTAGGGAAATCTCGGGCTCAGGCAATAATAAGCTGGTAGTTTCACTGCCAACAGCCAGAAAAACAGTGTTGTCTGTGACCCAGCCATGGGTCAGGGTGAGGGAGCCAAACGGCGACTGCCAAATGGTGACGGGTGTTTCGTCCACCTCACCATTGTTGACCTCGAATTGGTAGCGATCGCGCATCGTGGCATCCAGCGACTCCAACGCCTGTTCTGCCGCCGTGCGATTGCTCGTTTGCACCATCAGCACAAAGCCAACCTGCGCCTCTGGCTCCGCCACCGTGGGCTGCATCATCGCCAGCCCCACTTCACCATCCATCCAGGCCAACAGATCCTGATTCCAATCCAACCCAGTCAGGCTAGAAATCCCCGCCTCGAAGGTATTGGGATTGAGCGGATTTTGCGGATTCACCCCCGAATCCTGGCGATAGCTGTCCCAAATTCGCTGGAGATTCGTCGTCGTCACGAGGAGCCGGGTATCCGTTGGTAGCAAATTGGCCAAATCACCGCCATTGTTCGCGCCGGGGTACCGTAGGTCGCTGTCCTCGGGCAGCCAATTGACCCCCCGCACCTGCATCTGTTGACTGTCGAGACTGAGGCTAGCGGCAATGCCCTGGTTGCGTTGTAGCGGTGTCATGCCCACCAACGGCACGGGTTCAATCGATCGCGATTCAACTTCTGAGCGGGCAGCAGGGGCATTGAGGTACATCTGCAAAAAGGGTTGCTCGGTGCTCACGTCGGCGATCGCCTGGCGATAGCCCGACACATCTGTCAGGGCATCGCCTCGATACGCATCAATCACCTGTTCAATCGCCGAGGCTTGGGGGCTAACAACCACATACTGTTCGTCCAGCACCGTCGCCACATAATCCTCGTCCCCGGCACCATCCACCTCCTGAATTGAGAAGCCTTCATAGTCGCGCGTTTGCACCGCCGAACCTGATTCTTCTAAAGCACGGGTCAACCGTTCCTGTGCCTGGAGAGGATTGGCAATGGGCAACACCACCACCCTCGGCAGCGGATCGCGGGGATCTACAAAATTTTCTGGCAGCGTAAATCCTTCATCCGCCGACTCTGGTTCGGCGGCAGATTCATCTTCCGTCGCTTCGGCTTCTGGCTCAGGTGCTGGTTCAGGTTCAGCGGAGGCAGAGGCCGGCCGGGGCAGCACCACCAACGTCACGGCCTCCCCCACCCAGGGCTGAATGTCTTGCTCGTAGTCCAAACCATTCGCCGTAAGGAAGCGATCGCGCCACTCCACCAATTGGCTATCGAGCTGCGATCGCGACTCATCGGTGCCGAGCGATCGCAACTGCTGCCACTGTTGCGCATCCGTTGAAACCGTTAGGGTCATAACTGCATCCTGGGGTACGACCTCGGCTCCAGTCGTCAAACCCGTTCCCCCAACAAATCCTGTCCCCCGCGACAGGCGATAGCCTAGGTATGCTCCCAACCCAAGGGCGATCGCCGTTCCCGACAGAACAATCAACAGTGGCTTCAACGTCTTCTTTTCTGGCACGATTTCCTTTCACAAACCTTCAAGATGAATCGACTCGATTGGCACAGTCTGGGTTACGCCCCAGCAGACAAGCGCCAGGGTTGAATGCCTAGATATTGCAACATGCAACAGCGATGCTAGCAAGCATCACCCTACTGCGTTCATTCTTACCGATCCATCCCGGTTCGATCCGAGAAAAATGCCAGTCCTTTAGGGCGCGTTATCAATTAAACGCAAAAAACTTG
>JBCBSL010000219.1:0-9859 GCA_039819145.1 Cyanobacteria bacterium J06638_22
AAAAGATGGCTGATGAGGCATGATACGCTCCTTTGCAAAAAGAGCCTATGGAGAGGTCACAAACAACTATATAAACAGTAATACTGGGACTTCTTGTTCATTGAGGACAATCAGACTCAGCAGAGAGACTTGCTTTAAACTTCACACCCTTGACCGGAGAATTCATCAAAAGTTTATTTCTCCGTTCGACTGATGGCCTGACGGCGTGAGAGTTTACTGGATTGGGTAAAACGCCCACAATACCGCAGCATAGCCAGGATAACGCTGAGAGAGCAGCGGTATACAGACCCATTTCTGCTGTATACAGAAGCGCAAATCAAATGCTTGGAACCCTACTACTAGACCACATGTAAATGCGCTTTACAAGGAACGTTCGTGACGCAAATCTTGACAGTAGCACCCTTGCATCCACTAATAGGTTGATCAGGCGGTGATGGCGATCGCCGATCACGTCTCTATCGACTAATTTCTATCAACAAGCCTGGAAGGGACACCGCAATTTTCATGACTCGGATTGAACCGCGCCCTCGCATTACCGTCGTTCTGGCGATGAGTGCCGATGGCAAGATTGCCGATGCCATGCGATCGCCTGCCCGCTTTGGTTCAGACCATGATCGCGCTCATCTAGAAGCCCGGCTTGCCGAAGCCGATGCGGTTTTATCGGGAGCAAGTACTCTGCGCGCCTATGGCACTATTCTGCCCATCTCTTCTCCAGAGGCGATCACGGCACGGCAAGATCGCCAGCAGCCGCCTCAACCAATCTACATTATTTGTTCGCACTCGGGTCGCCTCGACCCTACCCTACGATTCTTTCGCCAGCCCGTACCCCGCTGGTTGTTAACGACGGAAGCCGGAGGAGTCATCTGGCAAAAGGAGCAGCAAGCTGGACGATTCGAGACCATTCTGACCGTGCCCGAGCATGGGGATAGTTTGAATTGGGCGATCGCCCTGCCGACGCTCTACCAGCAGGGGATTCGTCGTTTAGTTTTAGCTGGAGGCGGGCAGCTTGTGGCCTCCCTACTGGCGATGGGAGCCATTGATGAGCTGTGGCTGACCCTTTGTCCGCTCCTGCTGGGAGGCAAAGACGCCCCAACGCCTGTGGATGGTGTTGGCTTGCCGACAGCCCTAGCCCCCCGACTCCAACTCTGTTCGGTCAAAACCGTTGAGGATGAGGTATTTTTGCACTACAAAGTTCGCCCTCAGGTTGATGCACCGCCCCCTTGAGGAGCCCTAGCTGATGTGATTGCGGGGTAATGCTCTGGCGACTAAAGTCGCAACTACCGTCCGCAGGCTTTCTACCAACCTTCCAGAACCTTGGCTGCCTTAACACCCATCGTGCTAAATCCGCTGCACTATCCCTTGTCTGGGTCTCTGTTTCACCTTGTTTCTTTCCCAATGGGTACGCTAGGCTGGCGCTAATACTCATCAAACGCTTTGTGCCTCTCGATGGTTCAATCTCTCCCCTCCCGTTACACCGCCCATTGGGTCCATCAGGTTGCCGAGGTTCCGCAGGCCGAGTGGGATGCCCTCGCCCAACCCCTAAAAACGCCCTTCTTTGAATGGGAATGGCTGCACAATCTTGAAGCATCTGGCAGTGCCACAAGCAAAGCGGGGTGGTTGCCCAGTCACCTGACCCTATGGCGCGATCGCACCCTAATTGCAGCCGCCCCGTTTTATATCAAAGGCCACAGCTACGGCGAGTTTGTGTTCGACCATCAATGGGCAGAGCTAGCTCATCGCCTGGGGATCGACTACTACCCTAAATTGCTGGGTATGTCCCCCTTCACCCCAGCTGAAGGCTATCGCTTTCTGATTGCGCCAGGAGAAGACGAAGACGCGATCGTGGAGCAAATGGTGAGTGAAATCGATCACTACTGCGCCAAAAACCACATTTCTGGCTGCAACCTGCTCTACGTTGACCCGGAGTGGCGACCCGTACTAGAGCGCCATGGGTTTAGCACCTGGATGCACCATAGTTACGTCTGGAAAAATCTGGATTTTCAAAGCTTTGACGATTACTTGAAAGCGTTTAACGCCAACCAACGGCGAAACATCAAGCGGGAACGGAAAGCGGTCAAGAATGCCGGGTTGGAGATGCGTGCCATTACCGGGGAAGAGTTGGGGCGATCGCTTTTCCAAACGATGTATTCCCTTTACTGTGACACCTGCGACAAGTTTGGCTGGTGGGGCAGCAAATACTTGACCCGACGCTTCTTTGAGGAGCTCTATCCCAACTGGTGCCACCGGACGGTGTTGTTTGCCGCCTTTGAGGAAGGGGATCCACAACATCCAGCCGGGATGTCAATTTGCTTTACGAAGGGCGATCGCCTTTACGGACGCTACTGGGGATCGCACTACGACATCGAGAACCTCCACTTCGATACCTGCTACTACGCACCCATTGAGTGGGCGATCGAGCATGGGGTGCAAATCTTCGATCCGGGAGCAGGGGGGCGTCATAAAAAGCGGCGCGGCTTCCCAGCTACCCCCAACTATTCCCTCCATCGGTTTTACGACGAGCGCCTGATGCACATTCTGCGCGGCTACATTCACCAAATTAACGAGCATGAGCAGATGGAAATTGACGCCATCAATGCCGATCTCCCCTTAAAACAAAAAGAATGAACTCGACAGTGAACCGTCGCACCTTGGCTATCGACGCTACGCTATCAACCGTTAGAAACCTATAGCAGAGCTAACTCATGGAGACACCGTCGACCTACACACCGCCCAACGTATGGCAATGGAAGACCGAGAGCGGAGGCACCTGGGCCAGCATTAATCGTCCCATCGCGGGCTCTACCCACGACAAAGAGCTGCCAGTAGGGCAGCATCCGCTCCAGCTCTACTCACTCGCGACCCCAAATGGGCAAAAGGTCACGGTGATGCTGGAGGAACTCCTGGCCCTTGGCATCACAGAGGCTGAGTACGACGCTTATCTGATCAAAATCAATGAAGGCGACCAGTTTGGCAGTGGTTTTGTGGCCGTGAACCCCAACTCTAAGATTCCAGCTCTGGTCGATCGCAGCACGACCCCCCCGACCCGTGTCTTCGAATCAGGGTCGATCCTGCTCTATCTGGCAGAAAAATTTAGCGCTCTCCTCCCTACCACGCCTGCCGAACGAACCGAATGTCTCTCTTGGCTCTTTTGGCAGATGGGCTCAGCCCCCTATGTTGGAGGTGGTTTCGGGCATTTCTACAGCTACGCCCCGACCAAGATTGAATACTGCATCGATCGTTTCACCATGGAGACGAAGCGCCAGCTTGATGTCCTCAATCGACAGTTGGCTGACAAACCGTTTATCTGTGGTGATATGTACACGATCGCGGATATTGCTATCTGGCCTTGGTACGGTGGGCTGGTCTTGAATCGCCTCTACAATGCGGCTGAGTTTATCGATGCCCCGTCTTACACCCACCTGGTGAGGTGGGCAAAGGAAATTGATGCTCGGCCAGCAGTGCAGCGCGGACGGATGGTGAACCGTACTTGGGGACCGCCCGCAGAACAACTCCACGAGCGGCATGCGGCTAGCGATTTCGAGCATCGAACCCAGGACAAGCTCGAAGCCGCAGATTAAGAGGAGCTATATCCCGACTGGTGCATTCGAACCATTTTGTTCACTGCCTTTAGTTGAAGATGATCCGCAGAACCCGATAGGGATGGCGATTTGCCGATACAGCAAAACTTGATTTACAAGTTTTTTTGCTCACCTGCTTCTGGGCTAGCATAGGACTAGGATTGAGCAAACAGAACCATGACGAATCCGCAATCCAAAGATAAATCTGCGATTATTCGTACAGAGCGAGGGCTGACTATCTCTGGCACCCGAATTACGTTGTATGACGTCATGGACTATGTGGTAGCTCAATGCCCACATCGATTTATTCAAGGATTATTTGAGCTAACTGACGAGCAAATTAATGCTGCCCTGGCCTATATCGAAGCTAATCGTACTGAGGTAGAAGCAGAATATCAGCAGGTCGTTCAGGATGCTGAAGAACTCCGGAAATACTACGAAGAGCAAAATCGCGATCGCCTTGCTCGAATTGCTATGCAGCCACCCGAGCCGGGAACCGAAGCTGCTTGGGAAAAGCTTCGGGCAGCTAAAGCAAAGCGCCATTCAGTGGCATGATTTGCCTATATTGATCACAACCTCAAAGGTCATGCTTTAGTTTTCTTTGGCACTATTGCTAGTCAAGGCTGGCTCGATATCGTATCCATTCAATTTGTCACATTTGACGAGCTAGAGCTATCAATCGATAGCGATGATCGAGTGGTTTGGCGATTGGCTCAGACAAATCAAATGGTCTTACTCACAGCCAATCGAAGTATGAAAGGGGAAGACTCGATGGAACAAGCCATGCGCGAGGAAAGTACAGTTGATTCATTACCTGTCATCACTGTCAGCAATGCCGATCGCTTACTCAACGATCCCCAATATCGAGGGCGATGCGTTGAAGGGCTGATTGAAATTGCACTCAGTCTTGATAGTTATCGAGGCGCAAGGCGTGTCTTCATTCCATAGTTGTTTGAATCTACGACTTGAGGTGCTAGAGAGTTTTTTACTCCAAGCCGAGTTCTCGCTTGAGTAGCCCGATGGATTTTTCGCCGATGTAGTTTTCGCAGGTAACCAAGCGAGGGGCGCGGATGAGGTCATTGCGAACGGTTTGGATGGAATTTTTGACGGCAGCTTCGCTGTAGTGGTCGAAGCAGACAATGGTTTGGGAACTGCGCACCAGGGCATTGAGCTTGTAGGTATCTTCGGTTTGCGCGGTCATGACCAGTAGTTCGTCGCCCCGCAGGCTGTGGATGATGACCTCGACAGCGCGCAGAATTCCGGTACTGAGGCTAACGACACCGATGTTAGTGTTGCTGGGGACATCCTTCAATAGGTCTAGCTCCCGGCGATAGTCATAGATGTCGATGGGAATCACGCGCACCGATTTGGGAGAAGCGATCGCCTCTGCCTCGCCAATAAAGTAGCGACTGGTGACCACCGTACCGCCCCGCGCCTGATCCAGTACTTCGCCCAACTCTTCTAGGGGAACGAGCTGTACCGGAATCTGGAGGGCTTGCTGCAACTCACGTACCATCAACTCCCCGGCTCCAATATCTTGTCCGGGGGAGGTGACCAGTACCCGCGCACTACAGCGTAACCGCCAGTCAATTTCGGCGAGGAACAATTCCCGTGCCTGACTGAGGGAGCAGCCTTGATTGAGCAGTTCATCCAGGCTTTTTTGCACCAGCTTGTAGGCTTTGGGGTACTTTTCCATGATGGGCGATCGGCTGGCCCCGCCGCCGCCTTCATCCCCCTGCGCTCGCACATAGATGCCCGCTCCAGCACGAGCATCGACCACGCCGTCTTCCTCAAGCTGGCGATAGACCTTGCTGATGGTGTTGCGGTGCAGCCCAGTCTGCATGGCCAGTTGCCGCGTACTGGGCAGCCGATGCCCCGGTGGGTACTGGCGGGAGGCAATTTTGAAGCGAATCTGGTTGTACAGTTGCTTTGAGGCAGGGATCTCGCTATCTGACTGGATGTGAAATTCGGCCATGAGAATTCTGAGCCAATAATCTAGTTCGGTGAGTGGCGTGGATCGGAGGGGGCGATCGCCGCAAGCAAGGAGACTCCTGAACCGCAATCCACCCAAGAAGGTGAGCATTACCTCGACAGACTAGCCCCAGCATAAAACCTAAAATTCTCCAGCGGTGGGGTGCAGAAACAGATCACAACCGGAAATGAGAGGCGAGACCGGAACAAGATTGGAAGTTTTTATAAAAATTCAGGTGAATATACAGCGGCGCAATCCAGTTTACCTCCATAGCCGTGCGGTTGACTTCATAATCAAAGGTTAGTTGTGGCGATCGCGCCTATTCAATGGGTCGCTACGTCCCTATCCAGTTCCTCCCCACACCCTGCGTCCATCTTTTATGAATGGGGAAGGATTTGGGTCTTACTGTTACGATTTTTGCCACTATCGCAGACGCACATGGACGCAGCTAATCAGTAATCAACATGAGGCAAAGAGATGACAGATACGCACGATATCAAAACTCGCTGGGTCAAAGTTTCCAGCAAGGATGTAGAGCTTGATGCATACTTAGCAGAACCCATGGAAGATGGCAATGTTCCTGCCATTGTGGTGATCCAGGAAATTTTTGGGGTGAATTCTCATATCCGAGATGTGACTGAGCGCTTTGCGCGGCTGGGATATGTCGCGATCGCCCCTGCGATCTATCAACGCCAGGCTCCCGGCTTTGAAACGGGCTACACCCCTGAGGATGTAACGCTTGGGCGGCAATACAAAACCAATACCGACGCCTCAGAATTGTTGAACGACATTGCTGCAACGGTGCGCTATCTCCAGGATATGCCGACCGTCCGTTCGGGGGCGATCGGCAGCATTGGCTTCTGCTTTGGTGGCCATGTCGCCTATCTCACAGCGACGTTGCCAGGGATTACAGCGGTCGCTTCTTTCTATGGCGCGGGTATTCCCGACTGGTGCCCAGGCGGAGGCACGCCAACCCTGACCTACACCGCAGACATTCAAGGCATTATCTACACTTTTTTTGGCACCGAAGACGCCAGCATTCCACCCGCGCATGTGGAAGCCATCGAGGCGGCGCTACAGAACCACCATATTCCCCATAAAGTCTTCCGCTATGAGGGCGCTCAGCATGGTTTCTTCTGCGACCAGCGGGGGAACTACAATGCCGAAGCCGCTACGGATGCTTGGGAACATGTGCAGTATCTCTATGCCCATGCGTTGAAAGGCGAGAGTTGAGCCGTTCCCGCCATTCCGCCATCTGCTCGTTGCACCTGAATCTTGGGTGGTGCAGAACTCAGGATGGTGTGCAACAGGGCGATCGCCCCGTTACGCACCATCCATCCAGAAAATTCGGGACGGGCGATCGGTTGCGCAGCACAATGGGGAATAGTCCAGTCAGGTGTACCCTATCAATGGCGCGAATGGCGCGATCGACAGGAAGCAAGCGTTCGATTTGGCTATATCCCTAACCTAAGCTGTGCGCGATCCCCAGACCTCTGCAACCGATTTTTCTGCACTTATCTGCCTCTCCGACACAGCTTCACACTGCGCTGCCACCTGCGCAAAGCTCTGAGCCGCGATCACCCATCTATCACTGTAGATATAGCGGTCTGCAACCGCATCAAGTACAAAAAAAGGTTGTGTGTGGCGCGGCGCGCCACACACAACCGTACTTAACCAACGCGCATAGCGCTATATCTTCAATAAACTCGATATCTCTAACAAACCTTAGACTAGGGGGTGTAGGGTCGCACCCTCAAACAAAACCTCTAAGCGATCAGCCAACTATGGGTTTTTCTTCTGAAAGTTTTTGCCAATCATCTGTTGAACGATCTGTCTCGACGCGCGGCACGCTGCAACATATCGTCGATTCGTCTCAACCATCCAATAACCCAACGTCTCGTAAGTCCACGGTCAGATCTATGGGCTGGGTACTCTCGGCAGGTATTCTGCTGAGTTTGGTGAGTGGCTGCTCTTTCGGCAACCCGGCTACAGAGACTCCGGAAGTTGCGCCCATGCCCACCAACTCCCCAGAGGCGATCGCCCCCTCCGAGGAACCACCAGCCTCTCCAGCACTCACGGCAGAGCAGCTACTCAGTGATGCGACAGCGCAGGCGGCGCAGGCCAGTGCTCTGGCACAGTCTGCCCAATCGCGGGATGACTGGGCTTTAGTCGCCAATCTATGGGAACAGGCGATTGTGCTAATCGATCAAATCCCCGAAAGCGCACCCGAGCATGCTGCGGCTCAGCAGGCCAAAGCAACCTACACCACCAACCTGAATACGGCGCAACAAGCCGCCGATCTTCCCGTCGATACGACCCCTCGCCTCCACACACCTCTGACCCCGTCCGAGGAAACAGAAGAAGAGGAATCCGCTGAAACAGAGGAAGGGGACGCCACCGAAACGGAGGAAGAGGAGCCCGCTGAAACGGAGGAAACAACAGATGAACCTGCAGACCCAGACGCGGATCCTGATGCAGAAACCTCCCCAGACGAAGACCCCGACACTGAGACGGATGAGCCTGCCGCCCAGAGCAATGCTCCTGCTGAGGTAGTGCTGGCTAACCACCTGCCCCAATCTGGGGCTCATCTTTTCGCCGCCTATTAGTGTGTCTACTGTGAGCAGCAGCAAGACATGTTTGGAGCGGCGAGCGCGTAGCACCTGGGGGTAATTGAGTGCGATTGGTTGTCGGCAGCTACTATTTGCTGAGCAGCGTCCAATGGATTGTCCTCATACACCAAACAGTTCCGGCTGGATGACGCGGCGATCGCCTTTTTGCCCCCGTCCTCAGCTTCTGACCATAAGCGGATACGGTCATTCCCAGAACAATTTCACAGAAAATTTCCGTATCGCACGATACTTTATGCCATAATTTTGTTAATCAAAGTAACGCAGAGTTGCTCATCAAGCAAATGAGGGAGCTAGACCGCTAGTTTTGGCACCTCCCTCTGCATTTGATCGTAATTCAGCCGTCAGCGCTTGATGTTCTTCTTGTGAAACTCGTAGAGGATGACACGATGCACAATCGCCAACGAAATTTGCCCACCGTCCGCACCGCGCAAGACCTCGAAAAAGCCGTGCGGACTTATCGACAGCAAGATCTCCATGGCGCCGAGTTATTTCGCCAGTGGCAAGCAATTCGTGATGCCGCACTAAATCTACCGTTCTCTTCCCGCGAGGATGATGGGGTGCCCGGCGACGATAGCTACTAGATGCCAGCTCAAGAGCCAGACCATCCAGCCGATGATGCTCTGGCTCTTTGGTTGCACCGGAAAGGTTGCGCCGGAAAGATTGCAATGGAAAGATTGCAAAAGTCATTCCCT
Organism: Cyanobacteria bacterium J06638_22; assembly: GCA_039819145.1. Lineage (GTDB taxonomy): Bacteria > Cyanobacteriota > Cyanobacteriia > Elainellales > Elainellaceae > Vacuolonema. The sequence goes on from JBCBSL010000219.1 coordinate 8,873, forward strand.
CAACCAGCCGTGCCTCAGCGGGGATTCGCGGAAGCACGTCGGAAGAGGTGATCGTGCTGGGGATTGTAGAGCTGCGATCGCGCGTTTTCTGTTTGGGCGATCGCCGACAATGCCGGACTAATCAAATACATCGTGGTACGAATCAGCCGCTCGCGTTCCGTCACGGTGGCCATTTCGTCTAGGCGGGTCATGCAAATCTGCTCATCGGGCCAACCCAAGCGATAGCAGATAGCAACGGGGCTATCTGCGGGATAATACTCTAGCAGCTTGGCTTGCGACTCCTGCACATGGCGGGCGCTGAGGTAAAGGCAGAGGCTAGCACGGTGCGCCGCAAGCGAGGCGAGTTCTTCGGTCTCGGGCACTTGAGTACGCCCGCTGATCCGCGTGAGAATGATGGTCTGCACCAAATTGGGCACCGTCAACTCAACCTTGAGCCGTGCCGCCGCCAGTTGAAAGGCACTAATCCCTGGTATCACTTCGAAGGGAATATCGGCCTGTGCCAGGGCTTGCATTTGTTCATGCACCGCTCCATACAAGCTCGGATCACCGGAATGCAGCCGGACAACGCTGCGAGGCGATCGCACCCGCTCCATCATCATCGGCAAAATCTCTTCCAACGTCTTGTTGGCCGTCGGAATTTTTTCTGCATCAGCACGGGCGATGCCCAATACCTGCGGTGGCACTAGAGAGTCGGCATACAGAATGACATCGGCCTCCGAAATCAAGCGATAGGCTCGCAGCGTCAGCAACTCCGGGTCGCCGGGGCCTGCTCCCACAATGTAGACCCAGCCGGGGACGGGCGATCGCACCTCCAATTGAGGGTGTGCGACAGGAAAATTTAAAGTCATTCCAGTTATCCTTTACGTGAAAACCCTGACAGAATCGCCGTTCTGCCCTACAGATTGTCGCGCAATATGAAATCTCGTTAAACCCGAAAAAACTCCTGCAATTACGTCCTGATGCTCCCCCCTTAATGGCGTAAACACG
>JBCBSL010000220.1:0-9839 GCA_039819145.1 Cyanobacteria bacterium J06638_22
GGCTCCATATCCAATCGTCGAGAAAGACATGGGGTCGACCGCTGCTGCACCAAGCGTTTGCTCATAGTTGTAGTAGTAGTGGAGAGGGACATCGGCCCCAGGCAACTCCAGCACTTCCTCGTATAGTCGACGCGCTAAATCTAGATCCGACACCATAACGGTGTAGACCTTCGGAGCGCTCGACAAAAACATCCACATTGCCCCAGCGTAGGCGACCAAGAGCATCACCATAACGCCTTGAGTAGACAGCACCCCATCAATAAGGGGCAGCGCTAGTAACTGGGAACAAAATGCAGCTGTAATGTCGTTGAGATAGATCAGATTAGCCATCGAAGCAATACAAAGAAGGGTGCGCTTACTACAGCGACAGTCCTGACTTTTCTATACGTTTCCCCCAGTCTATCAGTATCCTCAAAGGTTGGCCAAACCCAATCAGGCTAGCCTATGGAGGCAAATTGGCTTCACCCTATGCGAAGAGCCTGCCTATCCTCCACAGCACTACCGCTTGAAGACAAAGAAATAGTTCCCTGAAGATAAATTTCCAGAGTGGGATATGCCGCACCAGCGTCATGCACAATTGCCCGAAAGAAAGCAGCCCTTATGCGACTGATGGGATAGCCCAAGAACGCATCAGCAGACGACGCCCTAGCTCCATATCCTTGGGAGCACATTGCCAATCAGGATGGCTTGTCATCAGTAAGCTATCGAGGGTTTCCTGGTCGAATAGATGCCACACCAGTACACCCTCTTCCTCAACTTCAATGGCATAGCAGTTTTGGCTGATGCAATGAATCTGACAAGAACTTGCTGTCCGCCGAATGGACATTTGATCGCCCGACTCCAGTGCTCGGAACTGCCGCATCATTGCTTTGAATGTATCGATGGAGGTGGTTGCCAATCCTGGTATAACGGCGATCGCATCAACATTACCATTCACGCGAATCCAGTAATGCCGACTGGGATCAATACCTTCCAGCCATACCGAGTCGTCGTCGAGGCGATAGCGTGGAGCAAGGGGAAAAAACGGTTGCATGGCAAAACCTCTAGCCGTATCGATACATGACAGTGTTAAGAGAACTACGCAAATATTCGAGTAAATGCTCAACTTGGAAGCGAAGGACGAATAATGACTATAGTCCCTAGTTTATACCCTCAGGGATCACCCCTTGAAGATCAATGAAACGTTACAAGAGTTTATGTTGGGCTTTAGAAAAAGTTATATTCCTTCGTTCTGAACTCAACTTCTCCACCATCAAGTATTTTTTCCTTAAGGAGAATTCTGGGAAAGAAGTTACCTTTTAAGCCTTTAGTCCTTCGACTGCGCTTAGGACACGCAACAACGAGCTGGCTGAGCGTAGCCGAAGCCAGTGGGTATATCCTTTCCGAGAAATCGCCTAAGTACACAACAAAGCTAAACCCTTGGCTAAAGCCCTTGATTTTGTGTGGCGTGGCCACTGCTTTCGCCACACAAAATCAAGGACTCTCTGTTTTTATCCCGTACTCATTTCTTTCCAGTGGACTCTGTACAATCTTTAGGCCTTTCGTGTCCGCTCGTTGCCACGATGATTGATACAACCGGGTACAGTAGATGAGGGGATATTTCTGAAACATTCATGGACAACGAAACGATCGTATTACTCTCCAAGCGAGAAATTGCCAAAATGCGTGAAGCGGGCAAACTCGCCGCCCAATTGTTGCAGTACTTGGAACCGCTAGTGAAACCAGGCGTCACAACCCTTGAGCTGAATGATGCGGCTGAGGAATGGACACGAGCGCATGGCGCAACCAGCGCACCCTTGGGATACATGGGATTTCCCAAGTCCATCTGCACTAGCGTCAACGAAGTGGTTTGTCACGGGATCCCCAACACTAAGGAGGTATTACAAGATGGCGACATCATTAATATTGATGTGACACCCATTCTTGATGGTTACCACGGTGATACTTCCAAGACCTTTTTCGTGGGGGAACCGTCGCCCCTTGCGCGGCGACTGGTGGAAGTGACCGAAGAGTGCATGATGCGGGGAATTGCAGTGGTCAAGCCAGGGGCTCGCATTGGCGATATTGGTGCGGCCATTCAGACTTATGCCGAAGCCCAGGGGTTTTCTGTGGTACGAGATTTTGTGGGACATGGGATCAGCCGCATCTTCCACACAGCACCGCAAATTCCCCACTACGGTACAGCTGGTAAGGGCCGCAAGCTTCGCCCCGGCATGGTGTTCACTATCGAACCCATGATCAACGAGGGCACCTGGGAAGCAGAAGTGATGGACGACAAGTGGACAGCATTAACGAAGGATCGCAAGCTCTCTGCACAGTTTGAGCATACGGTCGCTGTTACCCAGGATGGAGTTGAGATTCTCACGTTGCTTCCAGATGCGGTTCCAGCGGTTGCAGCCGCTCGCTAGCGCGCCAAACCCAGGCTTGCAAGAGACCCAGACTCTATATCTGAACTACCTGATCTGATCCTCTAATGGGAGGGTCGCGTGTTTCTCGTGGCGCTCACAGCTTCCTACGGTCAGTCGAGTATCCCTTTCTGACGCCTCTAACGCTGGCCTGTCACAACATAGGCAACCCGTTTGCCAATGTTGGTGGCATGGTCGGCCATGCGCTCTAGATACCGAATTGCCAGCACCATCAGCACAATTTGTTCGATCGCCCCTTGGACATTGGATTGTCGTGTGAGCAGGGTGTAGACCTCTTCGTAGTCGGTGTCGACATCATCATCGCGAACTTTTACATCCAGCCCGGACTCGGCATCCAGGTCTGAAAGGGCGGCGAGGCTCATCGCCAACATGGCACGGCAACGGTCGGACATCACACGGATGCGCCCCATGCAGGGGTGGACGGGGTAAGGAAATAGCTTGACGGCAACTTCCCCTAAGTCTTTGGCATAGTCTCCAATGCGTTCGAGATCACGCACAAGCTGCATAATCGCGCTGAGCAATCGCAAATTATGGGCGACGGAGGACTGCATAGCGATCAGGTTTACGCAATCCAACTCAATTTGGCGATAGAACTGATCGATTTGCTTATCCTGGACAGCGATTTGCTTGGCCGCATCAAGGTCTCGGTCGAACAGTGCTCGACGGGCCAGCAAAAACGAATGCTCCACTAGGGCACCCATTCTCAAGACATCCCGCTGAACACTGCGGACCTGGCGATCGAGGTTGACAGATGAATTCTCTAATTTTGAGTCTTTATAAGCGTCCAAGAACTTTACTCTTCCTGCTGCGTAGGTAATGGGCGATCGCCATTGAACCGTATCTATGCCACGGCGGCCTGTCAGTTCGGTCTTCCAGGTCAGAAACTCTCAATCAGTATAACGACCATTCTTCAGACGACGGACAGGATTATTGCCATCGGTGGGGTGGGGGCAAATCAAACTTGGCCTAGGCGAACTCTAGCGTCAAGACGTTCCACAGGGAATCAACACGAGCAGGTTCAGGAATTTCATAGCCGACTGAAGCGGATCCCTGCAACCTTGCTGAACAGATTCTCTCTTTGTTATAAACGCTTGATTCTCAAAGCTCACGTTTGGTGATATACACAGTTCAGTTATGCCTTCTATTTTTGTGAACTCTACTCTTTTGTGAATCCTACTCCTATTGCCATGACTGCTTCTTCTGCTTCGACCCCAACCACTGCTCCCCAAGGAACCAATTGGTCAGGTTTGCTCCAGCAACTTTTGGATGGGCGATCGCTCGATGCTCAGCAATCCTCTGAACTGATGACAGGTTGGCTTGCGGAAGAGATACCCCCTGTGCTGTCAGGGGCAATTCTAGCAGCCATTCAAGCCAAGGGCGTCTCGGCGAGTGAACTGGTTGGAATGGCACGGGTCTTACAAGCTCAATCGATGGGAAAGGCGCTCGAACTCGAAACATTACCCACCCCTCGGATTGATACCTGCGGCACAGGTGGGGATGGGGCTTCGACGTTCAACATTTCTACCTGTGTGGCGTTCGTCGCTGCCGCCGCTGGCATTCCCGTGGCCAAGCATGGGAACCGTGCCGCATCGAGCCGTGTTGGGTCGGCCGATGTCCTGGAAGGGCTGGGAATTGGTCTATCGGCTCCGCTAGAGCAAGTTCAAGCAGCCCTTCGAGAAGTCGGGATTACATTTCTGTTTGCCCCGGGGTGGCACCCTGCCATGAAGGCGGTTGTGCCCTTGCGCAAAACGCTGAAAGTACGGACAGTCTTCAACCTAATTGGGCCATTGGTCAATCCACTCCGCCCGACGGGGCAGGTCATTGGGGTATTTCGCCCAGATGTGGTGGAGGTGGTCGCCGAGGCCTTGCAGCAGTTAGGGGTGTCAGAGGCGGTCGTGCTACATGGACTGGAAACGCTGGATGAGGCAGGGTTAGCAGCTCCAACACAGTTGGCCGTCGTATCCCAGGGCGCATTAACAACGACCCAAATCCGACCGGAAGACTTTGGGCTAACGCCAGCCCCAACCACCGCATTGAAAGGGGGAGAGCTGTCCGACAATGTGGGCATCTTGCAGCAAGTGTTGCAGGGCAAGGGCACCGAAGCCCAACGAGATGCCGTGGCCTTAAACGCAGCGCTGGCGATGAAAGTTGGGGGTGCCTCACCGGACGCAGCACTCCCCGATGCGATCGCCCAAGGGATCCAAACCGCACGGGATGTCCTGAGCAGTGGCGCAGCCTGGGATAAGGTCGAAGCCCTTGCCGCCTTCCTTAAGACTTGACCGGATAATCAAACCCAGTCATAAAACCCACCTATTGTTTGCGACCGCTCCAATGGAGCGGTCGCAAACAATAGGTGGGTTTACCAGATTTGGGCTGAGCATAAGCCAGTCATGCAAGCTCAAGTCCTCTAGCGGGGGCGGAATTCAACTTCCTGCTCCCGAATAGTGACATCAAAATTCTGGAAGAAATCTTGGCCTAACAGTCCCACCGACAGTTGGGGACCGGCAACGGCGACCAACACATTGTCGATGGTTGTTCCGGCCACCTCAACGGAGTTTACGTAACCCAGTGGAAATGCAACATTCGTTGCGCTAGCGGTGTTGACTCGGGCTTGCCCCACCGGAACAACGCCCAGCATGGCAGCCATTTGCTGGGTAATGACGGTTCCACTTGCCCCCGTATCCACAATCATCGGAAAACTCCGATTGCCATTGAAGCGAGCATTAACCACAGGCGTTCCACCGATGCGGCGGACGATAGGTGCGCGAAAGACCTGGGGCTCAGCAGCGACGGGTTGTGGCGCTGGCTGCTGGGGCGTTTGGACAACGGGCGCGGCAGCTACGGTGGCAGGGGCAACCGGAGGCGGTGCAGGGCGAGAGGCCGTCGCAGCGGGCGATGGAGAAGGATTCACAATTGGGCGGTTGGCCTGCTGTTCGGCAACGGCAAGATTCCGTTGGTATTCTGGAATTTTTGCCTGAGCCGTGGCGTAGTTGGCACTGCTAGCGGGTATCGTTTGCATCAGCTCAATCGCACGCTGCCATTGGGCGGCTGCCAATCGCCAATCATCCCGTGATTGGGCAACCTGCCCTAAATTCGCGGCTTGTGTTGCCTGTTCCAACCCGCGTTGGTAATTAGCCTCCGAGTTGTCGGGTGCCGGATCTGGAGCTGCCGATGGTTCCGTCGCAGGGGTTGCGGTTTCGAGAGCGGGAGCCGGAGTAGGGTTCGTCGCGATCGCTTCTACAACATCCCCATCTGCGTTTGCGTCTGACTCTGCGTCTGAAATGGATGCTAGGCGACAGCCGCTTCCCAATCCCAGAAGCAACCCAATCGCAATCAGCGAGGCGGTTTTTGCGTTGATCATGCCAGGTTCTCTCACTCTGCCCTCTTTAATTCACCATACCCGAACCGACCTATTTTCAATCACTCCAACCTCAACTCAACATCAACTCAACATCAGCGAATGAAGACGGGTTGTCGGCAGAACCTGAATGCAAGCCAAAACCCAAAGAAACCTTGATTTTGGGTTGCGCGGGTGGTGACCGCAAAACCCAAAATCAAGGTTTTCAGCATGGGTCTGATTTTTGGGCGTTGCTGATGCTTGGGATAAAAGCGGTGGTGTAGGCTCGAAACGTCGTTTTGATTCATACTACTTTTCTGCAACGCCGATTTTTGGATCCATCCTTTTTTGGATCCATCCTTGGGAAAGGGGCACTGTTCGGAATGACTAGAATTTCCGGCCTCGTTGCGCTAGTATCCCTTGGCAGGCTGATTTTTCTGTTCTGGCAAGATCAGTTTTCTGGCGAGATCTATTGCTCTTGGCACGACCTATTGGGATGTATTCATGGCGATCGCAACTCATCAACCCGCATTGCTCGTTTTGGCCGATGGAACCACCTTCCGGGGATGGTCTTTTGGCGCAACTGGAACGATCATCGGCGAAGTCGTCTTCAACACCGGGATGACGGGCTATCAAGAAGTGCTGACCGATCCCAGCTATTGTGGGCAAATCGTCACCTTCACCTACCCAGAACTCGGGAACACGGGCGTGAATGCCGACGATGAAGAGTCGGCACGGCCTCACGTGCGGGGGGCGATCGCCCGCAACATTTGCCACCGCCCGAGCAATTGGCGCTCTACGCAATCTTTGCCCGACTATCTCGCCGAACACAACATTCCTGGTATTTTTGGCATCGACACCCGGGCGCTGACTCGAAAAATTCGCTCCGTCGGTGCCATGAATGGTGGTATTTCGAGCGAGATTTTGGACCCCGCAGAATTGCTCCTGGAGGTGCAAGCCGCTCCCAGCATGGCAGGGCTAAATCTGGTGAAGGACGTCACCACTCCCCAAATTTACGAATGGGACGAACCAACCGATCGCGTTTGGGAGTTTTCGGATTCATTGTCGAAAAGGAGCACGACCTTTATCGTTGTCGCAATCGACTTTGGGATCAAACGCAACATTTTGCGACGGCTTGCCCGCTATGGGTGCCGTGTCATCGTGGTTCCGGCCAGCACGCCACCCGAAACAATTTTGAGCTACAACCCAGATGGTATTTTCCTGTCCAATGGGCCAGGGGATCCAGCTGCGGTTCAAGACGGCATCACCACGGCAAAAGCACTGCTCGATGCCCAAAAACCTGTATTCGGCATCTGTATGGGGCATCAGATTCTCGGACTATCCATGGGAGCCCAAACCTTTAAGCTCAAGTTTGGCCATCGTGGCCTGAATCAACCAGCAGGCTTGCAGCAACGGGTCGAAATTACCAGCCAAAACCATGGATTTGCGATCGCTGCCGACTCCCTTGACGATGCCCAAGTGGAGATCACCCATTTGAATCTGAATGATTGCACTATTGCTGGCATTCAACACAAGACCCTGCCGCTGTTCTCCGTGCAATATCACCCGGAAGCCAGCCCTGGCCCTCACGATGCCGACTACTTGTTTGAAAAGTTTGTCGATGCTATGGCTGAGCACCAGAAAACGACGGCATAGCGTCAGAGTCAAATTCAGTTGATCCAAACACATCAGCATCAGCCCATCAGGATCAGAATGCATCGGATGTGTATTCTGACAAGTCGGAGGGGAAGTCGACGGCGGGGATCGTTGTATGCGGATCCCTTGTTGTTTGGGTCTCTCTCGGTTGCCGCTCTTCCATGCCGTTCGAGGCGATCGCACTTCTTGCTTTTCCAGTACCCAGGCTTTTTCTAGGGGAGGGCGTTTCTTTGCTGACGGCAGGGTTCACCAAGTGCCGCTGGTATGACTTGATCTTGCCAACCAGCCAATAGGTTTTCATCAGTCCCTTCCCCTTGACCTCAATCAATCCCCGTTCCTCGAATCGATAGCGATCGCGCAGCTCCTCAAACAGGGTTTCCGTTACCTGAATCCGCCCAGGTTCTCCCAACATTTCCATCCGGCTTGCCACATTGACGGTATCCCCCCAAAGGTCATAGCTAAACTTTTGCACCCCAATAATGCCTGCTGTAACAGGCCCTAGGTGAATCCCAATCCGCAGGGTGATGGGTTGGTCGCCAATCGGCGGGAAGGTTTGTGCTACTTTCTGCATGGCCAGCGCCATATCGGCCATTGCCCCAGCCGGATCCTCAATAGACTTCGGGACGCCCCCCACCACCATATAAGCATCGCCAATGGTCTTCACCTTTTCCACCCGTTTTAGCTCTGCCAGTTGGTCAAAGGTGGAGAAAACCGAATTGAGCAGTTCCACTACCTCTTCCGGCGACAGCTTAGAAGAAATTGCTGTGAAATTTACAATATCGGCGAACATGACCGCCGTATGGCTGAAACTGTCTACAATCGTCTTCTCTTCTTGTTTCAGACGCTCGGCTATCGGTTGCGGCAAAATGTTGAGCAACAACTGTTCTGTCCGGCGGCGATGGCGACGCAGCTCATCTTGGGTGCGACGGCGGTGGGTGATGTTTTGCACACTCCCCTCGAAGCAGATGATTTCCCCATCGTCCCCCACAATTGAGCGCACATTTTCAGATACCCAGATGATGCCGCCATCCTTGCGATAGATTTCCGACTCAAAGTCAGATACCGAGTCATAGCGCTTGAGATAGGCAATCAGCTCAAACCGACGCATCGGCTGCACATAGATTTGGTGATCGATATTTGTGACCGTTTCCATCAGTTCTTCGGCTGAGGCATACCCTAAAATTTCGGCTAACGCGGGATTAGCGCTAAGGTATTTTCCCTGTGGAGAAACTTGATAGATTCCCTCAACCGCATTTTCAAAGATACTGCGATACATCTCTTCGGCTTGCCGCAGCTCTGCAGTTCGCTGCTCAACCCGTTCTTCCAAATCCTGTGCTTGTTGCTCCAGGAGCTGCTGGTAATTTAGCAACGAGGCTTCGGCTTGTTTGCGGCTACTGATGTCGTATAGCGTCGTTAGTAACGTTTCACCTTCGCCCAAACGCAGGGGATGCACCGAAGCAGACACCCAAAAGTTCTCACCATTTGCCCGCTTTACCTGAATCTCCTCATTCTTCACCGATCCCTCTTCTCGAAAGCGTTCGATCAACCGTCGTTCATCGCCAGGATGGACCAAGAAATCGCGCAAGTAATAGCGTTGTAACTCCTGCGAGTCCATCCCCAACTGATCGATAGAGGTGGAATTCGCAAAGGCAATGGCCCCGTCTAGCCGCTGCGTGAGAATCATCAGGATAGGCGTGGATTCAGAAATAGCCCGAAACAACTCCTCACTCTGACGCATCGTTTCGACGGCCTGGGTGTAGAGCTGATACTCCAGCGTATCTCCATGGGTTGCCGTTGCCTCGAGAATCAGTTCCAGGTCGGCTTTGTCCTTCAAGACCGTTTCTAAAATATCTTGAAGGGTCGCGTGGGCTTTGCGACGCTGTAGGATCTCCGACTGAAGTTGCCGATTGGTTGCATGCAGCTCCGACTCAACCGTGTCTCCATGCTCTGCTGTGGCCAGGAGGGTTAGCTGGAGATCGTTGTTTTCCTGCTGCAGGCGTGCGACTTCCGCGCGGAGCTCCGCGACCTCTTGTAGCACTGCATTGTCAACACTAGGGTTTGGCTCCATCACAACTCTTCATGGGTTCAAACATATTCCAGGGTGAGGCTGGGCATTAGCCGCTGAAGATTTTTCAACGATTTGGTTTGCCAAAGTACCGCTTCTGAACCACGTAAGGTGAGATGCACGTCCTTGCGCTCTCTGACCTTGACCACAAACATGGAGAGCGTGCTGATACCAGAACTATTGAGAAACTCCAGATCTCTGACATCGATCGTCAGAGCTTGAACATTCTCGAGGGCACCCACTAGGACATCCATGATGGGTTTATACTCTTGCATTCCATCTAAACGCAAAAACCCTTTGATGACGACCGTATTTGATGTCGCATCGTGAAAAATACTGAGGAATACAGTATTTT
>JBCBSL010000221.1:0-9799 GCA_039819145.1 Cyanobacteria bacterium J06638_22
CGTCAGGATCTGCAACAGGGGCTCGAGTTGTTGCAACAGGAAGATATCACGGGCGCTGCTGCCAGCGGATTTCCAGGACTCGGCCAGCCGCAACGTCCCCTCCGCCCGGGCTTTGCCATCCTCAACAATGCGAGCCGCTGCCCCCTGTGCCTGGGAAATGGCCTTCTTGCAATTGGCTTCGGCAGGGGCAATCACATCTGCTTGTAGCTGTTGCTCCACCTGCTTAATGCGCTCCTGCTGCACCGGAACTTCCGCCTGAATCCGAGCCAGCTCGGCGGCAATTTCCGCCTCGGCTTCGGCCACGACCGCATCGCGCTTGGTGAGGGCATCGGTGATGCGCCGCTCGGCATCGGCACGGGCAATGCCTAGATCACGCTCAATTTGACTCAGCGACGTGATCTTCTGGTTCTCAGCGGTCTGGATGGCAGATTGGGACTTGGCGCTGGCTTCAGCGATGCGGGCATCCCGTTGCAGGTCGGCTTGTTGTTTGCGCCCAATGGAATCAAGATAGTGGACGTTATCGGAAATGTTCTGAATCTTCAGAGTATCGAGTACCAGACCCAGCTTCACCAGGTCATCTTCCGCCTCATCCAGCAGGCTCTTGGCAAAGGCCATCTTGTCTTCGTTCACCTGCTCCGGCGTCAGGCTCGCGAGCACCCCCCGCAGGTTCCCCTCCAGGGTTTCCTTCGCCATTTGCTCAATTTCGTCCCGGCTTTTCCCCAGCAGACGCTCGATCGCATTGTGAATGGCAGGCTCTTCCCCCGCAACTTTGATATTCGCCACCCCTTCAACCGTCAGGGGAATGCCCCCTTTGGAGTAGGCATTGGAAACTTCCAGATCGATGATCATATTGCTCAGATCCATCCGCAAGGCTCGTTCAATCAACGGAACCCGGAGACTGCTCCCGCCCTTGACCAAACGATAGCCCACCTGGCGATCGCCCTCTAATTTGCGCGTCGGCCCCGCAAAAATCAACATTTCGTTGGGCTGACAGATGTAATAAAGGTTGCGAATCACGAAGGTGCCCGCGCTGGCACCCAGACCAAGCAACACAAAAAGGGCAAAAATAACTTCCATTGGAAACTCTCCTGGAGCAAAGCTGAATGCGTTTTAGATAATGGTTTGAACGGTGGGTTAATAGTGAATTGAGGCGACTAGGTTGAGGCTGGGGTTTGAAGGTCACAGGCTTGTGGCGATCGCCCATTTGCACCTCAACACCGCAGTCTAGCCAGCCTTATTGGGTCGTTTCAGGCGATGAAACGGGCGTCGCTTCGAGGGGCACTTCGACCTTGCCATTGCCCTTGTTCTCCAAGTTGAGGCGGACCGCAATGCCCAGGGTTTGCTCCACCTGATCGAGGAAGCGTTTGACCATCTCTGGGTAGGTATTCATCAGCCCCGTCAGCGATCGCCCATCCCCGTTATCAATCACGTTCACATTGTGCAAATGTAGGCGATTGGGCACCTTGGCCGCTTCCTTCAGCACCATCTCAATTTGCTGAATCAAGAACAGCTCTGACGCATCCGACCCCGTTCGCTGCCATACATCCGCCAGCATTTCGTTAACCAGCGCCGCCGCCTTCGCATTTTCCGCCAGCTCCGCCGCCTGTCCTTTGGCAAAAAAGGTGCGCGCTTCCCGATCCGCTTCCGCAGGCAACACCTGATCCGCCTGCAGCCGCAGCCGTTCCAGTTCTGCCCGCACGGTTTGCAACTGCTGCTCGGCGCGGGCACGGGCTTCCTTGGCCGCTGCTGCGGTGCGTTCCTCTTCGGATTTGGCCTGTTGCTCGAGCTCCGCCTTGATGGTGCGAAACTCATTTTGCCGTTGCTGAATCACGGCAAGGGCTTGGGACTTGGCAACTTCCGCTTGCTGCATCGTCTCTGCTTCCGTGCGGTTGGCCTGACTCATCGCCTCCGCTTCAGCAATCTCCGCATCTCGAATGATTTCGGCAATCCGCTTACGCCCGATGGAACGGAGATAGTCCATCTTGTCCGCAACACTTTGAATCTTCAGGGTGTCGAGGTGCAACCCCAGCTTGTTCAAATCCCGTGAGACATCGTGGGCAATGCGTTCGGCAAATTGTAGCCGATCTTCATTCACCTGTTCCGGCGTGAGGGTTGCCACAACACCCCGCAAGTTCCCCTCCAGGGTTTCCCGCGCAACCCGCGAAATCTCCGAGCGATCGCGCTCCAAAAAGCGCTCAATCGCATTGCCCACTGTCTGTGGGTCACTGGAAACTTTGACATTGGCGATCGCCTGAATATCCAGCGGCGTGCCCCCTTTGGAGTAGGCATTGGTCACTTCCACCGGCACAGGCATGGTGCTGAGATCCATGCGGCGGACATTTTCCAGTATGGGAATCGTGATCACTCGCCCGCCAAAAATGACGCGGTAGCCCACCTCCTGCCCCGACTCGGTGCGATGCTTCCGCCCCGATAGCACTAGGATTTCGTTGGGGTTACAGATTTTGAGAAACGACTGGAGAAACCAGGCCACAAATAACGCCCCGACGATGGTGAGGGCGATCGGGGCGACAGGGATAGATAGGAATTGGGCTTGAGTTGGTAGCGCCTCAGACGTCGTTTCAAGCTGAGCCAGCCCTGCTGGTTCAGACATCGTTTCAGAAGCGATGATGATGTCGCTCTCTTCGTGGCGGTCAAACCGTGTGACCAGACGTGGAGAAGAAGTCATAGTTGAGTGAGGATTAATGAATAACTGCACAATGAACCCCGCAGCAGGGAAGGGCTAGGGGCGGTGAATGTGTCGCATCGTCCTATGCCTCCATCCACCTACAATCCTTGCCTTAGGGTTTCCGCGATGAAGCATTAGACGATTCCACCGTGTCGGATGCAACGACCCAGAGACACTCCTGTTCGGTACCGACAACGAAGACGCGATCGCCCGCCTCCAAGACCCGCTCCTCATTGGTATAGGCAATGAAATCAACCAGGCTGCCTTTGACATTGAGACGCACCTTACCCCGGCTATCGGCGCTCAGCGGAATCTCGACGACCCCTGCCAGTCCGGCCAGATCGGTCGTTTTCACCAAGCTATTGACTTGGCGGCGACGGAGCGATCGAAGGACCCAGGCCATACCCAAACCACAGACACCACCCATCAGGACAGCAGCGATCGCCACCACCGTAGGGCTAACGCCCATCGCAGTCAAAACAAGTCCGGTCAGCCCAAAAAAGCAACTGCCAAACGTCCAAAATTTAAAGCTCGCAAGCAGGGGGAGAAGCGGGAAGCGGGGACGAGGCGCACGAACACGCCGCTTACGCTGCGGAGCATCCCCTGGATCGACAAGCTCCAGATCCACCTCTTCATCGACCTCAGCCTCCATGCCAAGGTCAACATCGGCGTCAGCAATGTCTGCCCCATCTAACCCACCTACTGCCGACAGGAAGACAAAAACACCGCCAACCGCAAAGCAAAGCCAGTAAACCGTTTCCACGAGGAACGCCCCACGGTCAAAACACATCGATTCTAATAGCTGGACTGGGCGATCGCCCAAGATTGCAACGACTATTAATACCCCAGCCAATTTTGGATTTTAGATTTTGGATTTTAGATTTTGTCTCAAAAGCCTCGCATTGCGGAGCTTGCAAATCACGATTGGCTTTATCTCAGCACATACGCCACAAGCAAAAAGAATGTCCAACAGCATCAACCAGATGCACCTCACCGATGCGAAGCGGCCTAACGCCTCTAATGCAAAAGCCCTTTGCGGAAGGGGGTCTGGGGGAACGAGCTCCGTTCCCCCAGTCAGGGGGTTTGGGGGGCGAAGCACCCCCAATGCCCACGGGTCGCAGTGTAGGGATCTAGCTATCAATCAGGTCACAAAGTATGCAACAGCCCTACACCATGCCAACCAACTTTGCACTCAAATCCCAAAGCTTGCGAGCCTTCGCATCATCCTGCGCCTCATTCGACACCTCCTGGTCGAACGAACGGCGACCGGGCTTCTGGCGATTCCCCCAGCTCCAGTACACCCCGGACTGGTTAAACTCATCTTCAGCAACCACTTGGGCAACGCGATCGCCCGCCAACTCCTGCGACACATAGCCCCCCGTAATGTTCTTCTGGAACCAGGGGAAAATGGTTTGGAACAGCGAGTAATGGTTGCGGAACAACGGCGTATCCGCAACGCAACCCGGATAGAGCGAATTGAACGTAATACCCGTCTCGCCGTGATAGCGACGGTGCAACTCACGCATCGTCAGCACATTGCAGAGCTTGCTATCCTTATAGGCTTTGCCAGACTTAAACTTTTTGTCATTGATCATCGAAATCGGCGCTTTGAAGCCCTGCTCAAAGCCCTGGAGGTCACCCAGATCCGGCGGTGCAGGAATAGGAATCTTGCCACCCAACTCCTTCGGATTCGCCGTCACTGTTCCTAAAATCACCATACGCTTGTCAGCGGCAGGCGAATTCTTCAAGTCGTCCAGCAACAGATTGCACAGCAGGAAGTGACCCAAATGGTTCGTCGCAACGCTCAATTCATAGCCATCTTCACTACGCATCGGCTCCTTCAGCAACGGATAGTAAACCGCCGCATTGCATACCACGGAGTGAAGCGGACGACCCAGAGCCCGAAAGTCTTCAACAAAACGACGAACGCTTGCGAGAGAGGCCAGGTCGAGGTGAAGAACCGTGTAGTTTTCGACGGGCATCCCGATCGACTGTGCCACGTCTTTCGCTTTGTCCAAATTGCGGCAGGCCATAATGACATGCCATCCCCGGTCGGAAAGGGACTTAGCAGCATTCAGCCCGACCCCAGAGGACGCACCCGTAACAATAACGGTTGGTTTCTGATCGTTTTCCATACTTGGCAAACCCAGTTAAATCGCGTTTTTCAAAAAGTATTATGAGCGGCAACGTGACCGGATAGAAAAAGCGCGGGACGTAATCCCAGTTCTTGCAGAGATTACGTACAAACGCCAAACATCACAAATGAACCCTACAACCCACCCAGCACGATGGATTCGACATCTGACTGAAGGTGTAGCGGTCAAACGACATCTGCTTAACAGAATATGGGGAAACTGCATCCCGTGAAGTGAGATGTAATGTCCATTTACAGTCTCCTAAGAAAAGTTAACATTTGCCCCTGAGTTTGGTGGCTACGGCCATCAAATTCAATGCCCCCCTTCCGCAAGTGGGAAGAGGGGCTAGAGAGTACGAGCAAATCGGCAACGCTAACTGGGTCGTTTGAATTCAGGTCGTGAGTTTGATTTGGTTAGGGCGATCGCTTCAAGTCCGCTCCCGTAGAGTGGGCACCGTCCAAAGTTCCCACGATTTCTATGAAAGCCAACATCTAAAGCCGACATCTGATGACGCCCAACGAAACCCTTACTCAAAGCCCCTTATTCAAAGACCGTGTTACCCACCAGAGCATCCGGCCAATTGGCATCAGCGAGGGTGATGTTGCCAGGAACATCCTGTAGCCAGATCTGTTGCACATCCATGCTGTAGTTGAGATATAGCTGGCCATCAACGATGCGCCATGCCTCTGGATCAACGGAAACCAAATTACCTTCAGTCATAGCCTTAGCGCAGTAGCCGCCATACTGCGGAGCATATTGCTCAGGATTGCTAGCAAACATATCGCGGTTTTGAGCGCTGGCGAATTGCCAGGTCGCACCCTCCCACTCGTACTGATACTCGCTGCTTCCGATTACAGCAGCGCCTTCGGTGAAGTAAGCAACGGGGTCAGCACCACGAATCGCCAAGCCATTTGGAGCCGTGTAGACCTCGGGAGCCGTGGCACCTATGGTTTCAGACCCTGCACCCGCGCAAGGGTTCGCTCCAGCGCAAGGGTTCGCTCCAGCACAGGGGTCAACACCCGCACAAGGATTGGCACCCGCACAAGGATCGACTCCAGCACAAGGATTCGCTCCGGCACAGGGATCAACACCCGCACAAGGATTCGCTCCGGCGCAAGGATCGACTCCAGCGCAAGGATTAGAACCTGCACAAGGATCGACTCCAGCGCAAGGATTCGCTCCGGCGCAAGGATCGACTCCAGCGCAAGGATTAGAACCTGCACAGGGGTTTACACTCGCGCAGGGGTTGGCTTGCGCCTGACGAAAATTACTCGATAGAGGAGCCAGTCCAACAGTCAGAATGGATGCTACAGCAAGAGCAACAAAATACTTCGCTTTCATGAATCTCTCCGCACAAAACTAGATGACTTACAACACGCTCGACTTCAGCATCAGACATGAAATAGCTTCAGGGAAGTCATTATTTCCCCCGTGGAATCGCCGCGCTGCACCTGATACGACTAACGATTTCAATTGGATGTGGGAAATTAGATTTTTTTTAGAAATTCATCTCAAAAATATTCACTTGTCGAAGTGACACATTCATGCAGGGGTGATAAATACTTGATGTCCACGCCATAGTTTTGAGCATCGTAGTTTTTTCTACAATGCTTTCACAAAGAGGGCTTGAGCTATCCGAAAGCCACTCATTTCATCCTCCAAGCCTCTTTTCTATTCGAGATCAGCAAATTACAATAAACGGTTGCGATCGCAGCACTGAGAGATTGGACTGGCGCGTAGAATTCACGCTTTCCATAAAAGGCATCGCTAAATTTGAGCCCTTCGCTATACACAATGTGCTGCAACATTCCCTACTTACAGAACCAACCGCTACGCTATTCTGAAGCAACCTAAAAAACATCCAGAGCATCGATTTAGACGTTTTAAGATTAGGGTGGGCTGAAATATAAACCGATAAAAAGACGCTGTATCGCGATCGCCCGTTCATCTTTATTGAGTTCACTATTCTCCGATCATCCTTCTAGGTAAGCGTTTTATGTTAACGGTGGAAAAAGAACAATTAGACATCAGCCAAGATTGGTTGGTGCAAGAAAACGGAAACTGCATTTCATTGGATTTGGCCGAATTAGAGGTTCCTGAAACACCCTACCGGCTATACCGTTTTCTCACCGAAGTGGAAGATATTTTGGCCGCAGAACCCGATGATGGACGACGCATTGAGGCGATCGCCCCCTTAGTTCGCAAGCTCCTCAACAGCTCCTACTGGCTCCAGTTCGAGTTCGTCCAACCCAAGCCCAACCCCGGCTGGTCTGTCCGATTCCTCTACCAAGACCACCAGTTTCCGCTGACGGTGCAGATGGTGGCGTGGCTACCGGGGCAACCCTCCCCCATCCACAACCACGGCACCTGGGGCATTGTAGCGGTGGTCAACGGCCAGGAAAAGAATCGCTTTTGGCGCAAGGCTCCAACTCCAGAGCATCCCGATCGCATTGAGTTGGTGGGCGATCGCACCCTATCTCCCGGCGACCTCATCAGCTTTTTGCCCAACGCCATCCACAGCGTCGAGCCCCTGGGCGACGAACCCGCCATCACCTTCAACATCTATGGCGTGACGGACTTTAAGCAGCGGTTTGAGTTCGACGCCAAAAACCACACGGCCAAGCTGTTTTGAAGGTTTCAGGGGTCGGGTGCCTTGAAGGCACCCGACCCCTAGCCCCCTTGAAGGCACCCGACCCCTGGGATACTTACAGCAGCGCAAACAACGGCAAAATTAGCGGCAGGAGGTTCTTGCAAGCCTCTGCCAAATTAGACGCTTCCGTCAGTGGCTCGGCAATAGATTTCAGATTATCCGCCGCCCGCCTCGCTACCCGCTGCATCGCATTCGCTTGAGGAGCGCTCCCCGCCTCCGCCAGCTTTGCCACTTCACCAAAGGCTTCCTTCTTTTCGATATCGCTGAGTTCTTTGTCGGCTTCAATGGCCGCTTGCAGTTGGGTGAGCAGGGCTTTGAGGCTGGGCTTGCCCGGTTCGGGGGCACCATCAGGCAGTTGGTTGATCTGGTTGCTCACCTGTCCGCTGATTTCGCCCAAGTTAAGGGTGACGTTACTGTTCGTTGCGTTGAAGTCGCCGCCAATCGAGACATTGCGGCTGTAGTCGTTTCCTTGCATCGATTTACTCTCCGCCGTTGCTTTCACATCCACATTGATTGGTCGATTTGCCAGAATCTCGACAATGCCTTCCATCTTGGCACTCTGCTCGCGATAGATCGCAATTTGGTCATCTTTTGCTGAAAGCTGGGCTTTGTAGCGGGCTTCGGCTTCCTTCAGAGCCACTTGATACACTTCCATGGAGGCCTGGTGGATAGCAGATTTATCAGCATCAGGAGCCGCATTTAGCTTAACAACCACAACTCCATCGCCTTTGTTAGCGATGCTCTGTACTGATAGGCCTGCTGCTTCATGCTGTGCCTGCACTTCACTAAAGGTGCGAGTGAACGCTTGCCAATCGACTCCATGCTGGAAAATCAAGTCGATAGTGCTGAGCACTTCCTGGAAGAGCTTAGTAAATTCTCCGGGTTGGAAGACGCCACTGCTGGGACGGCGTTCTTCTTCGTTGCGGCGCAGAAAGATGAAATCGCAGTGGACACCTTCTAGACAGGTCGTGCTATCAATATTCCAGGCTTCCACACAGGCCCCGGTTAAATCGGCTCTTATAAAGTCAGTTTCGAGACAGGAGGCTTCTGTCAGGGTTACACCTTGGAGTTCTGCCCCACAAAGAATTGCTCCGTTAAGGTTCGCCGATTTGAGGTTGGCACGATGAAGGTTGGCATCTGCCAGATTTGCCCCTCGTAAATTGGCATGAGAGAAATCCTGCTCAACGCCGTTGAGGGTAGTGAGGAGGTTGCGGACGCGGTGGTCTTGCAGAATGCTGGAACCGAAGCGAGTGCGATCGAGCTTTTGGGTATGGTGCCAGCGGACATGGGTGAGGGTAGTAGGGTGCTGGCGAGCATCAGCAAAGTTGGTGCTTTTGAGGCGGGCATGGGCGAAGGTTGCTCCAGTCAAATCAGCACCGCTAAAGGTCGTTCCGTATATGGAAGCAAAAAATAGCCCGATAATACGAAGCTTCTCAAATTTAGAGTCGAATATATGAACGCATCGGTTGATATAGGCTAAGAACAATAAGCTGGCGCTGGTGCTAGCGCTGGCACCAGTAACAGCGAAAGTGATATTTGCATTAACGGCACTAGCAGCGACGATGGCGTAGGCAACAGCGCCAGCGGCAATGACAATGTAGGCAATAGCACCAACGCCAGTGAGAAAGCTAGCGAAAGTGAAAGCAACAGCGGTAGTGACGGTGGTAAAGCCACCAATATAGAAGGCGAAAGCAAGAACTTGAGCTACAGAACCACTGAAAGCGATAGCAAAAGCGCAAATAGTGAGAACAGCAACACTACCCAGTGCATTGATTGTGAACCCTTGGTAAGCAATCGCAAAAAATGCACTTGCAACACCAATGAGCCCTAAAATGCCAACAAGCACACCTCCTAGATCAGACTCAACTAATAGGAGTCCAATCGATCCACCAACAAATCCTTGCATTAGGCCTGCTATAACTGAAATCGCAAGCACAGTTATGACCTGCCCAAACCAAAAGTGCCGCTGTAGTCCTGCCTGAGCATGGCAAAAATTTGCTCCGCGTAGCATCGCCTCCACAAATCGCGCACTGCGAATATCTGCCCCGCTAAAGTCGGCTCCCGATAGGTCAACTCCCCGAAAGTTGCAGCCCCGCAAAATGGTGCCCCGGAAGTCCCGCTCTCCCGCTGCATAGAGCCGCAGCACTTCTCGCGCCTTCAGTCGCTGCCCGTGGTATTTGCCCTGCTCGCCCATCGCCGCCTTATTGCTAGTGTTTCCACCGATTTAAACCCAGCTTTTCCCAAAGCGCCATAGTTTTTATTTTTAGAGCGGGAATCAAAAGCCTCCAGGGGCAGCGACTGAAGGCGCGAGAAGTGCTGCGGCTCTAT
>JBCBSL010000222.1:0-9757 GCA_039819145.1 Cyanobacteria bacterium J06638_22
AACTGGTCTGAAGGCTATGCCAGGTTAACTGAAGAGGATGAATCTACTACAACTTCTGGATTATTTGTCGTTGGGCCTTCTGTACGGCACGATAACCTCATCTTCTGTTTTATCTATAAGTTTCGCCAGCGTTTTGCCGTTGTTGCAAATGCGATCGCCCAACGCCTCGGCATTGACCCCACTCCCCTAAATAGCTATCGACAGGACGGCATGTTTCTGGATGACCTCTCCTGCTGTGACAACGACTGTCTTTGTTAAACCCATTCTCCACTTCCCCACGCTCCGATCATGCCCCTCCTCACGCCTTCCACCCAAAGGTCGATCGTCATCATCGGTAAAGAAAACACCGGCAAATCTCAACTGGTTGCCTCACTCACGGGGCGCTCTTCCTACAGCACCAATTTTCGTGGCTCTACGGTGACCTGTGAAACCTATCCAGGAGACAGGATGACCTTTGTTGATACACCGGGGATTCTATACCGCTCTGACACCGCTACCACCCGCGCAGCACTGGAACAACTTCAGAGGCACGACACGATTTTACTGGTTGTGAAAGCAACGCATGCCGATGAAGATTTGGCGGATCTGCTTCCCTTGGTGAATGGCAAAAGGGGCATTGTGGTGATGACCTTTTGGGATAAGGTATTGTCCTCTGAATTGACACAGCAGGCGATCCAGCGCTGGCAACAGGCCGCCAATCTTACGTTGATTCCAGTGGATGCTCGGCACTTAAACACAACGCAACGCCAAGACATTCAAGCCGCAATTGAGCAGCCCTCTGTGTTTCCTGAGTACTGGCAACCGATGCCATTGGGATGGCGAATTGAACCGCGTCCAACATTGTTGGAGCATTCCCGTTGGGGTTGGCTGTTGGCGATCGCCTTGCTGCTGATACCCGCCGTCCTTGCGGTCTGGTTTGCCAATACGTTTGCTGCGATCGTTGATCCACTCGTACAGGGAATGGTTGAACCGACTGTAGGAATGCTCTCTGGCTTACCGTCCCTACCCAGGGAAATTTTGATTGGACGTTATGGCTTGGTCACAATGGGTCCGTTGCTGTTTGTCTGGGCCGTGCCGACGGTCATACTTTACGCTCTATTCTTGGGGGCTTACAAAGCGAGTGGTTTAGTCGAACGAATCACCGTTGCCCTGCATCCATTGTTACGCCCCTTCGGTGTATCGGGACGAGATTTGGTGCGCGTCATTATGGGGTTTGGTTGTAATGTGCCAGCCGTAATTAGCACCCGTGCCTGTTCTAGTTGTTCCCGCAAAACCTGCATTTCAGCGATCGCCTTTGGTTCTGCTTGCTCCTATCAATTGGGTGCCACGCTGGGGGTGTTTAGCGCAGCGAATTTACCTTACTTGGTCATTCCCTACCTGGTCTACCTGACGATCACAACGTTGATTTATATGCGCCTGATTGCGCCCAAGTCAGCTCGTTCTCCCCAAAACAGTCTAGTGATTGAGCATCGCGCGTTTCTAGAAGTTCCCCGATGGGCAGCTATTTGGCGCGAGACAAGGGGAACCCTCAACCAGTTCTTCACCAATGCCATTCCCATCTTTCTGGTCATCACATTGATTGCCTCTGTCCTGGACTGGCTAGGTGTTTTGAATGGTCTGAGTCGGTTGCTTGATCCGGCAATGGGGCTGTTTCGCCTACCATCGGAAGCGGCATTACCGATTATTCTGGCGTCGATTCGCAAAGATGGACTACTGCTGTTCGCGGAACCTACTACAGTCAGCCTGTTGTCCCCGGTGCAAATTCTCACGGGCGTTTATCTGGCGGGAGTTCTGTTGCCCTGTCTAGTGACAGCACTGACGATCGCCCGTGAACAGTCGTTCAAGTTTGCCCTACAACTGATGATGAGGCAGGCGATCGCCGCGATCATGTTTGCCTTAATTTTGGCTTGGGGAGGGCGTTTCTTCGGTGATAGTTTCTTATCCCAAATCTAGACAATGTTCGATGAGAATGCCACGTCCCAGAGAAATTTTTGTCCCAAAACAGTGGAAAGGATAGATTTTTGCCAGGCCATTTCTCAAAGCCGAGAAATTTGCCCAATATTCCTAGAGCCTGAATGACTGGAGTCTGATTTGAGAAACAGCCAGCAACAATAGTGGAAGCCCAACCCATGCCAATTTATGTTTACCGTTGCCTCGATACCAATGAAGTTCTGGAAGTATTGCATCCCATGAGCCACACCATTTCGACTTGGGGTGAATTGTGTGAAGTCGCTCAATGCGATCTGGGCACAACTGATGCAAATGCCCCGGTCAAGCGACTAATTACAGCGCCTGGAGGGGTTGTTGTCCCTAAATCCGATGGTGACTACAAAAGCATGGGCTTTACGAAACTGGTGCGCCGAAGCAAGGGGTTATACGAAAATGTAACCGCCAACGAAGGGGAACAGCGCTTTATTGAAGCCTAGCCTTTGACTGGGGAAGCCGCATCAATATGGATAGGACTGACGCATTGGCGACGAAAAGCCCAAAGCAGTTTGATGATTTCTGGGGCGCTGAGTGCCCCAGAAATCATCAAACTGCGTCAACCCTGATGGAAAGTTCAATGTTAAATTGAGAACGATTATCATTCTAGTCCTGAACAGATATGATTAGTTCCCCCGAGGCTGCTTCCGAAAAATCCTTGCTCGCTCAGAGTGACCCGCAGGTGTTGCTGCGGATTCGGCATACCTGTGCCCATATCTTGGCGATGGCCGTGCAGACCTTGTTTCCCGAAACCAAGGTTACGATTGGTCCCTGGACAGACACGGGGTTCTACTACGACTTCGACCGCGTAGCGTCTCTAGCGGAGAATGGCGCAGCGTCTCCAGAAAAGAATCGCTCCATACCCTTCACTCCAGAAGACTTGGAGCAGATTGAAGCAGAAATGCGGCGGATTATTCGAGCTAATCTGCCCATCATCCGAGAAGTCGTAGACCGGGAGGAGATTCAGGCAGAAATTGCGGCACTCCAGGAACCCTACAAGCAAGAGATTCTGGACAGCATTCCCGCTGGTGAACCGATTACCCGTTACTTCATCGGCTCTCCCGATTCTGGGGTTGCCTCCCATCCAGAGATTGAACCCTCCTTGATTACTCCAATCACGGTGCCACCCACAGAAGTGTGGTGGGATCTCTGTGCCGGGCCACACCTGAACTTTACTGGAGACATTCATCCTGATGCGTTTGTGCTGGAAAGTGTGGCGGGAGCCTATTGGCGCGGGGATGAAACCAAACCCCAGTTACAGCGGATCTATGGCACGGCCTGGGAAACGCCCGAACAACTGCAAGCCTATCTACAACAGAAGGAAGAAGCTAAACGCCGCGATCATCGCAAGCTGGGGCAAGAGTTGGACCTGTTCAGTATTCAGGAGGATGCGGGGGGCGGCTTGGTGTTCTGGCATCCGAAGGGAGCACGGATGCGCCTGCAGATCGAAGATTACTGGCGATCGGCCCATCTGGCAGCGGGCTATGACCTCTTATACACCCCCCATGTGGCGAATTTGGATCTGTGGAAGACATCAGGGCATGTCGATTTCTATCGGGAGAATATGTTTGACCCCATCGAAATTGAGGCACAGCAGTATCAGCTCAAGCCAATGAACTGCCCCTTTCATGTGTTGACCTATCAAAACCGATTACATTCCTATCGCGAGTTACCGATCCGGTGGGCAGAGTTAGGCACAGTTTATCGTTATGAGCGATCAGGGGTATTGCATGGGTTGATGCGGGTGCGCGGCTTTACCCAGGACGATGCTCATATCTTCTGCCTCCCTGAGCAGGTGTCGCAGGAAATCTTGGGGGTGCTGAACCTTACGGAAACAATCCTGTCAGACTTTGGCTTTACGCAGTATGAAGTGAATCTTTCGACGCGCCCAGCCAAGTCCGTAGGAACCGATGACATCTGGCAACTCGCAACGGATGCTCTGGTGGAAGCGTTGAATATCAAGGGTTGGGACTATGTGACCGATGAAGGCGGGGGCGCATTTTACGGGCCTAAAATTGATATCAAGATTCAGGATGCCATTGGTCGGTTCTGGCAATGTTCAACGATTCAAGTGGATTTCAACCTGCCGGAACGGTTTGATATGAACTATGTGGCGGCGGATGGCTCGCGTCAGCGTCCGATTATGATTCATCGGGCAATTTTTGGTTCCCTGGAGCGCTTTTTTGGAATTTTGGTGGAGAACTATGCGGGCGATTTTCCGCTGTGGTTAGCACCTGTGCAAATGCGTTTGCTTCCGGTGAGTGATGAACAACGCTCCTATGCCGAGGCGATCGCCCAACAGCTGACCCAACAGGGCTTTCGGGTAGAAGTGGATGTTAGCCGCGATCGCCTTGGTAAACAGATTCGTACGGCTGAGTTAGATAAAATCCCCGTCTTTGCAATTGTGGGTAAGCGCGAGGTCGAACAACAGACCTTGAGTGTGCGATCGCGCCAATCTGGAGAGTTAGGAGCGCTCACATATTCGGAGCTACTGGAAAAAATGCAAGCCGCGATCGCTCACAAAGCACGGTTTTAACCCCTAGCGTTCCTAGAAGAGCGTTCCTGGAAGAATGCGGATTCAGCAGCTGCATTCAGGTAACATCGGCAAATAAACGCAAAGACCCCATCATGACTTCGATAACTCGCCCGCTTCCTCCAAAATTAGAACGGATTATTCAAAAGTTTCAGAGCATCACCGAACCCAAGCGGCGCTATGAATACTTGTTGTGGTTTGCTAAGCGCGTGCCGTCTTTCCCAGACGCAGACAAGATTCCGGCCAACCGGGTGCCCGGGTGTGTCTCCCAGGTTTACCTGACCGCGACACTTCAGGATGGCAGCATTGTCTACTGCGCCGATGCCGATGCTCAAATTCCCAAAGGACTGGTGGGACTGTTGATGGAAGGGTTGAACGGTGCCACACCCACGGAGGTTATGCAACTCACCCCCGACTTTATTCAGCAAACGGGGTTAAATGTCAGCCTTACCCCGTCCCGCAGCAATGGGTTTTACAACATTTTTAAGACCATGCAGCAACGGGCGATCGCCCTTCAGCCTCCCAATTAATACGCTAAACCTCCGTGCCAGCATCTCAGAACACAATGACAACACCTTCACCTCCCTCATTAATTGCCGTTGCAGGACCATCGGGTAGCGGAAAAACCACCTGGATCAGCCAGTTTCTGCAAGACTCCAATCGGCCTTGTTTTTATCTTGCACCGGGGGCCAGCAAAACCTCTGTTGATCTGGCTCGTATTGGCTATCGCTTTCCCTGGGTGCAGGTTATTGCCGATCATCAAACCCAGTCTTTTTTTGAAGCCTGGATAGAAGGAACCCTACCCAATTCAACCGTCTACCTGGAACTGGGCTTTCATCTGGGGCTTGATTCCCCGTTTCTGGCAGCATTGCCCTGGCATCGGGTGGCACTGTTACCGCCTGATCTAGCGACACAAGGTGCAACAGAATGGCACGACTGGGCAGACGAAATCATTCCTGGCAATGATGCTCCTTCACTAAAAGAGGCAACGCCTCCCAACCTATGGCTCACGTCGTTGAGTGGACAGGTGTTCGACCCGCCCAGCTTAGATGAAGCCCTGATTGAGCTGACGGAAGGCGCTTATGGCAAAATTCATCGTGCCAAGGGCATTTTTGAACTGCCCGATGGACGCGCGTTCTATGTTGACTTTGTCAACGGACTACCCGGCATTGAATATACCGAACTGAACCTGCCTACTTGGTTAGACGGACGTCCGGATCGCCCCAGTGGCATTGAAGTGGTGGGCTGGGAGCTACAACAGGGGGCGATCGCCCAAACCTTACTTGATAGCTGTCTCTCAGACGATCTACTCCACCAATACCAACAGCAATACAAAGCAACCTTAGCCGAGGAGACGATTCCTGCATGAAACTAGCTGTTATGTCCTGCATTCACGGCAACTACGAAGCCCTCAATGCTGTACTCTCCGACATTGATGCTCAGAAAGCAGAGCAGATCTATTGCCTGGGCGATTTGGTGGGCTACGGGCCGCATCCCAATGCCGTTGTCGAAATGATTCGCTCCCTCGACATTCCCACCTGCCAGGGCTGTTGGGACGAAGATATTGTCGAGGGGTTGAATGCCTGTGAGTGTAGCTATCCCTCCCAACTGGCGGAGAAGCGCGGACGCCTCGCCCATGAATGGACGAACAACGTGATTCACCCAGAAGTGCGAGAGTATCTGGCCACCTTGCCCATGACCTTACGAAAAGACAATCTTTGCTTTGTCCATGGCAGTCCCAATAGCCAGCACGAATACCTGCTGCCTAGCATGGATGGATTTGCGGCAATGGAACGGGTCTTGTCTACCGACGCAGATGTCCTGTTCTGCGGGCATACCCATGTGCCTTATGTGCGGGAACTGGACGATGGCAACTTGACGGTTCGGGTTCAACAACCCGGTAAAGACGAATCAACCTCTCAGTTGCAAATTACTTTGAAGCGAATTGTGAATGCTGGATCCGTGGGAGAACCCCGGCATGGTCGCCCCAATGCCACCTATGTTCTGTATGACACGGACACGACTCAAGTCACCTTGAGGGAAGTGCCCTACGACTACGAAAGAACCTGCGCCGACATCATTGCGAAAGGATTACCACCCATCTTTGCATGGCGATTGGCACGGGGGATGGAGTTTGCTGAACGGGCAGATGATCCGAGTCATGTGTGTCAGCGGTGAGTCGGTGGGCGGTTCATGCAAGGAGATGATCGGATGCAGTGGGCGATTTTGAGTGGCATTGAGGGAAATTTAGCGGCCTATGAAGCCGTGTTGAACGATATCCGACGACAGCGTAGCTCCGTTACAGCGCTCTATGTCTTGGGAGATGTCATTGGCTTTCAGGGGGATAATGACGCCGTGATTCAGCGGCTTCAATCGCCTCGGTCTAGTGAATGGGTTCCCCAAGTCTGTATCGGTTGGTGGGAAGAGCAGTGCTTTAGCCTCCATGGGTTGAATGGCTCGCCGGATGCCCCCGAACTAATGGAACAGTTAGGGGGCGATGGAGTGAAACGCCTGTGGGAATCGGTGTCGCGAGAATCGGTGCGGTGGTTGCGATCGCTTCACTTTGGCTTTCATGAGCTGGATTGCTTACTCATCCATGGCAGCACGGTGAGCTATGCGGATGAACTCACCCCCGATACACCCGCTATTCAGTTGTGCGATCGCCTCATTCGCGCCGACGCCAATCATCTCTTTTGCGGACGCTCTGGCCAAACGTTTGAGTGCTGGGTAACGCCGACTCGGTTACGGTCCACGGTTACGACCCTGGACGGCATGCAGGAGCCTAAAGAGCAAGGTAAAACATCCCGCCGTGTTGTAGGCGTTGGCTCAGTCGGGCGCACACCCGGACAGGCAACCTATACGCTATACAGCCCAGAGAGCGATCGCCTCAACTTCAGAACAGTGAACTACGGAAAATCAAAAGGCTTTGGAGCATAGCCACAACCATGTAGGATCGCGTCCATTATCCCCTTGTCATTCCCCCAAGAGCAGGAATCTAGAAAAGCTGAAGGGTATAGCTGATGGGCGGTCGATGGATTCCCATCTGCATAGGAATGACGCATTCCGACTAGTTGAGCAGAGGCACAGGCTCCAACAAAGGTGTAGTTGTCGAGCTGGAGAGCTGATGCATCTGCGAATCTGTCACGGTTAGGGTGACGCCAATTTCAATGCGATCGCTAAAGGTCAGCTCATTCACGGTAACGCGGAGAATCTGATAGTCCTGCTCAAGATTAAGGCTGGATTCAAGGGGGAATATTTGTTGGAGCGCATTCATCTGCACAAAGTCATTTTGTTGTTGCTCCAGTTGTCTGTAGCCGCCTTGCAATAGCTCATCAAACGCATCGGGCGTGTTCTCATGTAGCTCATCAAGTAGCAGTCCGTAGTCGTTTCCGCCATACTCGTTTCCTGTAAGGCTCCACTGGGAGTGTGGATGCACCGCATCCACACTCCCAGTAAAGTCAGAAGAAATGTCGTTTCTTAGATATTCGTTGCCTGTGAGTAGAGGAACTTGAATTAGATCATCATTCTGATTACTTTGGCCTTGAATCGTCTGGCTTTGAACCCAAATGAGTGCATCGGCCAAAATGAATGAATTAGAACTAGGGTTACCCGCATCAGGCGTAGTCATCTCTATGTCAAATGGGAGGGCGATCGCAATCAACACATCAATCTCCGCCATCGGAGGATTGGATGTCGGCTCCTCAGAAGATGAAGACTCTGCGGTCAGTACCATTACAGCTCCATCCGGTTCAACAGCACTCCCCCCCATGCCCTCTGCGTGTTCTAGCTCAAGGTTCTGATTCGGGTTGCCATTCTGTGGTGGAGGTTGGGATAGAAATGGGGTTCTTTCCCCCATGGACGACGGATCGGTTACGTCGATGGCATTGGGATCTGGCGTGGTATTTGGAACTGAAACTGTGCGCAATGGTTCCAGCGGAGGGGGTTCCGGCACAGATGGGTTAGGCGGAGATGGAACAGGACTAGGGCCGGGAATCGGCAACCGTTGTGGGCGATCGCCCGCTGGTTGGCCTCTGAGAACAATGACAACGGAAGAGGATAGCTGTGTGCGATCGCCCCTCGGACTCTCGTTGGTGGTCGAGACGGTGGAACCCCTTTGTTGAGTGGTGACTGGGCGTCCACCCGCTCCTGTCGTAGGGAGAATGCGGTCACGGCTTGTTGCTATTAATGAGTTTGCTGCTGGAGCCGAAGTCGTCTCCGCCACTGCCCCGTTGAAGTGCAGGATGGAATGATGCAACTGCCGCACACTCGACCAATCCGAGCTTGGATTGAGCCCCCCTGGCAGTATGGCGTTTGGAAACGCACTTGGGCGATCGCCCCCGCCACTCGCGTCAGCCTCTAATCCATCTCCTTGATAATCCAGGCTCTCGGGATCCAGCGATACAGGATGGACATCACTGCCATCTCCAGCAGGGTTGGGGTTGTGGGAGCGCATTGGGAAACTTCTGGTTCCTTGTGCAGTTCCCAAGCTGGGATTCAAATTCGCTTCATCCTCTGGCTGAGAGCCAAACCAACTCATCAACGTTGTGATAAGGCTTTGCCCCAGAGGTGTGTTTTGCAGCAATAGAGTCAGAGCAAGGGGCACTAAAAGCAGTGGGTCAAAGTCGGACTGTAATCCCTTGCGCTGCCAGCTTTTGACATAAGTTTGGGGTGCGCTCCGCTCAAAGAGTTGGTTGAGGGTATGGCGTTCTAGAAACTCGGGCACCGACACAAGCGGCATACCTGAGACGGGTAGATCCACAAGCGGCTGAGCAAGATCACGCCCGGCTCGATGGTCAGGGGCGATCGCCACATCCACTCCACGGTGTAGCGTCGGGGAATAGACCGTCAGCACTTGCTGCACATGGCTAACGACCACAAACGCCAGCTCAACGCCGCGCTCTGTCGCGATGCGGTAATAAAGGCTGTCTAAATCATCTTGGGTAATGTAGCCCTGAACTGTAGAAGATTGAAGCACTTTCCACAGCGCATCAAAATCTGATTCGGCGTCCTCCTGGAGGGCTTCCCAAATCAGAGTACCGTTTACCAGGACATGCTTCATGGCAACGCCCTAACTTATCTGTAGTTGAGACAGGGGCCTAGGGTTAAGACACAGGTTTTTGAGCACTCGCATTCGATAGTTGTCCTGCTTGATACATCTGGCGCAACTCAGCAAAGGAGGGCTCTGAAGCTGCGTCAGGAGGCGAATCCGTTTTAATCAGGTCGGTTGTGAACTAACCGACC
>JBCBSL010000223.1:0-9728 GCA_039819145.1 Cyanobacteria bacterium J06638_22
CAACTCACTGAGGTCTGCACGAGCAGCAGAGGTAACGTAGGAAGTCATGATCAATACGACCCGATAAGAAATTACAAATCTTAGAAAAGAATAGGCACGTTCGATCGTTGGATACGATCTAGCGCTGTTTAGAGCAGTATAGCGAGGAATTTAACCTCATAAGAAGAGGCGGCGTTCGATTTTCAGTAAAACGCCTATCGCTGTAGGTGCATCCCGCGCCTGTCTTCACCGCAAAAGTGGCAGGCTCACCGGAATCTCATGCGTCGGCCAAGACCGTATGAATGTCTACACTGGCACTGAGCATTTTGTGGATGGGGCACTTGTCGGCAATGACCAACAACCGCTCCTTTTGTTCCTCTGACAAATTCCCCTCTAAGTGCAGTGCTGCTTGGATTTGGGGGCGATCGCCTGCTTTCTCTTCCGTCAACGCAACATCGACCCGCTCCAATGGCCAGCCTTTGCGACCCGCATACATCTTCAGGGTGATTGCTTTGCACGCCCCCAGACTACCCAGTAGCAGTTCAGTGGGCTTTGGCCCCGCATCATTGCCCTCCATATCCACAGTTTCATCGGCAACTAACTCAAACTGGCGGATATGAATCGTCTGCGTATAGCGGGCATCGGTAGACGAAACTTTGACAGCGTCCACAATAGGTTCCTCATTCGCTCTACCTTCACCATACTGCGCTCGACGATTGCATGTGGGTTTGACTCAACAAAGCTCAAGCAATGGTTTTGTTCTGTGTTTGAGTGCAGAACAGAGAATGAAACCCCTACCAAAAATCAAGAATTCCCTGGTTTTGTATCCTGCACTCAGACTTCACACGGACGGCGGATGGCCGAGGGCGATCGCACCCCTTACAATCAGCGTGACTTTTTAAGGTAATTCCAATGAGTAACTCCCCTATTTCATCCGACCAGCTCTTGCAGCAGCTCAACTGGCGTTATGCCACCAAAAAGTTCGATGCCACCCAGAAAATTCCAGACGAAACCTGGCAAACCCTTGAGGAAGCGATCGTCCTATCGCCCTCATCTTTTGGCTTGCAGCCCTGGAAGTTCGTTGTCATAACCGACCCAGAGATCCGCAAAACCCTGCAAGAACATGCATGGGGACAAGCGCAAGTCGTTGATGCGTCTCACCTCGTTGTCTTTGCCCGTAAGTTATCGATGAGTGCCGCAGATGTCGATCACTACATTAACTACATGGCCGACGTGCGCGAGATGCCTGCGGAAGGGCTGAAAGGGTTTGGTGACATGGTAAAAGGCTTTTTGCAGTCGCCTCCCTATCCGATGGATATCGCTGCCTGGACCTCTCGCCAAACCTACATTGCGGTTGGTCAGTTCCTAACCAGTGCAGCGCTCCTCGGCATTGATGTTTGTCCGATGGAAGGCTTTGTTCCTGCAAAAGTGGATGAAACCCTGGAACTCACCCAGCAAGGCTACGGTGCCGTCGTCCTCTGTGCTGCTGGCTACCGGGCTGACGATGATAAGTATGCCGGACTCAAAAAGGTACGCTATCCCAAATCAGAGGTGATGACGCATCTGTAGGGCTGACGAATTTCGTTGATGATGTAGGCGCATCGCACCCACACCATCAACAAATCCAGACTGAGAGAACCTGTTGTAGTGTGGCGAGGGTTCGGAACGCATCCATTCAGAAAGAAGCCAGGGAGGGGCGATCGCCCCTCCCTGGCTCTTATATTTCTGGGCGTTGCTGATTCTCGGTATGAAAGAGGTGATGTATGCTCGAAACTTCGTTTCGATTCATACTACTTTTCAGCAACGCCTATATTTCTGTATTTCAGGCTTAGGCGACAGGACAGCTAGCTTCAGCCAAGTGCCAATACCCTGAATGAATTACGAGATTCCAGTGTTTGTGCCCCGCTTGCCAGTAGCCAGTTCAACTTTCACAATTTTGCCGCCCATTTTCTGAATGCGCTGCTGCTCCCGGAACCAGTTTTCGTAGGGAACCAACTTTGTGAAGAATGTATTTTGCAGTTCACGCTGTGTCCGAATGCGTGTCTGGCTGGGAACACAGGCTGTAACCTTGAACATCCGCATAATTTTCTCTCCTGACTGGCAAAAGGCCGATATAACGTCTAAAGATGATTATCCGTGGAGACGGAATCAAAAAAGCTTGGAAAACAGCAGATTCGGACAAATGAAGCGTCTTGCTTGAGACGTAATACCCCAATTTAAGGGTGTCCACCATCCATCTGCTACACAAAACCGCCTGTAAACATGACCAGGCTAGAGTTAATGGATTTTCTTATCCCAAAGAATTCAAAAATATGCCGGGAGCCTAGAATCAATCGAAAATCGCGACAACTCACAGCAAGCATCTTGCCACAAGTGATAACCATTCAAGACTCACTCCAGACATCCCGGACTGAGGTTGGGCGATCGCCCTCAGACGTGCTCACACAGCGTGTGTCACACAGCGTGTGGCTTCTCTTTAGGAATCGGCCACTAAACGAACCAAGGGTTAGCTCAAGCCAGAGCAGATGTAGTCGAAGTACACACCCATTTCCTTACCAGCATCCGCACCAACCAGGCTAGCGGTTACTTCTTTCATGGCTTGAATCGCTTGAACAGTAGAGGCGACGGGTACACCCAGGGAGTTGTAGGTTTCCTTCAGGCCATTCAGTACACGCTCATCTAGGATGGACGGATCGCCAGCCAGCATCGCGTAGGTGGAATAGCGGAGGTAGTAGTCCAAGTCGCGGATGCAAGCAGCATAGCGACGAGTGGTGTACATGTTGCCACCGGGGCGGGTGATATCAGAGTACAGCAGGGACTTCGCAACGGCTTCTTTTACGATCGCAGCCGCATTTGCACTGATAGTGGTCGCTGCACGAACGCGCAGTTCGCCCGTCGCGAAGTAGCCCTTCAGCTTATCCATTGCGGAACCATCCAGGTACTTACCCTGAACGTCCGAAGAATTGATTACAGCAGTAATTGCGTCTTGCATGATTATTTCCTTAAAACATCAACTCAAAGACAACACTCAAACAAACGCGAAACCGCGTTTAGAGTCGAAGACAGTGCCTATTGCATTGCACCGATGACGTAGTCGAAGTAAGAGCCAGCTTCTGAGCCGTCTTCGCCAGACATCAGGGAGGTTGCAACGGACTTCATTGCCCGAACGCCTTCTGCTACTGCATCGATGGGAGTACCCAGAGACTTATACATCTCACGGACACCAACGATACCGATTTCTTCGATAGGAGTAACATCGCCAGAAACCACACCGTAGGTTACTAGACGGAGGTAGTAGTCGAGGTCACGCAGGCAAGTGGCGGTCATTTCTTCGCCGTAAGCGTTGCCACCAGGGGAAACTACATCGGGGCGCTTCTGGAACAATTGGTCGCCCGCTTGCTTCACGATGCGCTCACGAGAATCGGTCAGCACCTGAGCAATCCGCAGACGACGCTCGCCAGAGGTCACAAAGGACTTGATACGATCCAGCTCACCAGGGCTGAGGTAACGTGCCTCAGCATCGGCATTCACGATTGATTTCGTGACAATACTCATTGATGGAGTCCTCCAAAAGCAGAAATGTACCAGACGTAAGATAACTGGTATTTGTCAAATTAACGGACTGAAATGGCGAATTTGCCTCAAATAATCTCCAGGAACGAGCCTGTAGCAACCGAAGCATCTTCAGCCCAGACCATCGCCCAGACGCGATCGCCGAACCTTTGGAATGACAGGAAGCCCCCATCAACCGCTGCCCAAAACGCTCTCGCCTAAACGAATCTAGAAATATTGGGAGACCGAACGCCTCATAATACTTCCGAAACTTATTGTGCGGTATTGGGCTCCACTGCCCGAAAACGCTGCAACATTTCGTAATCTATCTCCTCATTTACATTGCGTTGCGATTACATTCCTTTGCGATCGCCCTGCCCCAACTCCTGTCAAATCCGGTTGAATAGCCATGAAGCCCAAATATGTTTTGTGTACGCCGCTCAGCGGCGCACACAAAACATATTTGGATCTTTAACCGGATTTAATACACGCATCAAATCCGGTTAAACAGCCGTAAAACCCAACTATCGTTTGCGCTCGCTGCACTGCAGCGGGCGCAAACGATAGTTGGGTTATTCAACCGGAGTTGATATCAGTTCCGGGGATAAGGCTGGCTCTCGTTGAACGTTTCTTGATCAAAATAGTGAACGGTGCGGATGGGATAGGGGATGGTGATGTTGGCCTCATCACAGGCGGCTTTGAGGGCGATCGCCACCCGCGACTGTGTCCGTTGCACCTCCGCAATTTGGGGGGCTGTCCAAAACCGCACCTTGAAATTGATGGAACTATCCCCAAACCCAACGCAGATTACCTCGGGGGCAGGGGTCGAACGCACCCCTTCGACCTGCTTCACTGTGTCTAGAAAGGTGCGCTGTGCTAGTGGTAGCGGCGTTGTGTAATCTACCCCAATATCCAATTCTGTGCGTCGAGCGTCATTCGCGGTCAATACCTTGACTGCGCTGGTGAAAATAATGGAGTTGGGGATTTCAATAATTTCTCCGCTGTAGGTCTGCAGCTTTGTAAAGCGGATATTGACCGTTTCCACTGTTCCTTCGTAGTCGCTGACAATGATCTGGTCGCCGAGCTGAAAGGGTTCTTCCAGGAGCAATAAAATCCCGGCCAGGAAATTTTTGAAGATATCCTGAAACGCAAAGCCAATCGCCACCGATCCCAGACCGAGCAATGCAATGACGTCTCCCAGTTGCAAGCCCGGAAAGGCTACGATCGCCGCAAGCAGAACCCCCAAAACCCAGGTACCAATGCGCACCGTTTGGATGGTCAAAATTTGCAGAGAGCGGCTTTTAACCAGTCGATCCGACAATCGGTTGGCAAGTTGGCGGGTGATGCGAGCCCCATAGCCTGTCATGAGAAGGATAGCGAGGGCAAAAACAATGCCTGGTAGAAGCTCGACGAAGTTGCCTAGAAGTTCGAGCAGACTTTCTTGAACGCGGCTGATGATAACATCCATAATACTCTAGAATCCGCTCTGGTATTAGCATAGACGCTCTTGTCACCTTAGCACCCTCACGGCTGAGACGAATGTCCAAATCAGTGTGCTTTGGGTTGATGGCGATGTGCTTGGGATGGATGGCGATCGCCCACCTGGCAATGTGAAAGTTGGCAGCGGTCTTAAAAATCACTCTCCTTTTAAGGCTGTGCCCTGAGCGCAGTCGAAGGGCACGCATGATTAATGTGAATGCGAAATCAGCTAAATTTAGCGATTGAAACCCCGTCGAGCAGAACGAAATCCGCTGTTGTGATTTTAGTCACCAGCAACCTGATACCCCGAGAATGGAGTACTAGGTTGCTGGTTTCCACGTATGAAAAATACTTCTGTGTAAAAAATGTTTCAAGAACTCAATATAAATCAGGTAGTTAACTTTAGTTTAAGAAGCCAACTGGAATAATGAACCGACGTTCTTTTTTCCAATCATTGTATTCAGCTTCAAAACACTCCCTTTATAAGGAAAAACCTGGGCCTCAAGTTAGATCTGGCTTTTTCTCTAGCTACGCTCTAACGTGTTAGCGAATATAGGGTCAACCCATTATTTTGCGACTTAATCATGGGGCTTAATATTTTTTCGAGAATTGTATTAAAGAATATCATTCAAGTTCTTTGCTGTGATGGAATGAAACCGTGGTAAGGGATTGGCGCATTCCGAATAACTCATGTGCCCAAAGACATGAGGATTCAGCATTTCTCAGAAATATTGCCGATGTTTCCCAGTTCGATGTCGCCCTATCCTAAAAACGACTGACCCGAGGATGGTGCTGCACATTGATTTGTGTGCGCTTTGCCCTATGGCTCGACTAATTGACTGGATTGATTTGACTAAGTGACATAGATCGACTGATGGATCTACCGATTGCGTTCTGGTCAGGTTAGTACGGTTTATTGATACGGGATAACGTGCTTTCTGTATGCCGATTGCTTACGGGATCGTGCAACTGTCGCTAGTCACAGTGAGACAGTCGTCACAGTGAAACAGAGGAGGTATTTATTCCTATCTTTAGCAGCTCCATTGCAAGAAATAGGTGTCCCATTGTAAGAATATATTTTGAGCTTTTCTGGAATAGGTTATTGTTTTCGTGTGTCCCGTCCTGTCGGTGTTGGTTGCATAGCTGGTAATGCGGAAGGCTCCCCTCTAACCCGCCTATTCTGTATGCATTCCAGAACTGTGTGCATTCCAAAACACCATCACGTCGGCCCAGGCGCTTCTTTTAAGCCCCATGCGTGGGTTCGTTTTACCGCCACTCTCAGGAGTTTCACGCTATGCAAATGCGATCTACCTCTGCTTCAAAGAAGTCTAGTTCTGCCCCTAGCTCGTTTAAGCCGCCAAGCCAAGAAAGATCTGAGCGGCATCTCAAGCGGGCAAAAGATCAATTCAAAATGAAGAGGTATAACGAGGCTGTCAAGGAACTCCGCGACGCCATCAAGCTCGATCCGACGCGAAGTGAGTTTCATGCCTGGTTAGCCAAGGTGCAACTCAAGAAGGGATTGACTGGAATGGCCAATATCAGCATTCGTAAGGCGCTCCAGCTTGATCCAGAGAGTGAGTTGGCGCTTGAGTGCCAGCAGCTAGTAGAGGAGCAATCTAGCGATAAGGACGATACGGCCAATGAAAAAAGCAAAGGATTGGCCGGTCTGCTGACTCGCAAGCTGTTTTGAGGTGAGGCTCTGCTCCCTTTGAAAGGCGTATCCCCTTCTCTGTCGAATTGTCCGCTATCCAGACGATGGAGAAGGGAATGTTTTTTAGGACTTACGCATTTTGTTGATGTTGTGGTTGCGACGCGGCTACAGCATCAACAAAATCACTCAGGATGGCGCGAGGTTTGTGGAAGTCCTGTTTTCGTAGGGGAACATCTCCTTACGCGATCGCTTCCACCGCTTCGATCGCCGCTTCGAGGGCGATCGCCATGTGGGTCCAGTGGGTTCCACCCTGGCAGAAGACGATGTAGGGCTCCCGCAGTGGGCCATCCGCCGATAGCTCCGAGGTACTGCCGTCGATGAAGGTGCCGCCTGCCATTACCAACTGGCTTTCGTAGCCGGGGGTCACCGCCGGAACTGGGCGCAAGTACGAACCGATGGGCGACCAAGCTTGCAGCGCGGTGCAAAACGCCGTTACTTTTTCAGGACTGCCCAGCTTAATCGCTTGGATAACATCGCGGCGGGGCGCATCCGGCAGCGGGTTGACCGGATAGCCCAGTTTGTCGAAAATCCAGGCTACTAAGTAATTCCCCTTCATCGCTTCGCCGACCATTTGGGGAGCAAGGAATAAGCCTTGGAACAACAGCCGATTTTGATCCAGCGATGCACCCCCTTCGGAACCGATGCCCGGTGTGGTGAGGCGGCAGCAGGCTTGCTCGACTAATTCGGCTCGCCCCGCCACATAACCGCCTGTCGTGACGATGGTGCCTCCAGGATTTTTGATCAAAGAACCTGCCATCAAGTCGGCTCCAACAGCGGTAGGTTCGCGATCGCCCACAAACTCGCCGTAACAGTTATCCACAAAGCAAACGGTATTGGGGTTTTGCTGCTTCACCAATTGGCAGATGCGCTCGATGTCGGCGATCGCCAAACTCGCCCGCCAGGAATAGCCACAGGAGCGCTGGATTAGTACCATCCGGGTCTCGGGACGTACTGCTGTTGCCAAGGTATCCCAATCCAGGGAACCATCGGGCAACAGTTCGACTTGACGATAGCGGATGCCAAAATCTTTCAGAGATCCCTGCCCTTCCCCCCGCAAGCCGATGACCTCCTCTAGGGTGTCGTAGGGGGCACCCGCTATTGCCAACAGCTCATCTCCCGGACGCAAGACGCCGTAGAGGGCGGCGGCGATCGCATGGGTGCCCGACACAAACTGCACCCGCACCGCCGCTGCTTCCGCCTGCATCACTGAGGCAAATACCCGATCCATCACATCCCGCCCCAGGTCGCCATGCCCATAGCCACTCACACTAGCAAAGTGCTGCACCCCGACTTGATGCGCACGAAATGCCTCTAGCACGCGCTTGAGCCTGTGCTGGGTGTGCTGGTCGATGCGGGCAAAGGTGGGTTGCAGGGCGATTTGTGCTTGCTGAAGCAGCTCTTGTGGATTCATACGGCGATCGCGCGTCTACGCTCGGGCATTCAAAATACCTTGGCATTGTCCCCCGAAAGCGGTTCGGTATCCTGGCGATTAGCGGATTCTTGAGACAAGAACAGGCACCTTTATCCTGTTCGTTTATTGATCATCCTGAGCTGTGATCGATTAGCAGCAGAGCGAAAGGTCGCGATCGCTTAAAATCCGGTTTCTAGAGAATTGAATGAACACTGAAAGTGATCGCCCTTAACGCACGGAGAAAAACATCGATGGAACTGAAGGATTGCATTGTTTTGGTTGGGGCGGAATTGGAGCCACGGCACTGTCGCCGTCTGGTGATTGCCGAGGGCGTAGTTCAGGAAATGGATTTGGGAGAGCCAGTGTGGGCGATCGCTCACGGCGCATTGGTGGTGATGCCGGGAATGTACAACGCTCACACCCACATGGGCGACGCGTGCCTGCCCGACGGTGCCACGGGTATGACCTTGGAGCAGGGCTTCTTTCGTCCCGATGGCTATAAGTATCGCGAACTGGCACAGCAAACGGAAGCCGAGCACCTGAGTCACATCATCGCGCACTTGCGCTACATGGCTCGAACGGGGACAGTTGGGCACATCGACTTTCGGGAGCAGGGGGTGTATGGCAGTCGACTATTGCGCCGAGCTTCTGAGGAAACGGGGGTGCGATCGCTCATCCTGGGGCAATTCAACGAGCTGCCGTTTGATGCTGCCGCATTGCAGGCCAATCAAGCACCGTTGGAAGACGAGGCAATCGCTGAACTGGAAAGTATTTTGGCGATCGCCGATGGCTTTTCAGAAAGCACCATGAACGACCTCACCGACCCGGCCTGGGTGCAGATTCGCCAGATTACCGAGTGCCATCACAAGCTGCGGGCGATTCACTGCCTGGAAAATGACGGCTACCGGGAGGTTAGTCTGGCGGTGACGGGGAAAGGTGATTTGGAGCGAGCGATCGCCCTTTATGCACCCGACTTGGTTATCCACGCCACGGTCGCCAATGCGGACGAAATTGCTCTCCTCTCCCAACATCGCATCAATGTTGCCCTCAACCCCCGCGCCAATAGCAACCTGGGACTTCCCCTTGCCCCCATTGCTGCTCTGCTAGACAGCGACGCCAAACTCCTGCTCGGCACGGACAACGGGTTACTCAACAGCCCCAACTTGTTCGCGGAGATGGATTTCACCTACAAAATCGCCAAAAGCCAGTATGGGGATGCTGTGCGCCCTGCACCCACTGACATCCTCAAGATGGTGACCAGCAATATCCGACATCTGTTGCCAGATACCCCTGGATATCTGGATGTAGGCTTGCCCGCTGACCTTGTGGTGCTTGACTTCCACAAACCCCACCTCCGCGCTAGCCGTCACTTGCTCGCCTCGATCCTCACCCGCGTCACCCCTGATGATGTGTTGTTAACGCTGCGCCAGGGCAAGCCTCTTTATCAAAATCAAAGCTCTGAGTTTGTGGCTATCCAATCGGCTACTTCGTAATTTCCAAAGTTTGAAAATTCCTGTCTTTTAGGAGTTACGCATTGACAAAAACCTGGTTATCGTCAGGCAAAGGTGAATTCGGTCAAGTTCTCCAATATAAACT
>JBCBSL010000224.1:0-9723 GCA_039819145.1 Cyanobacteria bacterium J06638_22
CCCTCTCTCTGGGATTTTATTTTCTGGCTAATCCCTTACTCTGTCTGGATAGACAGACCGGAAAGCGCCCTGTTAGTAATGACGACCGAGCTACAGCATTTCAGCCGAAAAATCTGGCGCATTATCTGTACGCCTTAATGCAAGTCTGCTATATTTAGAATTCGTGTTGACCTTTGGGCGGTTAGCTCAGTTGGTAGAGCGCCTGCCTTACAAGCAGGATGTCACTGGTTCGAGTCCAGTACTGCCCATGCATTTTATGCATCTTTACCTACGTTCGCTAGAACAATGAGAGCAAGTTCTAATGGGGCTAGCTTACAGAGCGATGCTATTAGGACTTACGCATGTGCGACGAAAAACCAAAGCAGTTTGATGATTTTTGGGGCGCAGAGCGCCTCAAAAATCATCAAACTGTGTAAGCCTTGACTCTATGTAATGTTTCAATTTCATAAGCCTGGGCAAAAAACTCCGATGCAATTAGTCTTAGCCCCAGCCAATGAAGTACGGTTACGGTATAGAGCATTTGTAGCAGGCTTGAGGCGGTTTTTAATGCCTTGGGTGTTTTTTATCGCAGAGCACACTTCAGTAAATGTCTGACAGCAGACGATAGACTCGTAACACCGTCTGGTTTGCATTAAGAGGGTATTGTCCTCGCCGTCAGGACTTCTTTCCTTAGTCTCGCCTGATCATTAGTGACATCCCATGCAAATTCTTCACGGCACCTGGATCCCAGAATCTGGACAAGACTTTGTTCGCTCGGGAATGTTCTGTCTATGGGTTGAAACTACCGAGAAGAGGCGTTTTCGTAAACCCAACCAGCGCCATCCTCGGCAGTTAATGGGGAAGGATCTGGCAACGCTGCTGGACAACGAACTGGGAATTAAGTCGCCC
This sequence comes from Cyanobacteria bacterium J06638_22, assembly GCA_039819145.1. Classification (GTDB taxonomy): domain Bacteria; phylum Cyanobacteriota; class Cyanobacteriia; order Elainellales; family Elainellaceae; genus Vacuolonema. The sequence goes on from JBCBSL010000224.1 coordinate 889, forward strand.
AACTACCAAACGCTGGAAGATTTAATACAGCCCAAATTCTTCCTGCTGCCCACCATCGAGGGGCAGCCCTTGCCATCGCTCGAACTATCCCGGTACCTGGAAGAAGACCTACCAGCAGCCTTCGACTTTGAGTACTGGCAGGTAGATTGCTATCCCACCCTAGCGTCCACCAAAACCAGCAGCTATGGCAAATCTATTGGTAACGGCGTAGTGCCCTTACTGAATGACCTGCATTTCATCGCCATGCACAATCTCGCTGAGATTCAACTGGGGGCTGATCTGCTGTTCTGGTTCCACTTCACCCAAACCATTAAGCGCATTATCTTCAAGGATCAGTACATTCCGTCCCTTAAATATCGACAAGTCGCAGAGCCCAAACCTTCCCGGTCAAAGCACAAGACTAAGGCCAAGATCGATGCTCCGGGCAAATTTGAGATCTATCCGGGTTGGGAGTTTATCGGTGAAGAGTATGAAACTGCCCTACAGCAATATTTAGACTACATGCCGATGAGCTGTGCGGCGGGTTTTGCGAATGCGTCGAAAACGCCCGAATTTTACGATCGCCCCTCCCTCCTGCGCCACTTTTCCGACTGTTTGCTCACAGACATTATTACCCACACCTACACCACCCAGAGTTACGAGAAAACTATCGCGGATTCGGTACTCTATGCTTGCCTCAAGCAGGCCAGTGGCAGCACCTACTGGACAACAGAAGATCGGCTGGAACAGTTCAAACAGTGGCAGGTCTGGCGAGACAGAATCGTCCGCACCCAGACCGATCAACCCTTTTACCTCTACTTTCACCTACAGGATCCGGTTGAGCCGGAAGCCCTCTGGCTGCTGCAGTTTCAGGTGGCTCCCAAGCACGACCCCTCCCTCAAGATTTCCCTAGAGGATTATTGGCGCATGCGGCCCAAACAGCAGAACCAGGTGAAAGCTCAACTTGGGGGGGAGTTCGAGCAAAACCTGCTGCTGAACCTAGGGTATGCCGCTCGTATCTATCCCGCCCTGTGGCAGGGGCTAGAAACGGATCAGCCCATCGGTATTATCTTAGATTTGGATGCCGCTTTTAACTTCCTGAAAGAGTCTGCCTGGGTACTAGAAAATGCTGGGTACAAAGTGATTGTCCCCGCTTGGTGGACGCCGACGGGGCGGCAGCGGGCGAAGGTGCGCCTCAAGGCTAAGGGCAAATCCCTGGGCGGCAATGACAAGGCCAAGAGCTACTTTTCGTTTGAAACCCTGGTGCAGTACCAGTATGAGCTGGCCATCGGCGGCGAACAGGTAACCGAGCAGGAGTGGAACCAGCTCGTCAACGCCAAAACGCCCCTGGTTAAGTTTCGGGGGCAGTGGATGGAGCTGGATCAGACCAAAATGCAGCAAATGCTGGAGTTCTGGAAAACCCAGCAGGCCGAAAATCCCGAAATGAGCCTGATGGACTTCATCAAACTCACAGCAGAAGGGGATGGCGACGAGCTGGAGGTGGAGTGCGATCGGCAGGATGCCCTGGCCGACATGCTGGCCAAACTGGGTGATAAGGGCCAATTGCAGCCGGTGGACGATCCCGAAACCTTCCACGGCAACCTGCGGGAATATCAGAAGCGGGGCGTTTCCTGGCTGCAATACCTGGAGCAGCTTGGTCTTAATGGCTGTCTAGCAGATGACATGGGCTTGGGCAAAACCGTCCAGGTGATCGCCCGTCTGGTGCAGGAGCGAGAACTAGCGCAGGCTGAGCAGCAGCGCATTCCTCCTACCCTGCTGATTGCCCCCACTTCTGTCATTGGCAACTGGTTCCACGAAATCCATAAATTTTCGCCCCATATTCGGGCCACGGTGCACCATGGTAGCGATCGCACCCAGGAGTCCAAAACCTTCAAACAGCTCTGCCGCGAACACGACATCGTGATCACCTCCTTTGCCCTGGCCCGAAAAGATGCCAAGCTGTTCAACGGCGTTGAGTGGCATCGGATTGTGCTGGATGAAGCCCAGAACATCAAAAATCCGAAGGCAGCGTTAACCAAGGCCATCCTCAAGTTCTCCTCACCCCATCGGCTGGCCCTCACTGGAACTCCCATCGAAAACCGCCTGATGGATTTGTGGTCGATCTTCAACTTTTTGAATCCGGGCTATCTCGGCACCCAGGCCCAGTTTCGTCGCGGCTTTGAGCTGCCCATCCAGAAGGACAACAGTCCTCGTCAGTCGGCGACGCTCAAAAAGCTGGTGGAACCCTTCATTCTGCGGCGGGTCAAGACGGATCAATCCATCATCAAAGACCTCCCCGACAAGGTGGAGCAAAAGCTGTTTTGCAATCTCACCAAAGAGCAAGCTTCCCTCTACGAAGCGGTGATTACCGATGTGGAGGAGCAGTTGCAGGGCAGTGCAGGGATTCAGCGAAAGGGGTTGATTCTCGCCACCCTGATGAAGCTGAAGCAGGTCTGCAACCACCCGATGCAGTTTTTGCAGGATGGCAGCGACTTTACGGCCAATCGCTCCCACAAGCTCTCTCGTCTCACCGAAATGGTGGAAGAAGCCATGGCCGAAGGGGAAAGTTTGCTGATTTTCACCCAGTTCACCGAGTTGGGGGGGGCTCTGGAAAAGTACCTGCGCCACACCTGCCATTTCAACACCTACTACTTGCACGGCGGTACGTCCCGTAAAAAGCGGGAAGCGATGATCACCCAGTTTCAAGACCCGGAGACAGAACCCTCCGCCTTTGTGCTTTCCCTGAAAGCCGGGGGTGTTGGCATCACACTGACGAGAGCCAACCATGTGTTCCACTTTGACCGCTGGTGGAACCCTTCGGTGGAGAACCAGGCCACTGACCGGGCCTTCCGTATTGGCCAGAAGAAGAATGTCTTTGTCCACAAGTTTGTCACGATCGGCACTCTGGAAGAACGCATTGACCAAATGATTGAGGATAAGAAGAAACTCGCTGGCTCCATTGTCGGCTCGGATGAATCCTGGTTGACGGAGTTAGATAATGATGCGTTTCGCCAACTCATCTCCCTCAACAAGAGGGCCATCATGGAATAAGCTCGCCTCTCTGTTTCCTCCTCCTCCCTTCTTAGCCTTTAGCTATGCATCCCCTACTGTTAGAAAAACTGAACTCCCATCCCGAACGACTGTCTGACCAGGCCGATCAGCAATACACCGTCACGGAGGTTAGCTGGCAAGCTTACGAAGCACTACTCTCTAATCTGGGAGACGATTTCCCCAGACTGCGGGTTCACTACTTTGATGGAACGCTGAAAATTACCATGCCCGGTCATCAGCATGAAGCCCTGAAAGACAACATTGGTCGTCTCCTAGGTATTTACTTCGAAGAAACCCGCACCCGATTCTACGGTCTTGGTTCCACCACATTTAAGACTGAAGCTAAGCGCCGAGGAGCAGAACCCGGTGTTTCCTTTTGCATTGGCATTGACAAGGAATTTCCAGACATCGCCATTGAAGTTGTGCAGACTAGCGGCGGCGTGAACAAACCGGAAATTTACCAAGGCTTGAACGTTGTCGAAGTCTGGTTTTGGCAGAACGACCAATTCACGGTCTACCGCCTCCAGGGAGAGGGCTATGAGCGGCGAGAACGCAGCGAATTGATGCCGACCTTAGATCTATCTCTCTTAGCAACTTATGTGATGTATCCCGAACCGCTCGATGCGGTCATTGAATTTCGTCAGGCGTTGAGGAGTGCAAAATGAGTCAGTTTAGCCGTACCTGGTGGGGACAAAAATTCATCGAAGCGATGGAAGACCTGACCGACTCCGGTCGCCTCAGTCGAGGACGCTCCTATGCCAGGGGCAATAAAGTCAAGTCTTTCGATATTAAGGACGGTATTGTATCCGCCCAGGTGCGCGGGTCTGTGAATCCCTACTTTGGGATGTACAAAGAACCTCTCTACATCACCACCCTGGAGTTTCAGCCCATCAGCGCGGCCAAGTGGTCTGTCGCGATCGCCCTGATTGCCTCGAAAGCCAGTCTGATTTCCCGGCTGTTGCTGAATGAGATTCCTGACAACATTGAAGATACCTTCAAGCAGCTCAATCTCAACTTGCTGCCCGGCAGCCGCAAAGATTTCACATCCTCCTGCTCTTGCCCCGACTGGAGTAATCCCTGCAAACATATTGCTGGGGTCTATTATTTAGTGGCCGCCGAGTTGGATCAAAATCCCTTCCTGCTGTTTGAGTTGCGAGGGTTATCTAAAGACAACCTGATGAAAGAGCTAGCCAAATCGCCAATAGGGCAAGCCCTATCGGCAGAGCTGCAGCTTCAAAAGCAAGCTCCTCAGCCTGTAGCGTCTTACTACGCCCCCCTCAAAACCATTGCCTCTGAAACCTGTGATAACCTTCATGAATTTTGGCACGGTGCCAAACGCCTTCCCCAAACAATGGAGCCATTACCTCAGATTCCGGTTTCAGGAATTCCGATCAAAAAGCAGGGAGACTTTCCGGCCTTTTGGAATCGCGACAATTCTTTTATTGAAGTGATGGAGACCCTTTATCAGCAAATTAAAGCGAAGGGGAATCTGTAAGGTAGATGTTGTTATAGGTAGCTGGCAAACTCATAATTTTAAGGCAAGCACTCGATTTTCATAATTGCTGCTATGGAAGAATGCCTAATATTAAGTCCGGTTCAATAACCGTAAAACCCAACTATCGTTTATGGCCGCTGAAAAGCAGCGGCCATAAACGATAGTTGGGTTCTTCAACCAGATTTGATATCAATACAGCGTTGAGGGCTGTAGCAATTCAGATTAGGCATCCCAACAATAGAGCCTTCTGACAACGTACCAATGCGTTTATCCCCTAATTCGACAGATGATTGGAACCTTTGTCTGAGAGAAGCGTCAATCATATCAAATTAAATTTCATCACTAATTAAAAAATCAAAGGACAAGAACCATGCCATATCCTGACGGGAATGACAGTTTTTTTGATGCGACAAATCTTGGTTCAGTTAGTACTCGACGCTCCGCATCAGGTGATATTGGACAAATTATCTACAATGCCAGAGGAGACGCTATTGCTCGAGATCGGTTTGATTATTATCGCTTCTCGTTAGACCGTACCGCTACTGTTACGGTGAATCTCAACAATGCGGGTGGCCGTAATGTCAATACCGAATTAGAAGTCTACAGCCGTTCAAATTTGATATCGCCTATTGGGCGTTCTTACAACGCACCAACCAGTGGATCTCCTAACCCTGATGAGAATATCGTCCTCCGGAATTTAGTCCCTGGAACATATTTCGTCGCAATTATTGGGCAAAGTGCTGCATTTGATGTGAGTCCCAGTCGATATACGCTCACGATATCTACGCCATCCTCATCATCACCTCCCCCGCCTTCACCTCCCTCACCACCGAGGGGGATTAACTGGGTTGGGACAAATGCCGATGAGCGTAGGAGTGGAACAACAGGCCCAGATCAATTAGATGGGAGCGGCGGTAACGACACGCTTTTTGGGCTAGCTGGCAACGATCTTCTCCAAGGGGGAGACGGCCGTGACAGCTTATTCGGCGGTGGTGGGAATGACACCATAAACGCCTCCAATGGCAGTGACACCATAGACGGAGGAGCTGGCGATGACAGTATCGGATTTTCCGATGTTCTTACCGATGATGCGCCTACTTATATAAACGGCGGATCAGGAGATGACACGATTGCAGGAGGCCATGGAAATGATGAGTTAAGGGGTGGGACTGGAGATGATTTCCTAGCTGGAAGCCGTGGAAATGATCTCTTAAACGGAGAATCCCAAGATGACCGCCTCATTGGTGGTGTTGGCAGCGATACCCTCAACGGTGGTCAAGGAAATGACTCCATAATTGGCGGTAGTGGCTTTGAGGACTACGATCGAGTGCAAGGCGATGCAGATGATGTCCTCAACGGTGGTCAAGGAAATGACACGCTCAAGGGTGGCTATGGGAATGACACGTTGAATGGCGGGGGCGACAACGACAGCTTGTTGGGAGAGGCTGGAGACGATACTCTGTCTGGCGGCTATGGGAATGACACACTTGATGGCGGACATGATAACGACCTTTTAAGGGGTGGTACTGGATTCGACTCTCTCGAAGGTGGGCGTGGAAATGACACGCTAAATGGGGGGAATGGAAACGATACCCTATCTGGCGGCGCAGGCGACGATATCCTATCCGGTGACCACAATAATGACATTCTCTACGGCAGGAGAGGCAACGATAGCCTCCTTGGTGGCCTTGGAGCTGACACTTTGCGTGGTGACGCAGGCAATGACACGTTAAGCGGTGGCAACCATCGCGACGTTCTCTATGGCGGGGAAGGCGACGACACGTTATCGGGTGATAATGCGATTGATTTTCTGTATGGCGGCAGTGGTAACGATAGTCTCTCCGGTGGAGCTAGCAATGACATCCTCAATGGAGAAAGTGGCAATGACACCTTGAGTGGTAATGCCGGCAATGATTTCTTGAATGGGGGCAGCAATAACGATGTGCTGGAAGGTGGAATCGGCGATGATGCCCTTTACGGTGGCACACAAAACGATCAGCTTTATGGCAATGCCGGCGATGACCGCCTCTTTGGGGGCGCTGGTAACGATACCCTGACTGGTTATGAAGTCGGCGTAGGTGTTGAACAGTTTGATAGCCTCACTGGAGGAGCAGGTGCCGATTTGTTTGTCTTGGGGACTCGGACTGATGGAGCATTTACTGAAGGTCTCACCCGGATTAAGGACTTCAACCGGTCTGCAGGAGACAAGATCCAGCTTTATGGCTCTCTCTTGGACTATCGCTTCTTACCCTTCTTTTCGGATACTGTGATTTCTTTCCTTGGCGATGCCATCGCTGTCGTAAACGGATCGGTCAATTCTTCTGATATGCGCTACGTCTCGCCTAACGATGTGATCGTTCCTTTACCGATAGAACCACTGCCGTCGATTTCAAGTCCAATCACAGCAGTATTCCCATCAGCGAGTTTGACTTAGGTTGGACGATGCTTCTGACCACCGATCGCTGGTTACCAGTGGTACGGTTGTTAGCCCTCTGAGAAAACCAACCTCTCAAGGCGAAAGCTGACGGGGCTCTGTTGGAGGCTTTGCAAATCCTTATGGTATTGGCGTGGGCGATTGCATGGACTGAAAGCGATCGCTTCGCTCACCCATAGTCCCGCACCGACTGGACTCCCTCAGGATCAGCCAGTTCCGCACGGAAATCCCTATATCCGAAACCCAGAACGAGCATCTGACCAACGCTCGGATTATTACAAGTTTAAAGCCGTCAATTTCAATATCCGCTAAAAAGCTTGCACAAGAAGGATTTCAGAAGACAAATAGTCTACCTTATAGGCAGGATGTCACTAGGTCGAGTCCAGTACTACCCACTCTAAATCAAAGCAAGGAGAATGCTGAGCTGATTTTTCTCGTCTAACAAACGGTGACAGCTAAGTCCACTCTCTTGAAAAACAGCATCTTACCTATTGCTCAATCTTCTACATTGCCGGCTTTTCCTCTGTTATCAAGAAACCCAGAAGCCATAGGATCTTCTTCTCAATCTCGCTTCGCTGTTGCGCATATATATCGCCTTGTTCCTTCAAGGCCTGATGCATGAAAGCAAGTCGCTCTAATTGACTGGCCGTCTCTCGAATAGCCTCATCATCCAAATACAAACTTGTGAGCACCCTATCTAAATCTGCTAAGACATGGGCCTCTAAGGCAGCATTTGGAGCCACAACAAACTTTAGTCGCCCACGATTTTTATGCACCAATTGTCGTAAATGATAACTTGTGGTTGCAGATAGTAACATTGCTTATTCCAAAAGCAGACACATCAAAATTCAAAGATCTCCAAAAAAGAAATCGGCGTTCAGGATTATGATTCTGATGGCTAAAGCTCAATGCCTACAGATAGAGCATCGAGCTTTTGTAGAAAAAACCATCAATATATACAGCAGAATTCGTAAATAATTTATGGAGGAGCTATCCCCTTGGGAGATTGGCAAAGGCATGCATATCACTTTGTATCCTCACCCTCGATCTCGTTACTCTTGGAAGAAAAACTCTGCATCTGGATCTCTTCTGAATTTTCTCTCCTCCTAATTTCCAGGAAAAGGAGTTGGGTGATGGAGCAAAATTTCCTTTGCTAATTCCTGATATGCACCCTGATAAAGCCTAAGCAGTTGGTAAACACACATGGCGTAATACGTATACCAACAAATATATCTTCCGACAGATGCCGTTACAACCGGAAAAATACTAGCAGGCGAGCCTTACAAAAGGCAGAAGAAATAAATTTTTTATCCCGCAGAAATTATTTTTGATTTATGTTGTATCTAAGTAAATGCAGCTAGAATCAGCATTATCAACTAATCGTTCGTCAATTGGTGTTTATACGTACAAGAATGAGCTAAATTTCGAGCTAAATCAATGTTAGTGAACTATTAGCCTATGGCAAAAAGCTCCAACTTTAATGATAAAGCTCTAGCAAAAGTTTTAGATTTATCCGGTTTCTTAGAAGGCTCAAGTCTCCCCACAAAGACCGTATTGCAGATATTTCAGCATTTATATGTTTAAGGTAGTATGTTTGAATTCAAGATCTCTAAATCGGCGATCGCACACCTCACTAACGGAAATTTTCTATATACCCATTAGATGATTAGTTTTGATATTCTAAATTGACGCCATATCTCAAAATCAGTATTAATACGATTGACCAGCTTTAAGGATCTTGGATGTGAGGACTATAGATTATCTTCGAATTCCGATTCATTCACGAGGCTTGATCTTAAAGATTTAAAGAAGCTTTGAAACCCTTTCTTAAGCTATCTAAACACGAAATCATTGGCAGGCGTTTCTGTGAATTTTT
>JBCBSL010000225.1:0-9711 GCA_039819145.1 Cyanobacteria bacterium J06638_22
GCTACTCCTCCTCCAACATGCAAAAGGGCATGCCCGACTTTGTGAAGCTGGCAGAGGCCTACGGTGTCAAGGGAATGATGGTTAGTCGGCGGGAAGACTTGGCCGATGCGATCGCCGAAATGCTAGCCTATGACGGCCCTGTCCTGCTGGATGCTCAGGTGAAGAAGGACGAGAATTGCTACCCAATGGTGGCTCCAGGCAAGAGCAATGCTCAGATGATTGGCATCCCGGCTCGCCCAGAAAAAGCATCGACAGAACCAATCATTTGCACGAGCTGCGGCACCGAAAATGCGGCAAGCCATCGCTTCTGCGCAGAGTGCGGTACCAAGCTGTAGCCCTACACCCCCCGCTCACGAATGCGGGGTAATGGGGGGTGGACGTTGCATATTTCAGGTGGGGTGGAACTATCCACCCTGCAAAGGTTGTTTCTGAGCGATCGCAGTCTCCACTGGCTCAGTCCGAATGCGCCTGGGAATATTCAGTAGGGCAAGCAATGCTACGGCATGTCCTTCAAACTCTCAATGTCCGAAACGGCGCGGGGATGCTCTGCGTCGTTTTCACATTTCGGCAACCTTTTCGGCACAAAAAGACAACTGCAACATCCTGCTGTTGACTGATATTAATAATGAGGTATCGTGAATGACGCGTCTGTCCCTTGTAGTGCGATACTGGCGGGCGACTTTGTCCGCACGTTCTTGATTCGCTGTCTTTGCTAGACCTATGACCTCGGAGTCAATTGCGATCGTTGGAATGGGCTGCCGCTTCCCCGGCGCTCATGGTCTGGATGCCTTTTGGAACCTCTTACGAAATGGCGTGGATGCCATCAGCGAGATTCCGCGCGATCGCTGGGATATCCAGCAGTATTATGATCCCGACCTGCGCCAACCCGGGAAAACCCCCGTGCGGTATGGCGGCTTTTTGGAGACCATCGACCAGTTTGATGCGTCCTTTTTTGGGATTGCGCCGCGGGAGGCCATCACGATGGATCCGCAGCAGCGGCTGTTGCTCGAAACGGCCTGGGAAACCCTGGAAGATGCGGGAATGCCAGCAGAACCGCTGCGGGGATCGCAAACGGGAGTTTTCATTGGTATTGGCACCCATGATTACTCCATTCGCATGTGGCAGCATCCCGTCGATGAACCCTACGCCACGACGGGAACGGGGAACTGCATTGCCGCCAATCGCTTGTCCTATGTGTTCGACTTCAAGGGTCCCAGTCTGGCAGTGGATACGGCCTGTTCTTCCTCCCTCGTCGCCATTCATCTAGCCTGCCAGAGCCTCCTTACCGGGGAATCAGACCTGGCACTGACCGGGGGCGTAAATGTATTGCTGTTGCCGACGGTAACGGTAGGCTTTAGCAAGGGTGGCTTTATGTCGCCGACGGGGCGCTGCCAGAGCTTTGATGCCCATGCCGATGGCTATGTCCGTAGTGAGGGCGTGGGTCTGATTCTGCTGAAGCGGCTGTCCCAGGCCGTTGCAGAGGGCGATCGCATCTATGCGGTAATTCGCGGTTCTGCCATCAATCAGGATGGCTTCAGTCAGGGCATTGCGGCTCCCAATCCCCGTGCCCAAGAGGCCGTGTTGCGTTCCGCCTATCGACAGGCAGGGGTTGCACCGGGAGCCGTGCAGTATGTGGAAGCCCACGGCACAGGCACAAAGCTGGGCGATCCAGTGGAAATGGAAGCCCTAAGCGCCGTGCTCTCAGAGGGACGCGAGCCAACTCAGTCCTGCGCCGTCGGCTCCGTCAAAACGAACATTGGGCATACAGAAACAGCGGCAGGGGTTGCTGGGATCATCAAAACTGCCCTGATGCTACACCACCAGCAACTGCTGCCCAGCCTACATTTTCGGGAACCCAATCCGGCGATCGCCTTTGACCAGATTCCCTTCCATGTGCAAACCCAACTTGCCGAGTGGCAACCTCCGGACGACACCTCCCGCTATGCCGGGGTCAACTCCTTCGGCTTTGGCGGCACTAATGCCCATGTAGTGTTGGAGGAATGGTCGCCCGTCGCAGAATCCACTCCCGCAACGGAGTCACCATCAACCGATTCCCAAACCTGGCATGTCTTCACGCTGTCAGCCAAAAACGAGGCGGCACTGAACGAATTGGCGCAACGATACAGCGAATTCCTCGCCACCCATCCCGATCTGTCCCTAGCCGACTTGTGCTGGATGGCCAATGTCCGGCGATCGCACCACGCCCGTCGTCTTGCGATCGCCATTAGTTCACTTGCCGATTTGCAAGGGCAACTGGCAGAGATGAGATCTGCGACGTTTTCAAGACGTCGCAGATCTGCCCAGCGCATAGCCTTTCTCTTCACTGGCCAAGGATCACAATATCCAAACATGGGGCGCGAGTTGTACCAACGGTTCCCCATCTTCCGAGAGGCGATCGCCCGCTGTGCCCATCTTCTGGAACCTCACCTGGATCTTCCCCTCACCGATCTGCTATTCCCTGAACCCAATCCAAAATCCAAAATCCAAAATCGTTCGACTGAGCGCTCACGCCGAAGTCCAAAATCCAAAATTCACCAAACCGCCTACACCCAGCCTGCGCTGTTTGCCATCGAATACGCTTTGGCGATGCTCTGGCAATCCTGGGGGGGTATGCCGGAGGTCGTTATGGGGCACAGCATTGGAGAGTATGTCGCGGCGCATTTGGCGGGAGTGTTTTCCTTGGAAGATGCTCTGCGGTTGGTGGCCGCACGGGGGCAGTTGATGCAAGCTCTTCCCGCCAATGGCGGCATGTTGGCGGTAATGGCCGATGCAGAAGCTGTGCAAGCTGATTTGCCAGATGGAGTGGCGATCGCCGCCTACAACAGTCCGCAAAACACGGTGCTGTCCGGAACCACCGCAGCACTGGATGAACTAGCTCAGAGGTTTCAGGCTCAGGGCATCAAAGCTACGCAATTGAAAGTGTCCCATGCCTTCCACTCCTCGCTGATGGAACCAATGCTGGCGGAATTCCGGGCGATCGCCCAGACGGTCACTTACCATGCCCCAACACTACCTCTACTGTCGAATGTCACGGGAGATGTGATTGGCGCGGAAATTGCCACGGCCGATTACTGGTGTGACCATATTCGTCGTCCCGTTCTGTTTACCCAGGGCGTGCAACGCTTGGCAGAGGAGGGATACAACCTGTTGCTGGAGTGCGGTGCAAAGCCTGTATTGCTGGGCATGGCGCGATCGGTGCTGGAAGCGCAGGGAAAAACAGCTCAGTATCTTCCTAGCTTGCGGCCTGCGGGTACGGCTTCTGAAACCCAGCCGATGATGCAAAGCCTTGCGGCGCTCTATCAGGCAGGGGTGGATGTGAACTGGGATGCTGTCTTTCCCGAGGCGTCGCGGCAAATTTTGCGGTTGCCGACTTATCCCTTCCAGCGGCAGCGGTTTTGGTGGGAACCGCCAGTGGAGGTGGAGGGAACAAACCACAGAGGCACAGAGGACACAGAGATTGAGAAAGCGCCACACCCTCTGCTGGGGGAGGCAGTCTTAGGCAAGGCGCAAGAACGGATTGCCTATCAATCTGCCATTTCGGCTCAGCAGCCAGCGTATTTAGCTGATCACAAAGTTGGGGAACAGGTGGTATTTCCGGCAGCGGCGTTTGTGGAGGTTGGATTGGCCGCAGCGGCGACGATGGGAGCGGCGACGTTGCAGCATTTTGCCATTCACCAGCCGCTTTCCCTTGAGGATATACCGACAACGTTGCAGACAACAGCAACGCAACAAGATGGAGCCTGGCACTTGGAGATTGCCAGCCAACCCGACGGCGAAATCGACCCCGCGATTCGCTATGTCACTGCGGAGTTGGGTGGTGATTCAGACCTTCCAGCTCTGCCTATATCGTTAGCAGAGTTGCAATCGTCGAAGTTCGCCATTCAAACGACGCCTGCGGTGAATATAGCAGCGTACTACGATCGCCTCAAAGCCCAGGGATTGCACTATGGCTCTGCATTTCAGGGTATCCATGCATTGTGGCAAAAGCCAGGGCAGGCGATCGCCCACCTGCAACTTCCCGAGACTCTCGACCTTGACGGTTACCTGCTTCATCCAGCGTTGCTTGATGCCACTTTTCAAACTCTGGCAGCAGCCATTGGCGATTCGGATGCGGACACCTACTTACCCAGCGAGATTGAGCAGGTACAGGTCTTTTGTCCAGGGGCTACAACGCTGTGGAGCTATGGCCAAGTGCAACCCGTAGCCAGTAATGGCAACGGCACTCGTCCCCGGCAGTTGCGGGCTGATTTGTGGTTAATGGATGAAGCCGGAACCCTGGTTGCGCAGATTTCGGGGTTAACCCTGCGCTATATCCACCCACAAACCCTGGAAAAACGCTTCCAGCATCGACCCGCACCTACCCTGGCAAGCGAAGATTGGTTGTACGAAGTCCTTTGGGAGAAAGAGGCGATCGCCCAAGATCTTCAACATCTCCAAGATGTTGGAGATCTAAAACGTAGCTGGCTAGTATTTACGCCTAATTCGCTGCTCACCCCGATTTTCCAGCAGACCTTTGTGAAGGCATTGGAGGAACAGGGCGATCGCTTGCACTTCGTCTACCCCGATGCCCAAGACGCGCCGCCCGACGCGCTCATCTGCAATCCCACCAATCCTGATGATTTCTATCGGCTGTGGGCACAGCTCAAGCCTAATGAACTGACAGGCATTCTTTATCTGTGGGGTTTGTCGCCGGAGGATAGCGCTGACCCGATGGCTGCCCAGCGGCTCTACTGCGGGGGATTGCTGCATTTGGTGCAGGCGCTTCAGAAGGAAGCCGCCGGAACCTTGCCACCCCTGTGGATCGTGACCCAGGGTACCCAAGCTGTCTCTCCTGCCGATGGGGTACGTCCGGCAGCCGCCTCCCTGTGGGGCTTAGGGCGCGTAATCCGCACGGAGCATCCCCAATGGCACTGCTGCAATGTGGATTTGGATGCGGGGGAGATCCGATCGCCCTTCACACCTCTTCTGGCCGAACTCAGCCAGCCAAGCACAGAACAGGTGGCTTATCGTCGGGGCGATCGCTTCGTTGCCCGTCTGGCTCATGCAGCGGATCGTCCGCCCAGGGACTTACCGGACGGCCCCTATCGCCTACAACTCGACGAACTGGGCGTACTGGACAACCTCTATATCGCCCCAAGCGATCGCCCGGCTCCCCCTCCTGGTGAAGTGGAAATTGCGGTGGGAGCTTCGAGCATCAACTTCCGAGATGTGCTGAATGCCCTGGGAATGATGCGCCCCTACTTGGAACAAATGGGCTTCTACACTGCTGAGCAGGTACCTTTTGGAGGCGAATGTGCCGGACGGGTAACGGCGGTGGGCGAGGGAGTCACTCATGTGCAGGTGGGCGATCGCGTCATTGCCTGCCAAACACTAGGCTGTCTCAGCCGATATATCAATGTCGATGCCCACTTTGTTGTGCCGCTGCCCGCTAATTTGAGCTACGCCGCTGCTGCCACGATTCCGACCGCCTTCCTGACGGCCTACCACGGCTTGCAGGAATTAGCCAACTTGGAGGCGGGCGATCGCATCCTCATCCATGCCGCCGCCGGAGGGGTTGGGATGGCAGCCGTGCAATGGGCGCGGCGCATGGGTGCCACCGTTTTTGCAACAGCCAGTCCCGCCAAATGGGATGTTCTCAAATCGCTGGGTGTGGCCCATGTGATGAACTCGCGCACCCTCGACTTTGCTGACGAAATCCTTGCCCTCACCGACGGCCAGGGCGTTGATGTCGTCCTCAATAGCCTGAACGGGGATTTCATTCCCAAAAGTCTGGCCGTCCTTGCACCCCAAGGACGCTTCGTGGAAATTGGCAAGATCGGTGTTTGGGAGCCCGAGCAGGTACGGGACATGCGCCCCGATATCACCTATCTCCCCTTCGACCTGTTGGAGGTTTCGCAAACTGAGCCAGAGCGCATCACGGGCATGTTGGAAACCTTGCTGTCAGCGTTCCAGTCCGGAACCCTGACGCCATTGCCTCACACCTCCTTCCCCATCGAAGCGGCCGCGATCGCCTTCCGCTTTGTCGCCCAGGCCAAGCATATCGGCAAGGTGGTGCTGACGCTGCCACCGCCCCGTCCGGCGTTTCCCGGCATCCGTTCCGATATCACCTATCTGATTACGGGGGGACTGGGGGCATTGGGGCTGGAACTGGCAACCTGGCTGGTATCCCAAGGGGCACGGCACTTGCTGCTCCTGAGTCGTCGTCCGCCGTCTACTGCCGCGCAAACCGCCCTAGAGCGCCTGCGGCATACGGCTGATATCACCACCTTGCAGGCCGATGTGACCGATTTAGCCGCGTTGGAAACCGCCTTACATCCCTGGTTTGCGGGGAGCGCAGGCTATCCGGCGATCGCCGGTATTTTCCATGCCGCTGGTGTCTTGCAGGACAGTAAGTTGAGCCGCCTGACCTGGAGCGCCTTCGAGCGCGTCATGGCACCAAAACTCCTAGGAGCCTGGAACCTGCAACGCTTGGTCACCCGTCATGGGGACTCAAGCGGTGTTCCATCCCTCGATTTCTTCGTCAACTTTTCTTCTATTTCTGCCCTGATCGGGACGGCTGGCCAAGGGAACTATGCCGCCGCCAATGCTGTACTGGATGCGATCGCCCACCAACAGCAGCAGCAGGGATACGCTACCCTGAGCGTTAACTGGGGCCCTTGGGCGATCGGTATGGCGGCTTCTCTGCCTAATGCTGAGGCAAGCTTCGCGGCAGCAGGACTCCCCTTAATTCCCCCAGAAGCAGGATTTTCGCTATTGAAAACGCTTCTGCACCGCCTCCCAACCCTTCCTTGTCCTCAAGTGGGCGTATTCAACCTCGATGCCTCCCGATTTGTACCTCAACAGGCACCCTCAACCCAAACTTTCATCCAGCGCTTATTACCCATCGTCCCCCAAACTCCCGCCCCATCCATCCCTATGACCACTGCTCCCTTAACCGAAGTGCTGCAACAGCTTCAGGCTTTGCCCGTGGGCGATCGCCCTACCGCTCTGCAAACCCACGTCCGCGAGCAACTCGCGCGGGTCATGGGCTTCCCCAATGCCGAGACTATCGACCCCGACGACAATTTTGGTGATCTGGGGATGGATTCCCTCATGGCGGTAGAACTCACCAACCGCCTGCAAGCGAGCCTGGGCTGCCCGGTTACCCAAACCACCCTATTCGATTACCCCAGCATCACCGCCCTCAGCGGCTACCTCCTTAGCGACGTGCTTCCCTTAAACGGACAGGCGATCGCCCAGCCTGCCGCGAACAATGCTCAACCCTCCGCAACCGTTGAGCTGATTGAGTCACAACCAGGGGCGATCGCTCCCAAAACATCGGCAATTGGCAATCCCCAACAAGCAGCTAGCCAGCCAGCCCCTCCCTCCATCCAGCCTCCTGTCCAAAACGGGCAGCATCCCATCCCACCCATCGCTAACATCGCTCCAACGCCACCCCCCACCGCTAAGCCCATCCCACCAACGTCAACGCATCCTCACCAGAGCAACGCATCCTCTACCCCACTCCCGACGTTCGACCACATTCCTTCTGCCTACTACCAATTTGCTCAATTCCCCGAATATCTGAGTTTGCGGCAAGACCTCGATCGCGTCGAGAAAATGGGCAATCCTTTTTTTGATTTGCATGAGGGCGTGTGTCGCGACACCAGCCGCATTGATGGCAAAACCGTCATCAACTATTCCGGCTACAACTACGTTGGGATGTCCGGCGATCCGGCTGTATCACGAGCAGCAATGGAGGCAATCGCCCGCTATGGCACCTCCGTATCTGCCAGCCGTGTGGTATCGGGCGATCGCCCCATCCACCGAGAGCTAGAACAGGAAATTGCCGTCTTCCTGGGCACAGAGGATTGCATTGTCTACATCGGCGGACATTCCACTAACGTCACCACCATTGGGCATTTACTCGGTGCAAAGGATCTCATCCTCTGCGATGCCCTCAGCCACAACAGCGTCCGCGAAGGCTGCAACCTCTCCGGGGCGACGGTGATGGAATTCCCTCACAACGATTTCCAAGCCCTGGAAGCATTGCTGCGGGACTATCGCAGCCAATTCGAGAAAGTCCTCATCACGGTCGAAGGCGTCTACAGCACCGACGGTGATATCCCTCCCCTCCCCGAAATCGTCGCTCTCAAGCAGCAATACAAAGCCTTGCTGTTGGTGGACGAAGCCCATTCCATCGGTGTACTGGGCGCAACCGGGCGCGGTGTCAGCGAACATTTTGGCATTCCCGCCCAGGCCGTGGATCTGTGGATGGGCACCCTGAGCAAATCCTTCGCCAGTTGCGGCGGCTACATCGCGGGCTGCAAGGAAATCGTGGAATATCTGAAATACACGGCTCCTGGCTTTGTCTTTAGCGTTGGCATGTCGCCTGCCAATACAGGAGCTGCCCTAGCCTCCCTCCGACTCCTGCAAGCAGAACCGCAACGGGTCGCTCAGTTGCGGGCGCGATCGCAATTCTTCCTACAACTCGCCAAACAACAGGGACTGAACACCGGGATGAGCGAAGGCACCCCTGTCATCCCCATCATCGTGGGCGAACCCCAACGCGCCGTTATCCTCGCCCGTCGTCTTTTGGAACGGGGCATCAACGCCCGCCCGATGATCTATCCCTCGGTTCCCTTTAACGCCTCCCGGCTACGCTTTTTCATCACCAGCCTGCACAGTGAAAGCCAGATCAGCCAAACGATCGCGGCGATCGCCGAAGAGCTGCAACAAATGGAACGTTAAACTCCTTCTTCGAAGGATTATGAGTTAAGGCAAAAGGTTGAAGCTTGTCTGTCGAGGTTCGAGCTAACACGGTTTTGTTGAAGCAACCCTTTGGCTGAAGGTAAGGTAGCCAACTCAGAATCAACGGTTTTTCATACGCGAGCGGATAGAAGATGCAACTCATAATGTTCGATATCGATGGCACGCTCACAGAGTCAAACGACCTCGATAACCAATCATTTTTGCAAGCATTATCTGAGTTATGGGGTTTCTCAGACATATCAGATGATTGGCCCTCATACAGCCATGTAACAGACGCCTGTATTTTCAGAGAAGCGTTCCTGCAAAAATTGGGTCGCCCGCCTTCTCCCCTTGAAGTAAACACCTTTCAAAGACATTTTCTGAAGCTGCTGACCGAAGGTGCAAAAGCAAATGGTGGGATCAAACCCATACCGGGAGCACTCAAGCTGTTGTCTTGGCTAATTGAATCTTCCAATCACGCCGTCGCTTATGCAGGAGGATCTTGGACAGCCGCTGCACTCTTCAAACTGCGGTCTGCACAGCTTCCTATTCAAATCATTCCATACGCCTTTTCCGATGATGACGAATCCCGTGAAGGGATTATGGCGATCGCATTAGCTAGAGCCGAAACGTATTACGGTCAGTCCTTTAGCAACGTGGTTTATGTAGGGGATGGAATTTGGGATGTCCGTTCCGCTCGAAAATCAGGCTATGGGTTCGTTGGTATTGCATCCGGGAACCAAGCGAATGTGTTGTTTTCGGAGGGAGCCACCCATGTTTTGCCAAACTACGATAATTCTGAGAGGTTTCTTGCAGCCTTGGTAGAAAATATAGCTTGAGTCAGTCAGGATAAGACGTTGGGGTTCCGTTATGCCCATTTTCATGGGCATCCATCAAACGCTTAGGGAGGCGCTCACAGATAAGGTACCAGTTATCATGAGAGACCCTTAGCATTCAAGAGGCTGAGCCATGCGAATTGGA
>JBCBSL010000226.1:0-9710 GCA_039819145.1 Cyanobacteria bacterium J06638_22
TGCTGGTGCGCTCTTACCGCACCAGCAACGTCGAGAGGCGTTGGCTCGGTAAACCCCGGTTGGGAGCAAGGTCGAAGGAGCGACGGTTGGTCTTTTCCCGGCTCCGAGGTGCGGAGCAATCTGTACCTGCCAATCCGCTTGAGGTGTCTGGTAACAGGCATCCCAGATAGATAGCTACCCCTGAATGCTGCGGCACTCAGGAACAGAACCCGGCTTACGGCTCCCTCTTCTCTTTCAACTCTTTCAACAGTGGATAGATGGTTCAGGACTTAAGCAGTTTGATGATTTTTGGCGCGGAGCGCCCCAAAAATCATCAAACTGCTTTGGTTTTCGTAGCAAATGCGTAAGTCCTATGGTTGTCTTAGGATCTGCGTCACGATCGCCCAGCCAGACATCTCAATCCAAAATCCAAAATCGCATCAATTTTTGATGCCTGTCGCAGCAATCCCTCGAATGAACTGGCGTTGACCAAGGAGGAACAGGAAGACGACGGGGATGGTGGCAATGATGACCGCTGCCATGAGCAGTGACCAGTCGTTTGTAAATTGCTCCTGGAACTCAGCCAGGGCTAATTGCACGGTGCGCAGCTCAGGACGGGTCGTGAAAACCAGCGGCTTGAACAGGTCATTCCATTCCCCAATGAAGGTGAAGAGGAAAAGGGTGACCAAGGCCGGACGCGACAGGGGCAACATCACGCGCCACAGAATTTGCCAGCGATTTGCGCCATCCAGGGCAGCGGCTTCTTCCAACTCAACAGGGATGGTCTGGAAAAATTGCCGCATCAGGAAAATGCCGAAGCCATTAACGGCTGTGGGCAGAATCAACGCCCCGTAGGTATTGATCAGATGCCCCCATTTCAAAACGAGAAAAATGGGAATAACGAGGAGTTGGAAGGGAATCACCAGGGTGGCGAGAACGATCAGTAGAATCGTCTGCCGTCCGGGAAATTGCAACCGAGCCAGGGCATACCCTGCCAATGCAGAGGTAAAAATCTGAATTGCGGTGACGGCGATCGCCACTAGGGTCGAGTTCGCAAACGCGAGCCAAAAGTTGCCCCGCTCCCAAGCAAGGCGATAGTTCTCCAAAGTCCAAGTAGCGGTGGTGTCGGCGATCGCCGCTGGAGTCAAGGATGTCACCAACACCACCAACAATGGTGACAGCACCAAAGCCGCACCGATCAGCAGCAACACTGGGTTGAGCCAGACCAACCTACGCACCCAAGCCGAGGCTGGAGAAGGCGATCGCCCATTTGGTGAGGAAGAACCAGATGTCATGGATTTCTCAAAAACAGCGCTAAAAAGTAGATAGCGGGTGGGATGGAATGGCGATCGCCATCAAACGATAGAAATTTCTAAAGTGAGATTGTTGATTAATTTTAAGACAGAGTGGGTTTGCATCATGAACACCCAGTTCAAGCACAGGAGTAGGCTTAAAAGCCTATTGGCTAGACGAGAACAGGTTTTTCAAGAAAAAGCTATAGAAAAAGTTCTATCCAAGAGCCAGAGTATTATGTGGGCATTCCCGTGCGGAATATTTGACAATCACAGCCCTTGAGACATTAGAGTATAGACTGATGATTGTTCGACTTGTTCGATCGACTGGCTCGACCTGATCCGACCATAAGTTGTTCAACAATGTTCTGTCTATGCATCTCCCTTGTGTGTGAGCAGTCTTCACGGCAGCAAGGGAAGGCGCGAAAGAATCGTTAGGAGATTGAAGAGTTATGCCTCAGCTTGAGCTTAGCCCCGAATTGGACTACAAGAGCGACGTTTATAAAGACGCTTATAGTCGTATCAATGCGATCGTCATCGAAGGCGAAGAAGAAGCAAACGCCAACTACAAAAGCCTGACTGAACTCATTCCCGACAACGCGGAAGAGTTGGTTAAGCTGGCGAAGATGGAAAATCGCCATAAGAAAGGCTTCCAGGCTTGTGGCCGGAACCTTGAAGTAACGCCCGATATGGCATTCGCCAAAGAGTTTTTCTCAGACCTGCACCGCAACTTCCAGGAAGCAGCGGAAAAAGGCAATCTCGTAACCTGCCTGCTGATTCAATCCTTGATCATCGAGTGTTTCGCTATCTCGGCCTACAACATTTACATTCCTGTAGCCGATGACTTCGCTCGCAAGATTACCGAAGGCGTTGTCAAAGACGAGTACATGCACCTGAACTTCGGTGAAGAATGGCTCAAGGCCAACTTTGAAACCTCGAAGGATGAGCTGGAAGAAGCCAATCGTCAGAACCTGCCTCTTGTATGGCGGATGCTGAACGAAGTTGAAAAGGATGCCAAAATCCTGGGGATGGAAAAGGACGCGCTGGTCGAAGATTTCATGATCAGCTACGGTGAAGCGCTGAGCAACATCGGCTTCACAACCCGCGACATCATGCGGATGTCGGCGTATGGACTGACTGCTGCATAAGCTCGTCGGACTGTATCAAGCATCAAATCAAAAGAGGACAGGCAGCAGCCTGTCCTCTTTTGATTTCTTCCAGAGAACGCCAGCTCACGCAGCATAGATGGTTTCTCGAAAAGGGTATACCCGCTGGCTTCGGCTCAGCTCAGCCAGATGACTATTACGTGCCCTGAGCGTAGTCGAAGGGCACGGTCTTCAAGGGTAAATTTACTTTTCTGGAATTCTCCTTATTTTTTCGCCGTTGCGATCGCCCCTACAATCACCTGGTGCATTTCTTCGGTTGCCGCCATGACGAGACCCGGGCGCTCGTAGTTGGAGCACTCATGCAGTGGGGGCAGCGCCGCGCCGCTGTGGGTGGTGACGATATGTCCCGCTTCCTGCGCCAGAAAACCAAGCGCAGCTCCGTCGATGAATTTTCCGCCTCGGATAACGGCGGCGCTCACCTCTCCATTTAACATGCCGTTGACATTGGGAATCTGGATCTCGTGAGAGTAAGAGGTGGCGATGTCGATGATGTCGTACTGCTGATTGAGGGGCGATCGCAAAAACTCCATGCCATTCCCCAGCAAAATCTTGGGCTTGGGTGAGCCGAGCTTTAGGGGTTCAGTATCGTTGAGTCCACCATCCAGTGACCCGACGTAAACGCCTTTGCCCCGTAGAGCGTAGTAAAAACTGTTTTGGGATGGGGTGAGGGCAATGACCGCCTCAAACTCATCCCAGTTCAAAATGCCTAGGATGATCTGATAGTTGTTGTGCCCATCCAGGTAAAACCGGGTGCCGTCAATGGGGTCGAGGGTGACGAGGTAATCATCCTTGCCGCCCAAGTCGATCGCCCGGAAATACTTGGTGTTGTAGGTTTGCTCATACTCTTCCCCATAAAAGCGGATATCGGGGAAGGAACCTAGGAGCGCCACTTCGACCATGGTTTGGATAGAGAGATCCGCGTCGCTGAGAGCGGCTCCAAACATGTTGTCGTAGCCATCTTTGGCAGGACGCGAAGCGATATGGGGCTGAATTTGGCGTGCATAAAACGCCGCCAGTTTTAGCGTGGGGAAGAGCGCATCCAGAATTTGCCAAGGCGTTGGGTTGTGCGTCATGGGTTAGGGATTGGGGTCAGGGTCGAGGCGGCATCGCCCAGTCTCTTCGCAGGCCAGACGTTCCTGCCGCTGGGCTACCACGGTAGCGAGGTCGGGGCGTCCGGTGAGTCGCAAGCGCCAACGTGCCCACAGGTCATACACCCAATCGACGAGCGATCGCACGATGGGCCACCGTGTCGGCGCATAAAGCCAGCCCATGCCCAGAATCGCATAGACTTGCCGAAAAACTTCAACATTTTGAATCACCTGCCCGTCGGGATAGACCGCATGGATGCGCCCCATCGCCGATTCAAAATCGACCCCACCATTCTCAGCAGGATCGTAGTCGTCGTGGGCAATATCCACAAACGCAACGAGCCCCCGACCGGCATCTTTTTTCTGCAAGAAGTTGACCTCATGCAGGCAGAGCGGGCATTCGCCATCGTAAAGCAGCTTGATCTTCCACTGGGGTGCATCGGCTCGGGAAGACTGGGGTGAAGCGGTTGGGGATACAGACATGGCGAAAACCTGACCAAATGCAAAACGTCTCTTTACAATTCTTATTGTAGATCCCCTGAAAAGTTGAAACCACCTCCTCCCTTTATATCTTTGTGCCGTTGTGGTTCCTATTAGATAATCACCACGGAGACACAACGACACCAAGATGCGCACTGAGGACGATCTCTACAACGAACTACAACGACTGAATGGCAAGAGCTACAATGCCTACAAAGACATTCAGGGGCGCTACCAGTTTGCAGACTTCACCTTGCTAATCGACCATGTGCAGGGCGATCCCTTCGCTGCGCCGAGTCGCTTGCGGGTGCAGATATCGCAGGCAGTGGCAGGATTTCCAAAGTCGCTGTACGCAACACCGAGTCGGGCGATCGCCCTGCGCGATTACCTGCATC
The DNA here is from genome assembly GCA_039819145.1 of Cyanobacteria bacterium J06638_22. Classification (GTDB taxonomy): domain Bacteria; phylum Cyanobacteriota; class Cyanobacteriia; order Elainellales; family Elainellaceae; genus Vacuolonema. The sequence goes on from JBCBSL010000226.1 coordinate 4,401, forward strand.
GGGTGTTTGCCAAACAGGCGCGGATGATGCAGACAACGCGGGGCAGCGGCAAGAGCGGCTTGATTGGCATTGCCCCCATCGGCCAGCAAATTATCGAGCGCTCCTCGGTTTGGGTGTCGGCTGAGCAGGTAGAGGTGCGGTTCGTCGTCGGGTTGCCCGCCCAGGGACGACGGATTTTGGGACGACAGGCAGCGGCATTGCTGTGCGAAGACCTGCCGGATATTGTGGATGCGGCGTTGCGGTTTGAGTCGCTGAAACCCAAGGCCATGCAGCGCCAGGTGGAGGTGGCCGAAGATGCAGACTGGTTGCGACAGCAGTTGAGCGAGCGGGGATTGGTGAGCTTTGTCCCCAACGGAGCAATTTTGCCCCGGCAGAGCGGCGTGAATGATGCGCCCCTAAAAGACGCCGCGCAACCCTTCCAATCGCCCCCGGAACTGGAGGTGAGTTTCGATCGCCCCAACCAGGGCACAATTTCGGGGATGGGCATTCCGGAAGGAATTACGCTGATTGTTGGCGGTGGCTACCATGGCAAATCGACGCTGCTGCGGGCGATCGCCCTCGGCATCTACAACCACATCCCCGGCGATGGGCGGGAGCAAGTCGTCACGCGGCCCGATGCGGTCAAAATTCGGGCGGAAGACGGGCGAAGCGTTGCGGGTGTGGATATTTCACCCTTCATCAACCACCTGCCCCAGGAACGCTCGACCACCGATTTCTCCACGGAAAACGCCAGCGGCAGCACCTCCCAAGCGGCCAGCATTGTGGAAGCCCTGGAAGCCGGAGCCTCGGCCTTGCTGGTGGATGAGGATACCTCCGCGACCAACTTCATGATTCGCGATCGCCGCATGCAAGCCCTGATCGCCAAAGACCGCGAACCCATTACCCCCTTCATCGACAAGATCCGCCAGCTTTATGCAGACTATGGCGTGTCCACGGTGCTGGTGATGGGCGGTAGCGGCGACTACTTCGACGTGGCGGATACCGTGATCGCAATGACAGACTACCAGCCCACAGCGGTGACGGAGCAAGCTAAGGCGATCGCCGCTGAATATGCCACCCACCGCAAAGCAGAAGGGGGCGAGTCCTTCGCCCCCCTGGCACAGCGGTTCCCTTTGCCCAAGCAGGAATCCTTTCAGGAGCGCGATCGCCGTCCCCCCAAGCTCAAAGTGCGGGAGGTCGATGAGCTGGTGCTAGGACGAGAATCCGTTGACCTGAACGCCCTGGAGCAGTTGGTGGAAGTCAGCCAAGTCCGGGCAATAGGCGCAGCCATCACCACCCTCCAGCCCCAATTCGACGGCAACCATACGCTGAGCGATATCCTCACCGCGCTACAGGACAAGCTGAACGCCAATGATCTCGATATCCTCACCGATTATCCCCAGGGAGACTTGGCGATGTTTCGGCGCATTGATTTAGCCGCAGCATTGAACCGGATGCGATCGCTCCAGGTCAAGATGAAGGGCGATCGGGGCTAGTTCGGGTGTGAGATCTGCGACTTCTTTAAGAAGTCGAAGATCTGGGCTCCTGCTCCTTTACTCCTCATTCCCCAAACCAAATTTTTTGTGCGAAACGAGTTTTCACTGCACTGAGGTTATCTTGAGTAAGGAGAATTCCAGTAAAAAAATGACCCTTTAAGCCTGTGCCCTTCGACTGCGCTCAGGGCACAAGTAACGACGAGCTGGCTGAGCGCAGTCGAAGCCAGCGGGTACATTCTTTTCAAGAAATTACCTAAGAAATCGAGAGAAATCGCACCCACCTTCCGCCCAACAAGATTCATTCCCCTGCCCCCAGAACGCTATGCCAGGACAACGCCTCAGTGTCGATGAAGTGATGCGCCGCTACGCTGCCGGAGACCGCGACTTTCGTGGAACCAACCTGCGGGGCTGCAACTTTGCTGGGAAAGATCTGTCGGGTGCGGATTTTACCGGGGCAGATTTACGAAGCACCAACTTTGCCAATGCAACGCTCCGGGGAACAGTGTTGAGCCATGTCTGTTGTGGCGCACAACGGCGGTGGGCACTGGTGCAACTGCTGATTGTTCTTGTGTTAGCGGTTTTAACTGGCTTGCTGGCAGGCTACTCAGGTGGGTGGATTAGTTATTATATTGATGTAGGAATTCGACAACGCTGGACGGAAGAATTGATCAGTGGTGTTGTCGGAGTGATCGCCCTCATCATCATTTACAGTTCAATTATTCTTGAGGGTTATACAACTAGGACGCTCTGGATTGTTGCAATCGCAGTTGGTTTCGCCGTCGCAGTTGGTTTCGCCGTTGCAGTTGGTTTCGCTGTTTCTTTCGCAATCGTAATCGCAACCGCCGTCGCCATCGCAGTTGGTTTCGCCGTTGCTAGTGCTGGTGTTTTCGCTGGCGCAGTCGCTTTCGCAGGCGCTGGTGCAGTCGCTTTCGCCATCGCAGTTGCAATCGCTTTCGCTGGCGCTTTTGCTTTCACTGGCGGTGGTTTGCTCGCTGTTCCTTTCGCTTTCGCCGTCGCTTTTTCAGTTGTTGTAGCTGTCGCAAATTTTTTTCTTTACTTGTATGTTACACATCAGGTTCGTCAGAAAAATGTAAAATTTGCCTTGGTTCGAGTTCTGGGGATCGCGCTCAATGCTATCGGCGGTACTCGGTTCAGCGGTGCAGATTTGAGTGACGCCCGGTTTGCCCATGCGTCCCTTAAAAGCACGAACTTTGCCGATTCCCGACAACGCTCCACAATCCTGCATCGGGTGCGCTTGCATGAAGCCACCTGGCTCGATCACTCGCGCCTCGGTTCCAGCATCCTGCAAGATCCTCGGGTTCGTCATCTGCTCACCACCCTAGATGGGGTGGAGCAAGACTTCTCGGGGTGCAATCTGCGGGGAGTCAATCTGGCGGGGGCGCGGCTAGAGCGGGCGGCGTTGCGGGGGACTATTCTCAGCGGTGCGACTCTGGCAGAGGCGACGCTGCAAGAGGCCATCCTCACCGAAGCCCAGTGCGTCGGCACCGATTTCACTGCTACTCACCTCACCGGAGCCTGTCTCGAAGCCTGGAATATCGACGAAACAACCATCCTGAAAGATATCGACTGTTTGTATGTTTTTCTGAAGGAGAAAGCAAACGAGCTAGGGTGGCGTGAGCGGTTGCCTCACAATCCAGACAAGTGTTTTGAGTCGGGTGACTTTGAGAAATATTTTCGGGAGATGATGGATGAGGTCAAACTGCTGATTCGCGGCGGGGTTGACCCTCAAGCCTTCAAAGCGGCGTTTCAAGCACTCATGCAAAACCATCACATCCTGCCAGAGGACGTTCGTAGCCTTCAACGCAAAGGGCGGGATGTGCTGATGGGCGTTGCCGTTCCGCCTGACCAACCTAAGCCTGACGTGGCTCGCACCTTTGACATGGCCTATGAGACCGCCCTTCCTGCCTCCACAGCTCAAGCCCTTCTGGAAGCCGAGCAACGCAGCAAAGCCGACATCATTCAACTTGCCAACAAAAGTATCGATAGCATTAGCCAGGTTCTATCAAACCTCACCATCAACACCACAGCCATGAACCAAAGTAACAACCCCAAAATCAGCACGGGCGACGGCAGTTTTTACGCAGGCGGCGATGTCAATCTGACGGGCAGTACCCTCAACTTGGGCGACATTAGCGGTCAAGTGAGCAATCAGATCAACCAGCTCCCCGACACCCCTGTCGCTCCCGATCAGCCCAGCCTCAAGGACTTGCTGTCACAGCTACAAGCCGCCATTGAAGCGGAGAACGAACTCCAACCGGAGGGCAAAGCCGAGGCGTTAGCAGAATTAGCTGAACTGGCCAAAGCCGGACAGTCCCCCCAGGAAGGCGCAATGCAAAAACTAGCAAAGCGTTCCATGAACGTTCTGAAGGGAATAGTCTCTGGGCTGTCAGGTACCGCCGCCCTTGTCAAAGCAATGCAAACGATCGCTCCTCTCATTCAGCAGGTGTTTGGGTTTTAACGTTCGCCTCTGCTCAATTTGGGAGATCATCCTGTCGGCCCAAGCCATGACGCTGCTTTTAGGAAAAGTCCGGAAGAGAATTTACCCTTGCAAGCCGTGCCCTTCGACTGCGCTCAGGACACACCATGGCTAGCTGGCTGAGCGCAGCCGAAGCCAGCGAGTATAGCTTGAGCCAGTCAGGATAGGACATTAAACTTCCGTCATGCCCATGAAAATGGGCATCCATCAAATACTTATCGGTCACTATATTGAGCCTTTCTGGATTCCCGCCTTCGCGGGAATGACAAGAGTATCGACGCATCCGGCCCTTCTGGATTCCCGCCTTCGCGGGAATGACAAGAGTATCGACGCATCCGGCCCTTCTGGATTCTCGCCTTCGCGGGAATGACAACGGTGTCGATGTATCCGACCTAAATAGCCATGGTTGTATTTCCTAACCTTTCAGAGGAATCTTGAAGACCCAGTCGCTGTGGTCGGGATCGCGGTTTTCGGTGATGGCCGAGAGCTTTTCGCGTATCTTTTCGGAAATGGGGCGGTCTTTCGAGAAGGTGTAGTTCTCGACGCGGCTGATGGGGGTAAGGCGAGCGGCGGTGCCACTGAGGAATAGCTCATCGGCGATGAACAGCTCGGATTTGTCGATCGCCCGTTCCTCAGTTGGAATGTCCAGTTCCCGTGCCAGGGTGAGGATGCTATCGCGGGTGATCCCTTCCAGAATGTCCTGGTTCATCGACGGGGTATACAGCGTGCCATTGCGAACCATAAAAATGTTCATCCCAGAGGCTTCGCATACTTTCCCTTGGGCATTGAGCAAAATCGCTTCATCGAACCCCGCATCCACCGCTTCCGTTTTCGCCAGGGAAGAGGTGATGTAGGCTCCGCTGATTTTGCCGCGCAGTGGGAGGCTACGATCCTCTTGCCGATGCCAAGAGCTAATGCGGCAACTGACGCCATCCGGCGAGAGATAATCCCCCAGTTCTAGCCCGTACACAAAGAAATCCTTCTTGACGTTGTGGAGCCGTGGCGCAATGCCCAGGTCGGAGGTGTAGACAAAGGGGCGAATGTAGAAGGGCTTAGTGGGTTGGTTTTTCTGGACGAAATCGACGATGACCTGCTGAATTTTGTCGGCGGGTAAATCAAAGTGCATGAAGCGAGCACTGTGGCTCAGCCGCTGGCAATGGCGATCGAGCCGGAAGAGAAGCACTTGCTCCGGATTTGCCGGGTCGGGTAAGCCCCGCAAGCCACCAAAGGCTCCAGTCCCATAGTGCAACGCATGGGTCGCGATGGAGATATTGGCCTCGGCAAATCCGGAGCAAGTGCTTCTCTTCCGGCTCGATCGCCATTGCCAGCGGCTGAGCC
>JBCBSL010000227.1:0-9704 GCA_039819145.1 Cyanobacteria bacterium J06638_22
ACGATCGCCAAGCTCTCCAAGCCCGAATCCCGTGAAGTGTTTCAGGTCATGGAACGGAATATGGTTGGCTTGTTGGGCGGTTTGCCCTCTGAGCATTTCGACATTGCTGTCACAACTAGCCGTGAGCACCTGGGACGGCTGCTTGTATCAGCGATGATGAGTGGCTACTTCCTGCGCAACGCGGAGCAACGCTTGGCATTCGAGCGATCGCTTGACTCCACCGCAGACACCGCGCAATCTTAAGTGTGCCAATCCACGTCACGCTGGATTGAGCCTCACATGTTCGGATTTGTTTCCAAGAGAAGACTGTGAAGCGGGCATCGACAAAACGACAACGTATTTCTAACCCTGATCGCTCGGTAGCCTCCCCTGAGGAGCTGCCGAGTTTTGTTGTATCAGCCCTCCGTCAGCACTTACTCCAGTGGTATGCCGAGCAGGGGCGCGATTTACCCTGGCGCAGAACCCGCGATTCCTATGCCATTTGGATCTCAGAAATCATGCTGCAACAAACCCAGGTGAAGACGGTGATCCCCTACTACACCCGGTGGTTGGAGGCGTTGCCTACGATCGCCGACCTGGCCGCCGCCGATCAAAACCAGGTTCTCAAGCTTTGGCAAGGACTGGGTTACTACGCTCGCGCCCGCAACCTACACCAGGCGGCGCAGCAAATGATGATCCAGCATCACGGCGAATTCCCCCATACCTTACCCGAGGTCATCGCCCTACCGGGAATTGGGCGCACCACAGCAGGGGGAATTCTGAGTGCAGCCTTCAACCAGCCCATTTCTATTTTGGATGGCAATGTCAAACGGGTCTTGACAAGGCTGATAGCATCGAAGCGGCCAGTGAGGAAGGCGTCCAAACTGCTGTGGCAGGTTTCTGACCAGGTGCTTGACCCAGTGCAGCCGGGGGCGTTTAATCAAGCATTGATGGATCTGGGTGCCACCGTATGTTTGCCCCGGAATCCAAATTGCGGGGCTTGTCCCTGGTCAGACATTTGTCGAGCCTTTCAACAAAATATGCAAAACGAGTTGCCCATGCGTGAAGAAAAAGCGCCTATCCCCCACAAGTCGATTGGGGTCGCCGTTGTCTGGAATGAAGTCGGGCAGATTTTGATCGATCGCCGTCCGCCATCAGGCTTACTCGGCGGGTTGTGGGAGTTTCCGGGTGGCAAGATTGAGCCGGGCGAAACGGTCGAAGATTGCATTCGGCGTGAAATTAAGGAAGAGCTGGGAATCGAAGTCGAGGTAGGCGATCGCTTGATCAGCCTCGACCATGCCTACTCCCATTTCCGGGTTACCCTCAACGTTCACCATTGCCGCCACCTCTCGGGCGAACCGCAGCCGATCGAATGCGACGAAATTCGCTGGGTTTCTTTGGATGAACTCGACCAATACCCCTTCCCGGCAGCCAATGTACAAATTATTGATGCACTGAAACAGGCGGCGGCTCAATAATTCAGAGCGATTATTCTTGGCGATCGCTCCCCTGTTCCCTGCCACCCAGACTGTCCAGCGCAGCCTCTGCGGCACGGGCCCCCGCGAGGATGTCCCGCTCTTCGCCTCCCAGGTATAGGCGGCCAAAGGTGCCCACTGAAGAAATTTGCAGAATATTAATCAGGGCAGCTTTTTCGGCCTCATTCGCAGCGAGCGAGGCATAGGCAGCAGGCTCTACCTCAAGAATGTAGAGGGTTTGCCCCGTCAACAGCATTTGCCCCCGACGGTTGCGGTTGGTGAGTTGGGCGTGGTGGGCATCAACATTGCGAATAATTTGGTTGGAGATGATGCGGGGACGCAGGCAGTCATTTGCACTCACGCCAATGGATTCGAGGATGGCGCGTCCGGCGGCATGAACTTCCCCTTGCTTACCAGAATGCACTTCCAACAAGCCATACAAACGCTCCGTGATCAATACGCCCGGACGAACGACCGCCGCTTTCAGCGCTTTATCCATCAGATGATTGATTTCGATGCCAGGAGACACTTCGACCCAAAGGGAGGCATCGCCGGGGAGTGGCAAAAAGCCCAATGCAACAGTGCCAAGGTAGGCCGCGTGCTGCGATTGCAGGCGATCAATATAAACGTAGCTACGGAGGTCAATTCCCAAGGTTCAAACGACAAATTAAGGATTGGACAGGAGAAGAAAAGAGCCGGAGGCTCTCGACGATCAACTTTCTGGGCAATTGCCCACACACGGCAAACCGGATAGGGCAGTTTTCTTTGCAATATTTCTCTGGTTGTATCCCTCGCCCTACCTTTCGCAGGGTAGATACCAGGCCATTGAGTTGGCTCAAAAATAGGGGATATCTCGGAACTCGCAAACTGGCGAAAGAGAGATCATTTTGAACAAGGAGCCCAAACTTTTGCTGAAGGCGATCGCACTATGCCTTTGTAGGTAGCGTGCTCCTATGAAGGCAGCGTCCTATTCAATCTATCGTAAACCTTGCATTTACACGATAATCCAGCCGCAGTTAGGATAATATTCGCGAGTCCCTTCTGCCAACCCTCAGAGGTTCCGATACTATTGCAGTGTATAGTTGCGAAAAACCATGCTGGATGAGCTGACCGCAATGGACACAGCGCTAGTGCTCATGCTGCAAGTCATTGTGGCAGTGATCGCCGGAATAGGGGCACAGGTGGTTGGAGACTTCTTAAAGGTTCCCAGCATTGTTTTTCTGCTACTGTTCGGTATTTTACTGGGAAACGATGTCCTCGGGCTCCTGAATCCTCAAATGTTTGGGGACGGGCTGGAGGTCATTGTTGCCCTTTCGGTTGCCCTCATTTTGTTTGAGGGTGGGCTCACTCTGGAACTCCGAGGGTTGAATCAGGTCTCAGGTAGCCTCCGCAATTTGGTAACGGTGGGCACCCTTGTCACGCTAATTGGTGGCGGGATGGCCGCCCATTGGCTGGGAGAATTCCCCTGGGCGATCGCATTTCTCTACGGCTCCCTCGTTGTGGTGACGGGGCCGACGGTGATCTCGCCACTTCTCAAGCAAGTCCAGGTCGAGCGTCCCGTCGCCGTACTGCTGGAAGGTGAAAGCGTATTGATCGATCCCGTTGGAGCCATTCTGGCGGTGGTCGTGCTCGACGTCATTCTCAACAATGGGGAAGCCGATCCCCTCAGTGTCATTAGTGGTCTGCTGGTTCGTTTGGGCATTGGTGGCAGCCTTGGAGCGTTGGGCGGTTGGGCATTAGGCCAATCCCTAAAGCGCAATCGAATCCTGTCAGATGATCTGAAGAATCTCGTCGTGCTGGCCGGCATTTGGGGATTGTTTGGGCTCGCGCAGTTGATCCGCAGTGAAGCGGGGTTAATGACGGCGGTGGTGGCGGGTTTAGTATTGCGTGCCTCGTCCATTCCCGACGAACGTCCCCTGCGCCGCTTCAAAGGCCAGCTCACGATCCTGGCGGTATCCGTTTTATTTGTCATGCTGTCTGCCGACCTTTCCCTGGCCAGTTTGTTTGCCTTGGGGAAAGGGGCACTGCTGACGGTGGCGGTACTAATGTTTGTGGTGCGTCCACTGAATATATGGGTTTGCACCCTCGACAACCGGGAGTTGAACTGGCGGCAAAAGATGTTTTTGTCGTGGATTGCCCCCCGAGGCATTGTGTCCGCATCGGTGGCGTCCCTATTTGCGATCTTGCTGACAGAGCGAGGCATTACGGGGGGAGATTCGATCAAGGCGCTGGTTTTCCTCACCATCATTTCGACGGTCTTTTTGCAGGGGCTCACGGCACGCTGGGTGGCACAGTTGTTGCGGGTCAATGCGACGGATGCCACGGGCGTTGTTGTGGTCGGGTGCAATCCGTTGGGACGCTTGCTGGCACGGCTGTTTCAAGAGGAAGGGGAAACGGCTGTGTTGATCGACACAGATCTGCAAGCCTGCCGCATCGCTGAAATTGAAGGTTTGCGGGCGATCGCCAGCAGTGCCCTCGACAACATTGTGCTGGAGCAGGCGGGAATCGACACCGCCGGAACCTTTGTAGCGGTCACATCGAACGGAACGGTGAATCGAGTGATCGCACAACGGGCGGCGGAGGAATTCAACTTACCCAACGTGCTCACCCTGCTTCCTAGCGACTCTGCCGCGAACTCCGAGGCGTCGGAAAAGGCATCAAAAGTAAAGACAGCACTGCTCCCGCAGGTTCCCCTGAAAACCTGGACTCGGTATCTGAGCGATCGCGATGTGCGCCTCGGAGAGACGATGATTCGCGACGGGGACGAACGGGAGCGCCAACTGAAGCATGTGCGATCGCTCATCGACAATGGGCGCGTGTTGCCTTTGCTGGTGCAACAGAATCACCAGCTTCAGGTGGTCGATCTCAAGCAAGATTGGAAGTCGGGCGATCGCCTCCTATTCCTTTACCACAATCCCAAACCACAGTTAATGAAACGCCTCGGTGGGGGTGGAAGCAGCGCCAAGCTGGTCGTTGAAACCATTGCAGAGGTCGAAAATTTGCCGGAACCGACCCCCGAAACCGCAATCAAGCCGCCGCCTTACCCAGATGCCAAGTCAATGCTGGACGGCAACGAGGTGCCTCCAACCGCCCCGAAGGCGAAAGCTACGGCGACGAATAGCGAGGCTGAGCCACAAAAACCGACCCAACCTACCACCAAAACGACAACTTCCACCGCAACACCGGGTCGTGGGTCTGAAGCTCAGTCGGGCACTCCCAATAGTACGACTCCTCGGGCTGCATCGGAGGATGCGATCGCTTCACCCAAGGAGCCCGAAAGCTAATCCCGTTTAAGGATTGATGGCTAAAGTCACCCAGTCTGCTTCGTGCTTATCGTAGCGGGTTCGGTTCTGCGGATTACCCCGCAATTCCAGGTGATCAACATGAACGGGGTGTAGTAACACGGCGCAGAATGTGGGTAGAGGCTTCGTTTCAGCCGCAATCTCCGGCACAAACGTTGCTTCGGATTGGCGTGGTTGGCCAGGATGATCCCAAGCGAACTGGCTACGCGCTTTATCGGATAGGTTATGCCATAGCTGCTGCCGAATCGCACGCAATCGCTCATCGGTTTCGTTGGCCTCAATGAGCTGTAGTTGCCCTGCTAAGCGAAACTGCTCACGGGTTTTGGCAAAGTACCAGCAGCCCTCGGCCCAAGGATTGTGGCAAAGCTGGTTGACCTTATCACTCCGGGTATCGGTGATGATTTGCAAACTATTCGTTCCATCCAGAAAGCCCCGAAACACCACAGTTCGGTTCGCCGGTCGGCCATTCTGCTGCACCGTTGCGAGCTGAAAGTAGCGAGCTTCGGGGAGAGAGCGGTTGCGTTGGAGCGCGCGGGCTAGGGGCGATCGCCAGGGAGCCAAATCCATAAGCCTTGTCAAATAACGTGCGATACCAAGAGCAGCATGCTGCCCTGCCTTCAACCTATCGCAGTTAGAACAACCGATTCATCAGGGTGGATCGCCCTACTCGCTGGCCCGCAACGTGTAATTGAAGCGCTCACCAGGGCTACCGGTTCCAACCCATACCTCATAGTCGCCTGCGGTCCAACCACTGGCACTCACCTGATCATCGCCGCAGAGCACGCCACCAGGACCGCGCACAATCAGCGTTGTGTTACCGCCACTGACTTGTAGCGTCAATTGATCAAACCCAGCACTCAGCTCCAGGATGTAGTCGGGGGTTGCGCTGCCATAGCCGAGGCACAGCTCACCATCGCGATCGCGCGCTGCAACGCTGTCTGGCAAGGAGGTGTTGCCCCCAGTGCGCCCTTGCACGGTGCCCTCGTTGGCACTAAACCCCGGAGCCAGAACTAGGCTACCAAAGTTGGATTGGGCGATCGCTGGCCCTACGACGAGCCCCACACTAGCCACCAGCCCTACGATAAATCCTCCACCAACCATCCGACGTAACATGGTTACTCCTTCTGTCTCTTCTGCAAAAACGATTCATTAATTAAAAGAAAGGCAACATGAAACGATGAACCGATCACTCGGACATGCCATTCCCTTGGGAGGGTACCGATCCTTCTTCAGCACTGAAAACGGGAAAATGGTGCCCTTGGAAACGCGCGACTGCCTCTTCAGTATGCCCTTGCTCACCGCGTCAGCCTGCTAATGATATAGACGTAGAATAATTCCTTAAAGTTCCGGTACTAGATCGATACATCACTGGGCTATCCAGATTACTGGCGCGTTGGAAATCTAATAATCTCAACATGAGAAAGACACGGAACTCTTTCTGAGCGATCGCGTCAGTCTTCCCATATCCCTTCCCTTATTCCGCGCCTTCTTGCTGACTCACCAGTTTCATGAGGGGCTTAACGTAAGCCCTGCACAATTAAGTCTTCACTCCTCTAACCTCCCTTCCAAGTCTAGAGCCCTAGTTAACATTTCTCAGATTGCAAGGAATCGTCCGAACGTTTTATAGGATCTGTTCTTTGATTCGAGATTGCTAAACAGGTTTGGCATAAATCTTGGTTCTTCTGAGAACCTCCATCATCAATGGACGTTCCTACACCTACTTCAACAGTAAAATGCATAAAACGAATAAGTTCTAGCAAGTATGATTAGGCCGTTAGGGTGAAGTTGTTGTTGACTTACTTTGCTATTGCGAGGTAATCAATCTAGTTTGATTTTGTATCTTGAGATAGCTAACTCAAACAACACCAAAATAGACTTCTGCTTATTGAAAAATGTCACATCATGGGTCTCATCTCTCCTTCACATTCAGGCCAACTATGCCTAGATATGCAAGCTTTTTCTAGATATCATCTCCGCTTAATCAAGAGATTGCCTGATGGGATGAGGCCATAGAGGCCGGATATTGTCTGATTGGGTGAGGCAACAATTTCTATGAAAGGGTTTCTTAGAAGAGAGACATAAAATTATTGCGTATCAATTCCAAGATGGGTATTAAACTTGGGAAGCATTCTGAAATAACAGCAATAATCGCAACGGTAGATGATGGAGTTTTCTTGCTGCAAAACAGGGTCGCTATTTAAGATCGCAATCTTTTTTCCGCTTATGTAGTCTTACGTTCATTTACTGATTAACCATGGCAACTCGATTTGGAACCATTTTTGACGATCGCATCATCGGCACGGATGATGAAGATGAAATTTTTGGATTGGATGGCGACGACTTGCTTGAAGGGCGAGACGATGACGACGAAATCTTTGGCGATCGCGGCGAAGACGAAATCTACGGTGACGATGGCAACGACGATCTCTTCGGCGGCGATGGCGACGATGAAATCTATGGCGGCGACGACGACGACGACATCGAAGGCGGCGACGACGACGATGATCTGTATGGTGAAGACGGCCAAGACAATCTCAATGGGGGCGACGGAGACGATCGCCTCTATGGCGGGGATGACGCAGATGATCTTGTCGGTGGTGATGGAGAAGACCGTCTCGAAGGTGACAGTGGCAGCGATCGCCTGAGCGGCGGCGACGACGACGACCTCCTCCTCGGCGAGTCGGGCAACGATGTCATGCGAGGGGGCGATGACGACGACGAGCTCTATGGTGGCGATGGCAACGATAGAATGCTCGGCGATAGCGGCAACGACCTGCTCGTTGGGAACGACGACAACGACGAGATGAATGGTGGAGCCGGAAGAGACGAACTCTATGGCGATGATGGCGATGATTTGCTCCGCGGCGGTGGCGGCATCGATACCCTCTTTGGGGGTAGCGGCAGCGATAACCTGCGGGGACTGGGCAACAACGACTTCCTCTATGGTGGTCGAGGGAATGACCTGCTCATTGGTAATGCAGGCAACGACTACCTTGTCGGCGTCGAAGTTGGCGCCTCAGTACCTGGGCAAGGAGAGCGGGATGTCTTGCGGGGTGGCCCCGGTCGGAACGCCTTTATTCTGGGAGACCCCACTAATGGGGTCTACTACGACGACCGCAAAGGAAACAATCCCGGCTTCAGGGACTACGCGCTAATCGTTGGGTTCCGTCCCCAGAAGGATACGCTCCAACTGGCTGGCCGTCGTGGGAAATATGTGCTGGGGAGTTTGCCCAGTGAATTTGCAGATCGCGATATTGGCATCTATATCGATAAACCGGGCAATCGCCCTAACGAGCTGATTGCTGTCTTGCGCAATACTCGCAACTTCAATCTCAGTGCCGACTATGTCCGATATGTCGGATAAATTTCATGTCCGATAAATTTCACGTCAGATTCATGTTTGATAAATTGTCGGGTCAAGCTTCCAGTTAAAGGACTTGCGCGATAATCACATTCCAAAAAGCCAATGAAGGTTGGACGTAGCCCATCCCTTCATTGGCATGCGGATTCTTTTTCCTACTCCTAAAAACGCTGTCTAAGACTGAGAATCAGGAATTACCTGAGGATCAGGAATTGCTCGGATGGAGCGATGAAATGACTAACAATATATTAGTTAAAGCTCGGCTAATATTGGCCATTTGCCCACTATCACGACTATTTTGGCGGTGCTGAAAGTAGCTACGAATTGAAGCGTGGATGAACTGGAACGCAGTTCCGGAGCATACACCTATTCAGCAACGTCCTATTTATTAAGGGTCTGTCAAGCGTTGCAGCCCTGGGGTGCAATCGTGATGTTCGTGATTAGGATAGGCGTGACGTTTTGCACAGGAGGTATTGCGATGCGGTTTGCCCCTGGAGATGCTGAGTGCTCATCCGTTCCTGCCGCGATAGATTCGATCGCGATAGATTCTGTCGCGATAGATCCTGTCGCGATAGATGCTAGCACGATAGATGCTAGCACGATAGATGCTAGCACGATAGATGCTAGCACGATAGACAAAAAACTCGGAAAACATTATAAGGATGGCGATCGTCTCGATCGCTATGGGTACCCGATGAGATGGGGAAAATTATGGTGCAGTCTGCTGATGGGTGCAATGAGTTTCGGTATCCATCCTATGGCACACGCTAGGGCAGTTTCACATGTTGCACCACTTTCGAGTGAACCGTCGCTGAACCAATCATGGCCGCTGCAATTGGCACAGCAGTTTCGGCCCCCCAATCCTGGAACCTTGCCAGGACGGCGGGAAGGGGGTGGCACCCGTAGTGGGAGCTGGTTTGCTGATGGTACACCGCCGATCGCCCTCATGCCCGAAAGTAACCTAGGTTTAACGTCTACTGAACAGACGTTGCTTTACTTCTATCTCCCTCCGGAAGTCGCAGGTCTAGAGGCAGAACTCTACATGTTTAATGAAGCGCAGACTGAGGAAGGCAGTCGAATTATCACGTTGCCTGAGGAACCTGGCATCCTCGGGGTACCTGTCCCTGAAACCTTTTCACAGCTATTGGTGGGCAACACCTATCGCTGGTACTTTGCCATTCGGGTGGATCCGATTGACCGTAGCGGAGATTTTATCCTGAGCGGCTTCGTGCAACGGGTCGCCAGCGATCCAGATCTACTACAGCAGCTGAGTACATTGCCCGTCGAAGACCATGCCTCGGTTTATGGAGCACAAGGATTGTGGTTTGATGCAATCAACCTGTTGGCGAGTATGCGATCGCAATATCCCAACAGCGCTCAATGGGAAACCCAGTGGGAAACCCTACTGCAATCGGTTGACCTAGAGCAGATAGCAACCCAACCTCTGCTGGATGTTTCTCCCGCCACTCAGGTATCTACAACGATGCCGACCCAAATCCCTGCGGCTTCCACTGCCCCCAATTTCTGAGCAGGTTCTATCAAATCCGGTTGAAGACCCCAACTATCGTTTGCGCCCACGGCTTAGCT
>JBCBSL010000228.1:0-9690 GCA_039819145.1 Cyanobacteria bacterium J06638_22
TTTGTGAGAGCCGCGCGGAGCGCGGCTCTCACAAAAACAACTGTGGCTGATTCAAGCGCGAAGCGCTGTACGTTTCAGGCCAGTTCTACGAAAAGCAAAACCGCTGAACAGCCTGCCAGATTGCGTCATCAACATTGCTGAGCGCGTGGTCGCTGTCTAGAGAGACGAGGGTGACCCAGGGGCGATTGGCTGCATAGGCTTGGCTGGCGCTGAAGGGAATCACCTCGTCGTGGCGACCGTGGAGAATGAGCGTGGGGACGGGGCGTTGCAGGGTCGTGTGGTCGTAGCGCTGGTTGTCGATAATGAACTTGTAGTGCAGAGGGAGTTGGGTAGCGTCGCGGTAATGGTAGACCGAGTAATATCCCGTTTCTCGCCAGTGCTGGAGAGCGGGCTCGCCCAGCTTGGGCAACCAGTGGTCGAGAAAGCCAAAGGCAGGCGCAAGCAGCACCAGCTTTTCAATTTGAGGATGGCGATCGCCCAACCAGGCCGCCGCCAGTCCACCAAAGCTAGAGCCAATGAGGATTGCTGATTCCGGCGCGGGCGGGAGCAGCGCTTCGACCTGGGCGATTTGGCGACTGAGGGTGAGATGGGAAAAGTCGTCGGCGTTTAGATCAGGGCGTTGGAGGGGAACATTAAGGGCGGTAAAGCGATCGCCCAACACTTGAGCCTTGCGGGATTGTGGGCTAGATGCAAAACCATGCAGATAAATAAATGACACCATCGGTTGCAGGGTTCTCGTTATAGTAAGGACTCGCGTCTCGAAACGTTCAGAGTCGGTTTGTCCTTGAAATCGTTGTTGGTCACTCAGCAGGGAGCTATGTCCTATTCTCAAGCAAAATTTCGCCCTGGGGCATTGGCCGAACAGGTGGTCTTGATCACCGGAGCCTCGGCAGGCATTGGGGAAGCCCTGGCGCGGCAACTGGCGCAGCGCTTTCCCGGCATTCGGTTGGTGCTGACAGCACGGCGGGCAGAGCGGCTGGAGGCGATCGCCACAGCCTGCGAAAAGGCCGGAGCTGATATCCTCACGATTTCAGCAGATCTAACCAATACTGAGCAGGTTGCCGCTCTTACCGAGAAAGCTTTGGCTCACTTTGGGCGCGTGGACGTGCTAGTGAACAATGCCGGGTATGGTCAGATGGGACCGATTGAACTCATTCCCCAATCGGCGGTCGAGCGTCAGTTTGCCGTCAACGTCTTTGCCCCCGTTGCCCTCATCCGTGCTCTGATTCCAGCGATGCGGGAGCAGGGGGGCGGGTACATCCTCAATCTCAGTTCCATTGCCGGGGTAGTTGCCTTTCCCCTGGGGGGCGCGTATAGCGCTACCAAGTTTGCCCTCGAAGCCCTAAGCGATTCCCTCCGCATGGAACTAGAGCCGTTCAATATTGCGGTCACGGTGATTGAGCCGGGGCCAGTTGCCACAGAATTTGCGGATGTAGCCAAGGCACAAATTGCAGATTTACCGAACCCGCTGGAGTCCCCCTACAAGCCTGCGTTTGAAACCTTCGCCACCCTGGAAGATCAGCTAGAGAAACAGATGTGGACGAGTGATCGCGTTGCCACCGTAATGATCAAAGCCCTGACTGCAAAAAATCCCCGATCCCGCTATACAGCAGCCACTGGGGGCGATGTTCTTGTGTTCCTCATGACGAAGCTGTTGCCCACCCGCTGGGTCGATCGCTTTTGGCAGCGTTTCTATGGCATCAACAAAATGATGAACGGAAGCAAGTCCTGATGGCGATCGCCCCACTTCCAAACCATTTCAAACAGCTAAAAAATCACTGTTCATTACTCCTTCTCCTCCATCCTCAAATCTCCCCCCACTATGGATCTCCTCGAATATCAAGCTAAAAATCTATTTCGCCAAGTTGGTATTCCGGTGCTGCCTTCCCAGCGGATCGATCGCCCGCAGGACATTAAGCACCTCACCGTGCCCTACCCAATCGTGCTGAAATCGCAGGTGTATGCCGGAGAACGCGCCAAGGCCGGGGGCATTCGGTTCGTCGAAAACACCATCGATGCGGTCGCAGCGGCGCAAACCTTGTTTAACCTACAAATCCACGGGCAGCTACCAAAGGCATTACTGGCCGAAGCAAAATATAAACCAGCCCAAGAACTCTACCTTGCGGTGGTGCTGAACCAAACCCAAGGGCGTCCAGTCCTTTTGGGCTCAGCAGAGGGCGGGGTTGATGTGGAAGCCAATAGCCAGCACATGCAACAGGTGGTGGTCGATCAATCCTTTTCCGCCTTCTATGCTCGACGCCTAGGCGTGTTGATGGGGTTGCAGGGCGACTTGATTCGACAAGTCAGCCAAGTGGTAGAGCGGATGTATCGGCTGTTTATGCAATGCGATCTGGATTGGGTGGAAATCAATCCCCTGGCGGTGGATCAGGATGGGGCGGTGATGGCGCTGGATGGGAAAGTGTCTGCCAATGATGATGCGTTGGGACGCCAGACAGAACTGGCAAAGCTTCGATTGTCTGGAACAGTAGAGTCGGTTCCCAATTTGTCTGCCGATAGACTATCTCCCGTTGCCCCGAGCTTATCCCAGACGGCTCTGCCGACCTCGGAAACAATTACACCAGAGGGAATGCGGCTGGTAGAGCTGGGCGGTAGTATCGGTATTCTGTGCAATGGAGCTGGGTTGGTTATGGCAACGGTTGACTTGGTGAGGCAGGCGGAGGGCACCCCGGCCTTGGCGATGAATCTTGGCAGCGATACGTTACTCATGTCGTTACCGCTGGAGAAACGGGTTGCGCTGGGGTTGGAGGCGGTTCAGCATCGAGGCGATATCAAGGTGGTGCTGCTAAACCTGCTTTATGGGAGGGCAGAACGGCGTGGAATCGGTGGGGCGATCGCCCCCTTCCTAACGCGACGGGATAGTTTGCGCTGTCCGGTCATTTTGCGATGGTCGGGGCAGGCAAAAGAGACGATTGAGTTTCCCAGCCATCCCAACCTGCATGTGTTTGAAGATTTGGATGTGGCGATCGCCAAAGCTGTTGCGCTGGCTTACCCAGCAGCAGTTCACAGCACCCGATGAGCCGGGAATGGTTTTAGATTTTAGATTTTGGATTTCGGCGTGAGCTTCGTGAGTGTTTTGGGTTTAATCACGAGCTGTGTCGAACAGGTTTAGATGTACCAGACGGTATTGCCAAGAAAAGGGTGTATAGATGGACGGTTCGCTCAAATTTACGGCTGAGAATAAGGTACTGATTCAGGGGATTACCAATCCGCTGGGGACAACCTATGCGCCCCTTATGCAAGCCTACGGCACCCAGGTGGTGGCGGGTGTTGAAGCGGGACATGGAGACGAAACGGTTGGCGATATTCCGGTGTTTGATTTGGTGGAACATGCCCTTAAAGCTGTAAACAAAATCGACACAACAGTGATTGTCTCCCCTCCCTACGAGGTGCTAGATGCCGCGCTAGAGGCGATCGCCGCTGGAATTCGCCAAATCATTCTCATCAGCAGCGGAGTTCCCCCTCTGGATATGGTGCGTCTGCTCCGCAAAGCCGAGCGCACGGAAACCCTGGTCGTTGGCTCCGATAGCCCCGGCATCATCATTCCAGGTGAGGTACTGTTGGGCACCCATCCCGCTGAATTCTACACCCCAGGTAACATCGGCATCATTAGCCGTAGCGGCACGCTAACTTACGAAATCGCGCTGCAATTGACCCAGGCGGGTTTGGGTCAATCGATTGCGGTCGGTATTGGGAGCGATCGCATCATTGGCTCCTCCTTCCAGCAATGGCTTCAAGTTCTCGAAGAGGATGAGCAAACCGAAGCGATCGTCTTGATCGGAAGCATTGGGGGGAACGGAGAAGAGGCCGCCGCTCGCTATGTGAAAGAGGCGATCGACAAGCCCGTTGTGGCCTACCTGGCCGGACGCACCGTACCCCGCGACCAGCCGATGGGTCATGCCGGAGCGGTAATTGCCCCGCGCCTTAGTGGTTGGGAAGAGGCGATCGGCACCCCCGAAAGCAAAATCGCGGCTTTCAAATCGGCCAATATTCCCCTGGCTAACCGTCCATCCGAGATTCCAGAACTACTGAAGAACCAACTGGCTCAACCCCTGGCAGAAACAACCTCCTAAGGTGGTTTCTCGAAAAGCATATATCCGCTGGCTTCGACTGCGCTCAGCCAGCGAGTCGTTACGTGCGCCCTAAGCGCAGTCGAAGGGCATTGGTCTAAGGGTAAATTCTTTTCTGGAATTCTCCTTAAAAGGGCGGCTCCTCTTCGTCGATCGCCTCTGATTCTGGCCGATCCGATGCCGCATTGTATTGCCCCGATCGCTCCGCCGCTTTGCGGGTAGGGCGGAGGAATTTCTCGTAGGGGGAAACCGAGGGAACCAGGTCGAGTTGACGTTCACGCGGAGCATCGCCCCGTCTGGGTTTGATTTCAGCCCGCCGCCGCCGGGACACGCCTTCCTCGGTCGTGTCTTCGGCCACCACCTCATAGAGAATCGCCTGCTTGCCACCGCTGCCCTTCCGCAAAATCCGCCCCAGTCGTTGGATATATTCGCGGGTGGAACCGCTGCCAGAGAGCAGAATGGCGATGCGGGCATCGGGTACATCCACCCCCTCATTCAGCACATGGGACACCACCAAGGTGGGATAAGTACCGTCCCGAAAATTTTGCAAGATGCTGTGGCGCTCTTTCACTGGCGTCTGGTGAGTGATGGCGGGGATGAGGAAGGAGCGGGAGATGCGATAGACGGTGGCATTGTCGTTGGTGAAAATCAGCGTGCGCTCTGGGTAATGCTCAGACAGTAGGTCGGCCAAAACCCGTAACTTGCCATCGGTGCCGAGGGCGATCGCTCGTGCTTCCCGGTGCGCTAGCATCGCCCGTCGCCCCGCCTGCGATCGCGCACTCAGTTGCACAAACCGCTGCCATCCTTCCAGGCTGCCCAGCCATACGCCAGATTTTTCGAGGAACTGGTTGCGGGTGGCAATAAGGGACTCATAGCGATCGCGCTCCTCGGGGGATAGGCTCACTCGAATGGGGACAATGTCGTAGGGAGCAAGCGCCGCTCCCGCCAAATCATCCGCCGTGCGGTGATAAACCACCTGTCCCAGGAGGTCGTCGAGATCCTGGTGTCGTCCGTCGGTGCGATCGGGCGTTGCAGTCAACCCCAAACGATACGGAGCAATGGAGCATTCGGCGATCGCCCGGTTAAAGTCGCTGGGTAAATGGTGGCACTCATCGCAAATCAGTAAGCCATAGCGATTGCCCAGGGATTCCGCATGGATCGCGGCACTGTCGTAGGTGGCAACGAGAATGGGCGATCGATCCCGCGACCCACCACCCAATAATCCCACCTCCACATCCGGAAACGCTGCTAGGAGTTGGGTGTACCACTGGTGCATCAAATCTAAAGTCGGCACGGTGATCAGCGTATGGCGCGGGGTTGCCTGCATCGCCATCTGTGCCAGGTAGGTTTTCCCCGAGGCGGTGGGCAGCACAACGACACCCTGCCGTCCCGCCTGCTTCCAGGCCTCCAGAGCTTCCTGTTGGTGCGTGTAGGGTTGCCGCTCCTGGGTGGCGTTCAGGGTCAGCGCGTCAAATCCCTTGGCCTCATCCCGAAAGTCACAGTCCTCCTGGCGCAGGACTTCCACCAACGCGCGGTAGCGGGCTGCCGGAACCCGAAAACGCTCTACGCGATCGTCCCAAGTGGCAAACTCAATCCAGGCTTTTCCCCTGGGCGGCGGATGCAAGATCAGCGTGCCCCGATCATATTTCAGCGTGGGAACCCGTCCCATTCATCCTCCTGGCGATCGCCCCTGATTGCCCCAACGCCCCACTGCGACTCAGCATCAAGCCAAAATCAAGCCAAGAACGTTTAAGAACAAATGTCCTGCTATTCAGCACTCTTCGTATTCTAAAAAGGGTTTCGGTCTTCCCGCAGAAATTTTTTGCAGTGATCCGGTTAACCAGTACACTGTAGGTTGATTCAACCACTATTAACCCATTCTTAAGACGCTGTGCGTAGAAAGGTCATTGCCGGAAACTGGAAGATGTATAAGACCCAAACGGAAGCTCAGGACTTTCTGCATGGGTTTCTGCCGCATCTGGATAAAACGCCAGAGGAACGCGAGGTCATTCTCTGTGTTCCGTTCACCGACTTGAGCATCATGTCGCGCAATTTGCATGGCAGTCGGGTGCGGTTAGCCGCGCAGAATGTCCATTGGGAAGCGGAAGGCGCTTACACCGGAGAAATTGCTGCTCCCATGCTCGTCGAGATGGGCGTGAGCTATGTGGTTGTCGGGCACAGCGAACGCCGCCAGTACTTTGGCGAAACTGACGAGACGGTCAACAAACGGCTCAAGGCAGCTCAGGCCGCAGGGGTTATTCCCATTCTTTGTGTGGGTGAAACCAAGGGACAACGGGATGCCGATCAAACGGAAACCGTCATCTTGCGGCAGCTGGATGAGGGGCTGGTCGGAGTTGATTTAAACAAATTGGTGATTGCCTACGAGCCGGTGTGGGCGATCGGGACTGGGG
Source organism: Cyanobacteria bacterium J06638_22 (assembly GCA_039819145.1). Classification (GTDB taxonomy): domain Bacteria; phylum Cyanobacteriota; class Cyanobacteriia; order Elainellales; family Elainellaceae; genus Vacuolonema. Next base: position 6,500 of record JBCBSL010000228.1, read on the forward strand.
ATACCTGCGAAACCCTCGAAGCCAATCGCGTCATTGGTCTGATCCGCAAGCAATTGAAAGATGGCGATGTGCCCATTCAATATGGGGGTTCTGTGAAACCGGGAAATGTCGATGAAATCATGGCTCAACCCGAAATCGACGGGGCACTGGTTGGCGGCGCAAGCCTAGAACCAGATAGCTTTGCCCGCATCGTAAATTATCAGTAATCGTCCCATTCGAATAAAACGTTGAATCGCACATGCTGTTAACCTATGCGCTAAATGCAGAAGGGCAATGCAATATTCGCATAATAGAGCTTTTTATCTTGTTTGATCTTTGCCAAGCTGGGAGTGATTTCACAGCAGGGTGAGTAATATGGGTGCTCAAAAGAAGCCGACTACAGCAGCAACCGAAATGGTTGCGTCCTCGCATGATTTTCACGATATGGGTTCTTCAGAGGAGTTTGAGCAGTGGGCCAGAGCTGTGAGAAAGCAAATGCTCAGCTGCTTACAAAAACGGGAGGGGCGATCGCCCTCTGTGTAATACCAAATCCGGTTGAAGAACCCCACTATCATTTATGGTCGCTGCAGAGCAGCGGCCATAAATGATAGTGGGGTTCTTCAACCGGATTTGGTATCACTTGCCAATGCAAAAGCGGCTAAAGATGCGATCGAGGACGGATTCGGTCACCTCTTCTCCCGTGATTTCGCCAAGGGCTTGAATAGCCGTTCGCAAATCAATCGTCCAAAAATCGAGTGGGAGCTGTTGGGCAACGGTTTCCTGTACCTGTTGGAGCGCCGCCTGGGCACGGAGCAGAGCGGCAGATTGGCGTCGGTTAATCGCAACGTCTAAATTAGCGGCCTGCAGATTGTCCTGCTGTACCGTTTGCAAAATAGCCTGCTCCAATGCCTCAATGCCCTGCTTCTCGGCAGCAGCAGTGTGAACGACCTGGGTAATGGCGGCCGGGATAGGAATTTGGCTCAGGGCATCAGTTGCAACCAGGTCGATTTTGTTAACCACCAAAATTAAGGGACGGGTCGTTGGTGCAATGGTTGGCTGACAAACCTGCTCATAGATTCGCTGGTCGTCTGCTGTCCACCCCGCTTGCGCATCCAGAGTAAAGAGAATGAGGTCGGCGGCCTGGGCGGCTTGGCGCGATCGCGCTACCCCGATTTGCTCCACCTGGTCTTCTGCCTCTCGAATACCTGCCGTGTCGAGAACCTGCACTGGAATACCCTGCACCACCAGTTGCGATTCCACCACATCCCGCGTTGTGCCAGGCAGGTCGGTGACGATCGCGCGATCGCTTTGGCTCCAGGCATTCAGCAAGCTGGATTTGCCCACATTCGGACGCCCCACAATGGCGACCTTCAACCCTGTCCGCAGGAGCTCTCCCCGGTCGGCAGTTGCCAAGATCTGACTCACCTCCGCCGTTACCTGCTCCAACTGTGCTTTCACCCAGGGTTCATCCAAAGGTGGCAAATCATCTTCAAAATCAATGCGAGCCTCAATCTCTGCCAACACATCCAGGCAGGTAGCTCGGAGTTGGCGAATGGGATGAGCCAGCTTGCCCTGCAATCCCGCCAGGGCAGTCTGGGCCGCCTGGGGCGATCGCGCCCCCACCAGATCTGCTACACTTTCAGCCTGGGTTAAGTCAATGCGCCCATTGAGAAATGCCCGCAGGGTGAATTCCCCCGGCTCCGCCAACCGTGCCCCAGCCGTCAGGCAAGCGGTCAACACCTGCTGCACCGCCATAATCCCTCCATGGCAGTGCAATTCTGCCACATCCTCACGGGTGAAGGAGCGGGGAGCCAACATCAGTAGCAATAGTCCCTCATCAATGAATGCCTGAGTCTTGGGATGCCGGATATGGCCGTAGAGAATACGGTGGCTCTCCCAGGGCTGCTTGCCAGGAGCCTCGAATACCTGCCGGGCGATCGCCACTGCGTCCCCACCAGATACCCGCACGATTCCCACACTGCCCTGTTGTGGCACAATCGCCGTGGCGATCGCAGCAATTGTGTCCCCTTGCGGCATAGCCTCCTCTTCCCCGATAACCGTGAGCTTTATCCCACTTTACCGAGAACTGATTAGGACTTACGCATTGGAAACGAAAACCAAAGGAGTTTGAGGATTTTTGGGGCGGAGCGCCAAAAATCCTCAAACTCCATAAGCCCTGCTGATTTTAGATAATCCAGGATGACGAGAAACATAGGTAATCCTAGCTAAATTCACCAAGGTTGTGGATGCGGTTGCGCCCACAACTCCAACAAAATGGATAAGTCCTAAACAACCCAGCCCTAATAAAAAATTGCAGTGCTTTTTGCCTTCCTTGAGGTCTAGAGCCCTTCGAGTCACCTTAATCGCTTTCGAGCAGCTCCTGGGGAACAATAAAGGCAAGCACAATTCATACTTTCGCAATTCAGCCGCTCTTGCTAGCCTCAGCTTAGTTGCAGTGTCCAGCTGAAATCTCTGCTTCCAGCGATCAACGTCAGCCTGTCAATTTCTACTCGCCTCATCTTCTGCCAGCACATTTCTTTGCCAGCACACACTTTTGCCAGCACATTATGTCAGTGAGTTTCCCAATTCGAAAAATCCTTCTGGCCTTCCTCATCATTGTCGCCACTTACGTAGTGATGGCACTGGCGTTGCGGGCGATCGGACTAGAAAATGCCCACCGTTATATCGCCCAGGCAGGGCCCCTGGCTCCGCTCATCTTTATCCCAATCTGTGCCTTCAGCCTGATCCTGGCTCCCCTCAGCGGCAGTTCCGTCTATATCGTCGGTGGCGCCTTGTTCGGCAAAGGCTATGGCTTTTTCCTCAGCGTGATTGCGACCCTACTCGGCTGCAATGCCAACTTTTGGATCTCTCGACGATTTGGGCGCAAGGTTGCGGCTCGTTTCATTGGGCATAGCAACATGGACGAACTCGACCAAACCATGCAACGCATCAAAAGTCACCATAGCGTTTTCTACATGGCCCTTATCATGCCGATCTCCCAAGACATCGTTAGCTACGCGGCGGGCTTGACCAAACTCCGCTACCGCGACTTTTTCCTGGCACTCCTCATCAGCGCCCCCATCATCGTCGGAGCCTACATCTTCCTAGGCACCAGCCTTCTCGAAGCCTTGGTCTAACTCCGTTAACGGATTGCCCCCGCGACAAGTTGTATAGCCTTACGCATTGGGATTAGGCCAAATCATTTTTGAAAG
>JBCBSL010000229.1:0-9682 GCA_039819145.1 Cyanobacteria bacterium J06638_22
GTACCCCATCAATCCCCTGGCGATCGGGCAATGCCTTTTGCTGGGGGGTTTCGGCCGTCACTTCGACCTGCACGGTTTCGACGCCGGGAAGGGTTTTGACCGCACGCTCACAATCCTCAACGATGAATTCGCGCAGCGGACAGGCGGGGGTCGTCAGCACCAGGGTGAACTGCACATCCCCATCATTCACCTGCACGTTGCGGATCATGTTGAGTTCGACCAGGCTTTTTTGGAGTTCGGGGTCTTGAACGGGGCGCAAGACTTCCAGAATTTTGTCGGTACTAACCATGAGATGTTGTGGAGTTTCCTTATGCCGCAGCGTCTTTTTCCAGATCAGCCAGCTTGTTCTGAGCTTTTCCTAGGGCAGTCAGACGTTACGTTTGGTAATAAAATCTTACCGTTTCTGCGGCAGCGTCTTGCACGCGGATCCTGTGCTCTAGGATTACAAAACCCTTTCCTATGAATCGACCCTTTCCTATAAGCTGCGCTGCGCGGAATGGGATAAGTGAAGAAATCTAGGATAGAGAAAAACCAGCATTGGCTTACTGGCTGCGTTGTAGGGTTTAGGCAAGCAGTGCCCGCTCTACGGATCCGTTTGGTGTGTCAAGACACACCATCGAAAAGCGAGCGATAGCTGCTGTTTTTTGTCCTGCAATCAAGTTTTTGTCCTGCAATCAAGAAATAGCCGAGCGGACTAGGAGATAGGAGCGATCGCTCCGGGCATCTGTTGCATGAGCGCCGTACTCAGAACCGTTCCCAGCCCCAGAGCCAAAATCAGTCCGGCAAACATATCGGGGTACTTGGGTCGAGAACAGTTTGTGACGCTGCTTTCGGCTTCGGCTCGTTCGGCAGCCTGCACCAATTCTTTAGCCACACGCGCCGCATAGGGACGCAAGAATGACCAGACCAGGGGCGAAAACCATCCCCGCAACGTGACGGAATAAGACACCTGGGTACCACAGAGGGTGGACTCTACCCGATAGGTCACACGCTCCTCAATGCCAGGGAGGGCAAAAATGCGGACAGAGAGCAGCTCCCGTGGCAAAACACGTTCCACAAACACCCGCACAGGAATGGGACAACGACGGGTCACCGCTCGATAGATCAAACCCGGTTTGGGGATCAGCCCGTTGGGGACATTGGTGCTAGCGATGATGGGATGCCAGGAGACGTCCGCCAAATTTGTCACTTTCTGCCACAGCATATCCACTGATGCCGTGCTTGCGGCATAGAAGGTCTGAACGAGGGGCTGTACCCATCCAGACTCGTTGTGCTGCCTTGGTTTACACCAAAAGCTAAGCATGATTTACTCCTTCCGCAATCGCATAGCAATAGGGTATTGATTCAAGCGTTACCCACGTAGACTCTGATACCGATCCTTCAAGTAACCTATTCTAGTTCAGTTAAATCCGTCGTGAAGTGTCTCTGCCAAAGGGAGTAGAAAGGCAGAAGCGATCGCCCCTTGAGAAGTGCCCATTTCATGCCAACCTGCGCGATCAATTACGAATTGTAGACACAGTTTGTGCTCTTCTTTACATTTCTTCCAAGCCGTCATTTCTGTGAAACAGCCATTCCCGCCAAACAGTTGTTTCACCCAAATAACCGCCTTTTCCAAACAGCACAGGAAAACTAGAGTCAAGGAATTTATTCCGTTCGCTAGAGGCCAGGAAAACATCAATATTCTTTACATTCCCTTTCGCAGAGGCAAGCGGCGTTCCCAATACAAGATAGGCTAGGAGACGAACTGACGCGACAGGCCTTCAGCCTTGCGGATCGGCATGACCGAGGGCTTTGTGTGGATGGGCTGAAGATAATTTTTGTGACCTCCAGCCCGCCATGATTTGCAATAATGTCGTTGCCCTCTGGTTTTAAAGCAAGGCGTTGCAACAGGATTCTGCCGCATGGCACTTTGTAGCGAAATGTTTTAATCGTTTTGTTTCGTAATCGTTTTATGTCGCAATCCTCTATTTCACAATGATTTAAGTTTTTGGCAATGGCTTTGTGACCTTTTTTATCTCCCCGCTTTGTCATTAGATTTATTTTTTGCCAAATTCAGTTTTTGTCATCGAGTTACCGCGTTTATCAAATCCTATGACCAGTTCTTCGCGTTCTGAAACTACCCCGAAAGCCATCCCGGCACCGCCTCCCAGCGACTCGCAACAGCAGGTGAGTGCATTTATGAAGACCCTGCAAGACGAGATTTGCCAGGGGCTTGAAGCCGCAGATGGTGAGCAAACCTTTCAGGAAGATAGCTGGGAGCGGCCCGATGGAGGCGGCGGGCGATCGCGCGTGCTCAAAGCAGGTGGTGTTTTTGAGCAGGGCGGGGTCAACTTCTCCGAAGTGTGGGGGAAGAACTTGCCCCCTTCGATTTTGGTGCAACGCCCGGAGGCCGCAGGGCAAGGGTTCTACGCCACAGGCACCTCTATGGTGCTGCATCCCCGCAATCCCTACATTCCCACCGTTCACCTCAACTACCGCTACTTCGAGGCGGGGCCCGTCTGGTGGTTCGGTGGGGGCATCGATCTGACCCCCTATTATCCATTCCGGGAAGATGCGGCTCATTTCCACAGCACCCTTAAGACCGCGTGCGATCGCCATCACACCGACTACTATCCCGTCTTCAAAGATTGGTGCGATGAATACTTTTTCCTAAAGCACCGTAAGGAGCCAAGGGGTGTTGGTGGCATTTTCTTCGACTACCAGGATGGGCAGGGATCGCTCTATCGTGGTCCTGACAGCCAAGGAGCCGCAGCTAATCGCAGTGAAGCCATTGGTGAATTGGCTTCCCGTTCCTGGGAAGACCTATTTGCCTTTGTGCAAGCGTGTGGAGCCTCGTTCCTGCCCGCCTACTTACCGATCGTAGAGAAGCGCCAAGGCATGGACTGGGGCGATCGCGAGCGCAACTTCCAGCTTTATCGGCGGGGTCGTTATGTGGAGTTCAACCTGATCTACGACCGGGGAACCATTTTTGGTCTGCAAACCAACGGGCGTACAGAATCCATCCTCATGTCACTGCCCCCCATGGTGCGCTGGGAATATAGCTACGCCCCTGAACCCAATACCCCAGAGGCAGAGCTATACGAGATCTTTTTGAAGCCTCAGGATTGGGCAAACTGGACACCCGAAACCGCCATGGTTTAAGCCCTCGGTAAAATCCTACAAAGCCAAGCAGGAAACCTCAATTTTCTGTAGGATGAGTTAGCGAAGTAAAACCCATGCAGGTGCTGGGTTTCGTTCCTTGTTTTCGTTCCTTGAGCACAGCCTACCTAGAGTCTTCTTAATTACGGCCAACTACTTAGTAGGACGCATTTCAAAGACGGGGGGAGGAAGGGTGTATACAGAACCTGATTGACGTGCCGTCAAACGTGCCGTCAAAAAAGGTGAGTTTTCAAACGGGGTGGGCATACTAAAGCGAGAGCTACACTGGCGATCGCTCTTGGTTATGACCATGCGTCCTGTTCCACATCCATTCCAACCACAGCGTAGGCTTCAGGAACCCTGAGGAACCTGTAGAGAGCTGGCCTGAGGCAGACTATAACCAAGAGAGCAACCCTTGCGGTTGTCCTATGACCGATTAGCAAGTGCGCTATAAGCGAGCGACAACACCAAGTTAAAAGGGGGTCTCAAACCCGTTATGGAGCAAACAACACATGTCACCGACGATGGTAAAACCATCATCATCCTGACTCCGAGCGGACGGTTAGACATTACAACGGCGTGGCAGTTTCGGTTGAAGCTGCAAGAATGCATTTCTCGCATGAGTCCCCATGTCGTGGTGAATCTGGGTCAGGTCAATTTTATTGATAGCTCTGGCCTCACGTCGCTGGTCGCTGGGATGCGGGATGCGGACAAGATAAAAGGTAGTTTCCGGATCTGCAACGTCCACCCCGAAGCTCGACTGGTATTTGAAGTCACCATGATGGATTCGGTCTTCGAGATTTTTGACACCGAAGAGCAGGCACTTCAGCAACTGCCCCGGGAAATGACGATGTAATTCTGGGTGCTATCATCACAATCTGCCCTGCCCTCCGAGACGTTTGTTTTTCTACGGCGTAGCGCAGGGTAGTACAGCCGTTGCACAGCCTTTTCAACCAGCACCTCAACAAGCCTTGCTGTTTTCAGTGAGGCTCCTGTGGAATAATGAGTACATGAATTCTTTAACTTTGCCTGTGAAAGACGTTCGGACAGTTTCAGACACTAAGCGAGCCTTCTATGCTGCCCACCCTCGCCCGATCAACTCGATTTATCGTCGAGTGATCGAGGAACTGATGGTGGAGATGCACTTGCTGTCAGTCAATGTCGATTTTCAGTACGATCCGCTCTATGCGTTAGGAATCGTCACGGTATTTGACAAATTCATGCAGGGCTATCGTCCCGAACGTGATGTTGATTCCATTTTTCAAGCCCTCTGCCAAGCCGTTGGTGGAGATGCGGTGACCTATCGCCAAGCTGCAGAACAGCTTCGCTCTGAGGCGTCGATCATGTCGCCCGAAGCCTTCTCAAGCCAAATCCCCAATCTATCAAACGCGTCGGGCGAAGGAGTGATGGGGCAATTGCGGGCGATCGCCGACCGTGACACGTTCAAATACAGCCGTCTATTTGGTGTGGGTCTACTGGCAGTGCTCGAGCACATGAATCCAGAAATCGTCAAAAGCAATGAGACGCTGGAAACCTATCTTAAGCCCACCGCCGAAGCCCTCAAACTTCCTGCCGAGAAGCTTCAGAAAGATCTGGAAGTCTATCGGAGCAACCTCGACAAGTTTGCCCAGGCGCAGGCTGTTATGACCGATATCATGAAAGCGGAGCGCAAACGCAAAGAACAGCGCCAAAAAGACAAGGAAGCCGCGGCCGAGCCAGTGGACTCGACGCCTGCACCAACGGATTCACCCCCTGAATCGGAATCGTAGCGCTGAGACCCGTTAGAACTTACGCATTTTGTTGATGGGGTGGGTGCAATGCACCCACCCCATCAATGACTTTATAAAAAGCCAGATTTTTTGAGAGAAGTGCGGCAGTGCCGCGCTTCTCTCAAAAAATCTGGTAGGCTAATTTATTCGCGAACTTTAGTCAACCTTATAGCGCTATGCGCGTTGGTTAAGTACGGTTGTGTGGGGCGCGCCGCGCTCCACACAACCCTTTTCTGTACTTGATGCGGTTGCAGACCGCTATATGTAAGATTTACGTCAATCCTGATTAATCCAGCAGCAACCTATCGGGATTGGGAACGACAATGTATCCCGTTTCTCCATCGCCTAAAATCTGGTTTCTTTCCTGACCCCAAGCCCACCAATGCGCGGCAACATAGGCGCAGATCAAGCTATCCAGTTGGTCTTCCACGGCTTTCATGGCGACACCCGTTTTGGGAATGGTTGGTAGGTCGTCCTCCGTAATGCTGAGGGAAGGATTGGCGCTGGGTAAGCTATCCAAAATATGCTGACGAAACTGCGAAAGGGCGATGTGGCGATCGCTCACCCGTCCCTTTTTGTACTTCAAGATGCGCGGTAGCCGGAACAAGCGAATGGTCGCAGGATGGGGGAAAACCTCAACCTGAAAGCGCGTTGGCTGTTGTGGCTGCAGGCTGGGTGCGTGGCAAAATCCTCGCTGCTCCAAAGCCAACCCAAATCCCACGGTGCGCTGAGCAAAGGGCAACCCCAGATTCGCCGGATAACACCCCGCATGATAGCGGCCAAAGTACCGATGGGCGAAGCGATCGCACATCCGCATTCCGGTTTCATTGCGAATCAGGGTAGGGGCATCCACAGCAATCCCCCCCATTTGGGTGGCAGGACACTGGCGATCGATCCACGCTAGAACCGACTCCAGGCTATCGATACGGGTTAGCTCGACGAGTTGCAGTTCTAGACGGTCGGCTATGTAGTGCGATCGCAAACAGCACAGTCCCGTGGGCTGGGAGGTCCAACCCAGATCAACCCCAATGAAAATCATGGCCATCATTCATAACGTCATCCCAGTCCCATTAAAACGACAGCGGTGTGCAACCACGTCAAACACAGAAAACGAGTTGACAAACAAACCTTGCAGCAACATCTGTCCGTTCGTGTTTTTTCCGTGATGCTTCGACATGAAAGGCTGTAACCCAATCGTTACAGCCCTTACAGCCTTATGGCTCAATTTCGTAACAGTCAAGATTGTAAGCCGATCTGTCACACCACCGCTGCCGATTGCAGCAACGACGCACAGTCACGCGCATACTGCGCGAATCGGATCGGCTCGTGGCCGATCACCTGCTTGATGTCGTTTGTGATGCGGCTGGCTTGATCCTCACGATAGTAACGTTCGAGGTCGAGCATTCGATCCGCGATCGCCTCGGGCATTCCTTCTGCAAGCATGCCGTGCTTCAAGTCCGAAGGGGAAAGGCTGATATGACGGATTGAACACCCAAGCACCTTCGACAGCTCGTTTGCGAGGTCGTCGTAGGTCATTGCCTCGGGTCCGGTTAACGTATAGGCCTGTCCCGCATGGGTAGACTCAGTTAGTGCTTTCACGGCCACCGCCGCAATGTCACGCACATCGACATGGGCGATCTTTGCCTCACCGCTGGCGCTGTAAAACACTGCTTCAGCCTTGATCGTCTCAGCCATGAACGTTACGACATTCTGCATGAAGCTGTTAGGGCGGAGAAACGTCCATGCCATGCCGCTCGATTCAATCGCCTGCTCGACAGGCCGATGAACCAGGGCGAGACTGAATGCCTCGTCTTCGGCTCCCATGACGGACTGCTTCACGATATACTGCACGCCAACCGCTTTTGCCGCTTCAACGGCGTTGAGTTCGAGCTGAGTCTGGTTCAATGCGTTTGGCCCCAGGAGAAACAACTTATCACATCCTTGAAACGCTGCACGAAGGGACTCAGGGCGGTTGTAGTCGATGATGACGGCATCGATCCCCCTTGCCAGTGCAGCGTCCACCTTCTCTTTCGAGAAGTAGGCAACGCGAAACGGCACCTTTGCTAATTCAAGCTGTTTGACAACTTCGCTACCAACAGTTCCACCCGCTCCAGTGATGCAAATCATCTGTCATTACCTCTTTTTGAATCTAAAAATTTTGAAACGAAAGATATGGACGGATTGCTGCATATAGCAGCCTAACTAAGTGCCCTTCAAAGTCTGAAGAGAAGAATCATCAACAGAACAGATGCCAAGCCAGCAAACGGTGTTCTGAATAAGTTCCATCGATTCCAACCGGGTTCGAAATCCATGCGAGCCGCCTTCAGAGCCACCTCATCCATGGCATCGACGTTCAGCGCTTGGAGTCGGTTGTTTAGCGGGACGTTGATCGTGAACGTGGACAATTGGACACCCAGGATGTAGATGAGAGGAACCGCGATCAACAGCAGACGCTGAGTGCCATCCAGTTGTCCGAAGCCCAGTCCAGCTGCCGCTATCGACGCCACCACAGACCCCATCCAGACGGCCACAAATAGCGGCTGGTTATTTTGGATAACCCCGTCAATTACCTGAAATGCTCGGATAAATTCGCGGTCATTCAACGTTTTGATACCCGGCATGACGACTGTGGCAAAGGCAAACAGAAAACCCGCCACGAGGGAACACAGCAAGGTTGCCAAAATCAGAACAATTTGAAACGTGGATTCAGTTGACATGGTTCAAGCTCCTTAAGTTGAAACGTCAGCAGTTGGGAATGACGAAGTATCAGGTCGAGCGACAAGGTGAACAGTGTGGGAATCCGCGAGAGCGCGGGCTACTCAGCCGAGCCTTCTTCGGTGTCGCTTTTCATCCGCGAACAATTTAGTACGACAAACTGGGGGTCTGATGCAGGGATGATTGATCCAAAAGTTGCTTCAGAATAAAATCTGCGACATCTGCCCGAGAAATCTGGAGGGTGATGTTGCGATCGGTGCTAGGGAAACTGTGGCGATAGCGCCCTGTATGCGGTCCATCGGTAAAGGCGCTGGGCCGCACTATGGTCCAGTCCAAGTTGCTGTTGCGTACTAGGGCTTCCTGCCGCTCGTGGTCGGCAAACACTTGGCGCAAGATGAAGCCAAACATGATGTACTTCCAGTAGAAGTCAAGGTTGCTCCAGCTATCGCCCGTACCCAGGGTGGACTGACAAATCAATCGGCGCACCCCGACCTTTTCCATCGCTTGGATAATCTGTTGGGTACCCTCTGAGCGAATGGTGCTCTTTAATTTTTTGCCGGAACCCAGCACGCAAACCACGGCGTCTTGCCCTCGAATGGCCTGTTCTACCGCCGAGGCATCCATCACATCCCCTGCAACAAAGCTGAGTTGAGGATGTTGAATATCGAGCTTGGTTAGACTGCGGGCAAAGGCCGTCACGGTATGCCCTTGTTCTAAGGCTTGCTGAACCACCTGACGGCCAACGGTTCCGGTTGCACCAAAGATTACGAGTTTCATGGATTGATTCCTCAATGAAGACATCCTTAGCCTACGGAGGGTGGCTGGGTGGCGCTTGCCATTTCTTGCGGGGCTGTCACTTTCTTGCGGTGACTTGTGAGACCGGAAGGTAACGCCTAAGATTGGAAAACCATTTCAACGTGTAAAGAAAAGTCCGAGACGTACAGGTAAGGTGCTGACAGGATCGCGCTATCAGCAACGTGACCATGCTTTGAATCTATGGCTCTTGAACACCCCCAGCCAGCCGATACATTTCCTGAAGACCCACGTCCAAGGGAGTCAGCTCTAGCCCTGGAGACAGAGACAATTCAGATTGAACATCTTGGATTTCCCCCAGGTGAAGCGGACTTTCATGCTGAGGCGGCCCACACCCTGTTTGTGAATCTGACGTCGCGCCCTCTGCATTACCTGCACGCTCAAGATGGGAAAACCCATACCGGGCTATATCGCCATGGTGATATGTTGATCACCCCTGCGAACACACCGCTTTTTGTGCGATGGGAGGGGGATGAAAATTGCCTAAAGATTCAGCTGCCAGCATCATTCCTGAAGCGGGTTGTGGAGGAAACCCTGGGAAAGAACGGCGATCGCCTCACCTTGGTGCCGACGTTTCAAAGTCGCCATCAGCAGCTTGAAGCGGTCTCCACCCTACTAATGGCAGAGGCAAAACAACGGCAGGCCAGCGATGGGTTGTATCTAGACTCCTTGGCAAATGTATTGGCGGTGCAGCTGCTGCGCAACTATGGAACGACCTCGGCGCAGTTGCCCAGCTATGAAGGTGGATTACCGACGTATCAGCTTAATCAGGTACTGGACTACATCGATGCTGGTTTAGCCGGGGACATCAAGTTGGCTGATTTGGCAGGACTACTGAACATGAGTCCATTCCATTTTGGGCGCATGTTCAAGCAGTCCATGGGAATTTCGCCCCATCAATATGTAATTCAACAGAGATTAGAACGCGCTAAACACCTGCTGAAACATAGTGATCACGCCATTATCGATATTGCTCTGGAGTGCGGATTCAACAGTCACAGTCACCTCAGCAAGCAATTTCGCAAAGTGATGGGGGTAGCGCCCAGAACCTTCAGAGGCTAAGGTATTTTCTCGGAAAGACTATACGCTGACTTCGGCTGCGCTCAACCCGCTCGTCTTTGTGTGATCTGAGCACAGTTGAAGGGCACAGGCTTAAAGAATGGGCATCAGGACAACCGTCATATCACATCCGCTTAAACAACCGTAAACCCAAGCTATCGTTTGCACCCGCTGCGCTGCCGCGGGTG
>JBCBSL010000230.1:0-9611 GCA_039819145.1 Cyanobacteria bacterium J06638_22
TTTTCACTAGCAATTAGTTCTGTTATTTCAATTTTGTCTTCCAAAAATGAATTCCTCAGTAATAGTCAAATAGAGGCTCTTCATGAGTATTGGGAAATAATAGACAAAATTGAAATAACAGAAGAGTTTTTTGTAGATAGGCTTTTGCCATCAGTTGATGCTATTTCAACTGAATCCACTACTTCTTTTAATTGACTAGCTAAGTTGTGCCGAAGTGTAAGATCTCGTTTGGGATAATCATCAATTTTATAGAAGAATTCTCCTGCCACAGTCTTGCAGACTGTGAACCATCTTACTCTGTCTACCTCAAGGGCATATTGAGCTAGTTGGGAAAGATCCTTATCATCAACTGCAAATATAAATTCTGCGACAACACATTTATCTTCTAAGTTCTTATTACGTGTGATTTCTTGTGAAGCACCATCACGTACGAAAAAACTTCGATTATTAATATGAAGTAATCCATGCAGTAATGAGGTTTTACCTGCCTCATTTGGACCAACAACAGCAACCAGCTTTCCCCCCAAATGTATACTGCATGGTTCTGCAAATCGTTTGTACCCGTCTAGCGTAAAGTGAACTAGTTCCATTTTCTTCAGAGTCGAAAAACTATATGCAAAAGCACAGCGTATAGTCTAAACCTAGTTGAGTCGAATAGGCTAGGCGGAGAGGAAAAATCTTGATAAGGACAGGCAAATCATAGGTAAACTAACCAAACATCATCTAGCTGCGTTCCTTGCTTGAGTACTGAAATCAGTCTCTTGCGGCATGTTGGATTCCATTTTTAGATGGACGATATATAGAGAGCATAATTCAACAAAGATTCATAGATAGAGCTTTAAGAAGATTCAATTTTAACTTAAGCTTTGGAAAAGCTGACAATTCAAGTTTCAATTACTTGAACGGATTCTATTGTCATAGTTTACGTAGAATCGAGTTTTTTAGAATACGCGCAGACAGATTTAGAATCTAGCTGCGGGTTTGACTGTCTTTCCCTTGAGACTCACTCACGTTATTCTGAGAGCCATCTACCAGAACGTGAGTCATGACCCAAGTCGTTGTTCAGAAGAGGATCACCTCTCCCCTCCCACAACCTAAGGCTTTCCGACGCCTTGCCATTGCTGGTGTAGGGTTTGGCGGCTTGGTGCGGAGCGTTCAATACCTCAGCAACCGATCACTCTGGGAAGATGAAGTAAATCTGGCGCTGAACATCGTCGATCGCTCCTACCTGGAACTGCTCCAACCGCTGGATTACAACCAAGCTGCCCCACCCGGCTTTTTGTTCATTGAAAAGTTTGCGATTCAAGTTTTTGGAAACAGCGAATATGCCCTACGGCTCTTTCCCTTTATTGCAGGGCTGGTTTCGCTTTTCGTGTTCTATAAACTGGCGACGCGCTATCTCTCAGATAGGGCAGCAGCGATCGCCATTTTTCTCTTTGCCAGCCTGCCCTACCTGCTCTACTACGCCACGGAACTCAAGCAATATTCCAGTGATGTGGTGGTCGCATTGCTGTTGTGTTGGTTGCTCATTCCTCTGGGCGATCGCTCCCTGAGTTGGCTAGAGAAACTGGGATTGGGTGGCCTTGGGGCGGTGTTTATCTGGATTTCCCATCCCACCATTTTTGTTCTGGCGGGTATTGAACTGGCGAACTTTCTGCGGGCTCCCCACTCGCGACGGCGGAGGATGCTGGGAGAGCGATCGCCCATGTATGCTCTATGGTTACTCAGCTTTGCTGGCCTCTACTTCTTTACCATTGTCGGTACGCTAGAAAACGACATACTCACGGGTTCCTGGGACGATCGCTATCCCAATTCGTTTTTGGATATTGTCTGGTTGTTCGATGCGTTGGGGCGATTTTTCTACAATCCCCTTGGCTTTCAAGGACGTACCGATGGAATTGCGATCGTGGCCTTTCTCATTGGATGCGTAGCTGTTTGGCGTAACAATCGCCAATTACTTTTAATCGCTTCCGCCCCCGTTTTCGTCACACTTCTTGCGGCGTATTTAGAAAGCTATCCCTTTCGAGAGCGGTTGGTTTTATTCTTGACGCCTTTCTTCATTTTGATTGTGGCCGAAGGGATTTCGACGTTACTGGCAAAGCCAAAATCGCCCAAAAACATTGGCTTTGTTCTGGGTGTTTTCATGGCCGTCACCTTACTTGGGCTACCAATTTTTCGCGCAGGTTCCCTCGTGTTTCAACCGACACAAATCGAGGAGATGAAGCCCGTCCTGGCCTATATCAAAGCGCATCAAGAACCGGGCGATCGCCTCTATGTTTATGCCGCTGGACGCAACCAGTTTGCTTACTACGCTCCCCGCTTTGGCTATGAACCTGACGACTATGTCATGGGTAGTCAAACGATGGTGGAAGGTGGAGGGCGCGATCGCGCCATTTCCCCCAGACGCCTCCGCCAGGTACGCCAAGAAATCCGGCAGCTCCGGGGCAATGACCGCGTTTGGTTCCTCTTTGCCCGCACCTCTAAGGAAGAAGAGCGCGCTTTCCTGTCCACGATGGAACCCTTTGCCCCTGCCCTCGATACCCTTGAAAAACCCGGCGCATTTACCTATCTCTACCGCATGAAGCGAAACGCTCCTGCAACGTCGTCACCCTGATGCATAGGGCAATAGCCGTTATTCCAACAAAAAGGTTTCGACAAACTGAACCGTTGCATAGAACAGGAAATCGATATTGGGCTTTTTAGAGAAGCCATGGCCTTCGTTGTCGGCGACCAGTGACCAGACAGGGACATCGCTGTTGCGAACGGTGGCGATGATTTGCTCCGCTTCGCCTAGGGGAACGCGGGGGTCGTTGGCTCCATGCACCACAAACAAGGGTTTTTGAATCGACTTAGCGTTATTGATGGGGGAGATTTTTAGTAGGAACTGGCGCATTTCTGGGTCACGCTCGTCACCATACTCAACCCGGCGTAGGTCACGACGATAGCTTTCGGTGTTTTCGAGAAACGTGACGAAGTTGGAAATGCCCACAATGTCGATGGAGGCGCGGATGCGATCGCCATACATTGTCGCCACGGCCAGGGACATGTAACCGCCATAGCTGCCTCCAGTGACGAGGATGCGATCGCTATCTAGATCCGGCTGCGTTGTGATCCAATCCAGCAAAGCACCGATGTCCTTGACCGAATCTTCCCGCAGGTAGCCATTGTCAAGCTTCAAAAAGGTTTTTCCATAGCCAGAGGAGCCGCGCACATTGGGGTAGAGCAGCGCTACCCCCAGCTCATTCAGATAAAAATTGCTGCGTGCCAAGAAATAGGGACGAAACTGTCCTTCGGGGCCACCGTGGATGTTGATGATAACGGGGCGCTTTCCGGTGAACGCGGTCGGGGGGCGATAGAGAAAGCCGGTGATAGGTCGATCGTCGAAACTGCTCCATTCCACCAGTTCCGGTTCGGAGAAGGTGGCGGTATCAATGCCTCCAGTTTCACTTTCGGTCCAGCGTTCCACCGTACCAGTCGTCACGTTCAAGGAATACACATCGCTGCTCGCACGGGCAGAGGTCAAAGTAAATCCCAGGTCTTGGTTGTTGTTGTGCCACGCCAAGCTAAAAATCAGCCCAATGGGCAGGGCAGGCAGGGCGAGTCGATTCCCTGTGTTTGTTTCCAGAACATACAGCACACTCATCCCGTTTTCATTGGCGGTAAATGCAAGCAGGCGACCGTCAGGGGAAAGCTCCAACCCCTCAATGTCCCAGGGAATGTCGTCGGTGAGCAAGGCATACTCACGGGTCGCCAGATCTAGATAGAACAAGCGCAGGAATTCGGATTGGCGATCGCACACCACATACAATCCGTTTCCGTCTTTGCTGAACTGGGCGGCTCCATAGGCGATCGTCTCCTCCCCTTCGGCGGGCGTGAGCAGCATCCGCTTCCCCGACGCCACATCGAACAACCAGAGATAGATTTCGGTGATGGAAATGTACTGTGCCACCAGAATTTGCGAGTCATCCGCCGACCAATCCACCGGAAACCAGCCACCCCCCTCGACTTCGGCAAAGAGGCGATCGCTCTCCGGTTTGGCCGGGTCAATCAGGTACAGGTCATTGTCGGCTTTGGTGCGACGGGTCGAGGTGTAGACCATCTGAGTTCCTGCGTTTGACCAGATGCCTCGGCTGTTGCGCGAGGTGCCATCGGTCAGCAGCGTCACGTCACCGGAATCCAGGTCATAGCGAAAGTTTTGCCGAAATTCGTTGCCGCCAATATCTTTACTAAAGACAAAGTAGTTGCCGTCGATCGGCTGGAATGTTGCGCCGCCGACCCGCTCTGGATAAAAGGTGAGTTGGTACCGTGCCCCTAGCGGAAACTTCACCCAATGCACTTGGGCGGTATCGGCAAACCGCGTGGAGACAAGCATTTCTCGGCGGGTAGGATGCCAACTGGCTAGCCCTGCCGAGCGAAACTCGGTGTAGCGCCGCACCCGATCCGCTAGGGCAGCAGGAATAGGCGGAATGTTCTCAGCCGCCAAGTGCTCGTTGGGTGCAATGATGTCCGCGGTTGGAATGGCTGGGCTAGACATAACGGTTCCCGATGGTTGTAGTAGTGCTATTTCTCTGTAATTTTAATGCGCTATCAAAGTTACAAGGCATGTACCAGCGCCTCCCTTTGCAGCACAAGGATTTCAAAACCTGACTCGGTCTCATTTCTTGGCAAAGGGGTCTTGCAACACAGCACTTATTCGTCAGGAATTGTTGTTTAGTTGAGGCGATCGCCCCAAAGAATAAGCGTTTGCCCGATCGCCTGCTCTAGTTCAACCAGGCTGTCGAAGAGCGCGATTTGGGCTTCAAGTTCGGCGTTTTGGGTTCGTACCAAGTCTTCTTCGCGCTGGCTGAGGTCGAGGAGGGTGATGTTGCCGCGCCCTCGACGGAACTGTTCGCGAGCACTCTCCAGTTGGAGAGCGGCAGCGGCGGTGGCGCGTTGGGCAGCTTCACGACGGAGTTGATTAGAACGCACATCATCAAGGCGGTTCGCGACTTCGTTGCGGATCTCAGTGGTGAGTTGATCTAGATCGTTCTCGCTTTGTTCTAGGCTAATTTGGCTCCGCTGGCGGGCAGTTTCTAAGCTTTCGTCCTCAAAGGTACGTGTTAGTAGGACACCGACGCGCACCTCAGATGTATCACCAATGCTGCCTTCGCCTTCTAGGTCAAGTTGCCAGCGTTGATCATCCTCAGCAACCTGGAGCTGGGATTCAGCAACAGCGATCGCCAACTGCACACGCTGGTAGTCAGGACGCAGTTGGTAGGCACTATCCAGCAATTCCTCGACGGTCAGGTTAGGGATTTGAGCCAAAGCATCCTGGTACAGGGTGGTGAGGTCGTCGAAGGAGGCCACAAATTGAATGGCCGCATCACTACCCAACAAATCGAGCAGGGTGGTGTTGGCTTGAGCCAGACTGTTTTGGGCATCGCGCAGATCACGCTCGGCGTCGGCGATGGTGCCCTCTTCCTGCACTAGATCGATGCGCGGACGGCGTCCGGCTTCTACCAGCGCAGTCGTAATTGCAAGTTGGTCTTGGCGACGCGCTAGGGCATCTTGCTGAATCCGAACACTTTCCTGTTGGCGAATCAGATCGTTGTAAGCGTTGATGGCATTGCTGATGGTCTCAATGGTTTGTTCTTCAAGGGCCAGTTGGTTTTGCTCCTCGCCCAGCCGCGCTTGGGTAATGGGAGCCATGGTGCGATCGCGCCCTGCCCCCCGCAGCAACGGTTGACGCACGGTGAGCCGCACAGCTTCATCTGCCAACGGATCAAGGTCAACCGTAATCTCGGTACCAATCGGGGTAAGCGCCTCTGCCGTTAACCCCAAACTCTCATCGGTCGTAGTACGGTCTGCGTCCTCTCCGAGGAATCCATCATCTTGGTCATCCAGCCGTTGCGTGACACCTGCCGAGAGTCGGGGCGTCAGGTCTGGGCGAAAGATGCTCTCCGCTTCAGCCAGCTCCTGTTCTTGTACGATGCGCTCCAGAAATGCATTTTGCAGCTCGCGGTTGTCCGCTAACACCTGTTCGATAAACTGCGGCAAGCTAAGAGGCACAAGGGTGCGATCGCCCGTCGTTGTTTCAATATCGCTCTCTTCCAGGCTTTCCCCCAGATCCCCATCCTCTGGTTCTACCGTGGTTTCGATCGACGTCTGCGCCCATGCGGGAGAGGTGCCGATGTAACCCAAGCTGAAGCACAGGAGGGCGATCGCCCCCCATCTCCACGCACCCACCTTCTCATTCACCCCCATTCCCATCGCTCTACTCCCCCCGCAGCGCATCCACTACATCCAGCCGCGTCACCCGCAACGCGGGCAAAAAGCTGGAGCCAACGCCAACCACAAACGCCGCCCCCATTGAGGTCAGGGCATCCTGAATCCGGAATTCGTAGGGGGTCTCAAAGATCTGAACCGCAGCGGTTTTGGTCGCAAAGTGCACCGTTGTCACCGCCACTAGCCCGCCAACCAGGCTTAATACAGCAGCTTCCACCACAAACTGTGCCATCACCTCAAAATCTGTCGCTCCCAGCGCCCGCCGCAAGCCAATTTCTCGCGTTCGCTCCACGACTGCTGCCACGGTGATATTGGCAATGCCAACGCCCCCAATCACCAGCGCCAACACACCCATACTTTTGAATACGCGTGAAGAAATCCGTTGTTGCTGTTCTTCCCGATAGAGGTCAGCGGCATTCCCCCAAACTTGCACAATATATCCGGGGTACTGGGTTTGTAACCATTGTTCTAGGGCGGTTTGAACCGCTTGATAGTTTTCTAGAGCTTGCAGCGATAGCTGAGGCCGGTCGAAGCTCAAGCCTCCCGACAAAACATTTGCATAGGCACGGGTCATCCACAGTTCCCCTTGAGGATCCGAGTTGACCCATTGCCGCTTCGTTTCGCTGATGCCCACAACGGTGAATCGTGTAGTGCCAACATAAATACCCTGGCCGATTGCTAATTCACCTTGAAATAGCTGTTCGGCCAGCACTTCGTCAATAATGACAACTGGGTAAAATTGCTCAAAATCAGTCGTGTTGAAGAAACGTCCTTCAATTAATCGACGTCCAGTGGTTTCTTGAAAGGTAGGCGATACACCCACAACATTGACTGAGGTTGCACTTTTGTCACTGAAACGAACCTCAGAGAAACTAAAAAGCTCTGTCCCAATACTGTAGCCAGCAATTCCTTCAATTTCTTGCTGAATCGTTTTTAAATCGGCTTCTGTCAACTGCACCGACGGACGTAGTCTTTGAGGATCGTAGGCCCAGGGAATAACATAGGGGCGATCGCGCTCAGCTAATTTGGCCTGCAATTGCGCAGTAGAAATGGCGTCGATATTGAGGGTGGCATTGACCGCAGCAACCCCCATAAAAATGCCCAAAGCCGTCAATCCCGATCGCACCCAGTTACCTTGAATATCTCGCAGGGTTGCAGCTAGTAAATCCAGCAGTGATAGAGCCATGCCATCCTCCTAACCTTCTGGCGGCGGTGCAACATCGTCGGGGGCAGTGGGAGACGTTAGCGGCATACCAGGCGTGAGGGGTTGATCCGGAGGGAGCGTCGCAACCACCTCATCGCCTGTCTCTAACCCCGCCACAATCTCAACACTCTCCACGCTCTGCAGCCCCACCGCAACGGGGCGTTTTTGCGCGGTCCCATTGCTGTCACGAACCCACACAAATGGTTCACCATCCTCCATTTGGAGCGCCGTCGTCGGCACGTTTAAGGCATCCAGACTTTCCTCCACGATGACGTCTACACTGACCAAACTGCCGGGAATTAGCGTTTCGCTGGGTTCATCAAGCCGCACCTCTGCCTCCACAGTGGTCTGTTCCTGCCGCCCTTCATCGGAGGTTTGTGCCTGGGGAGCAATGCGAATGACCCGCCCTTCAAAGGTTTGGGAATTGGGACCCATCACACTGATGCGTGCGGGAAGCCCAACACGTACCTTCTGGGCATCCACATCCGATAGTTGCAGCCGCACCATTTCTTGAAGCGGATCCCCCAGAACCAGCAAATCGCCCCCTTGCTGCACCCCATTTCCCGGATTGACATAGAGCCGCAGAATGATGGCGTCGAACGGTGCGACGATTTGCGTATCAGCCAGTTGCGTCTGCAAGTTTTGGATCTGGAGTCGCCGATTCCGCAATTCCAGTTCGGAGTTGGCCAGTTCGACTTCAACATCACGCAGATTACTCTGAGCCGTCTCTACTGATTCTTGATCACGGAGATACTCGTCCTCAGAAATGAACCCCCGATCGAGCAATCCCTGAGACTCTTGGAATCGCTCTTGGGCACGGTTGAGCTGTGCTTGCCGTTCTTGGATGCGCTCGCGATCGCGCCTTACATTATTTTCAGCAATCTGTGCATCTACTAGGGCATCATTCAGCTCCCCCTGCACCCCCCGTGCCCGTAGTGCCAGCAGAATTTCACCCTGGCTCACTCGCTGCCGTTCTTCCACCAACAGCTGCTGCACGGTCGCATCTTCTGGTGCGGTAAGGGTACGCTGCCCGCCCAACTCCACGGTTCCCGCAGCGGTGACGAGGATACGGACATCACCGCGCTGCACGGGCACCAAGGCCACACTGATGGACACGGGTTCTGGACGAAACCATCGATAGTACGTGAAGCCGCCCCCGAGGGCGATCGCCACTATCAATCCTGCACCGATAATCCATTGCACCCCTGCCCACTTGCGCTCGACCAGGTCTTCTTCCAATAGCCCTAAGCCCTTTGCGGGTTCAGGCTCCGCGACATTGGATGGCAGGCTCTTCGACTCAAAATCCGATGTTGGGTCGAGATTTGACTGGGTTTCTTGCGACACCCGATCCCCCCTCATTTTTCAGGACAACTTTCAGGAAAACCAAACAGGAACGCATAGCCATTACGAATAAGCGATTCTGGGACAGCTAGTTAGATCGAACAACCAAATGTATATAGTTGCACAGCCACACCAGTATTGCTCTGTTTGCAAGATAATCGCCAGGGTATTACCGGAATGCCTGTTGCGGCATCGCTGTGAATGTCGGCTGATCCGACAGCAAGCGGCCATCGCTTATCATAATAGTTCGCTTGCTGTAGCAGGCAACCTCCTGGGCATGGGTCACCACAATCACCGTCATGCCACTGGCATGTAACTGGTCGAAAATATCCACAATGGTCGTAGCTGACTGGGTATCCAGTGCGCCCGTCGGCTCGTCTGCCAGCAGTACTAAGGGTCGGTTGACGATCGCCCGGGCAATGGCCACCCGTTGCTGCTGCCCGCCAGAAAGCTGCCCCGGTCGCTTGTGCAAGCGATCGCTCAGCCCCACCCGCTGCAACGCATATTCTGCCCGCCGCCGCCGTCGCGATCGCCCCACTCCGGCATACATCATCGGCACAATCACGTTCTCCAGTGCCGTTAGATTCGGCAATAGCTCGTAGCGCTGAAATACAAACCCCAGCTTGCGGTTACGAATCCGCGCCAAGCGCGTTTTGCTCAGCCGCGACACATCCATCCCATCTAGCAAGTAATGTCCAGATGTGGGACGATCGAGACAGCCGATCAGGTTCATCAAGGTACTTTTTCCGGAGCCGGATTGCCCCATAATGGCGCAGTACTCACCGGGGTAAATGCGCAGGTC
>JBCBSL010000231.1:0-9572 GCA_039819145.1 Cyanobacteria bacterium J06638_22
GGGCGGCGGGCTTAGCCCGCCGCCCCTCTCTCTGGGATTTTATTTTCTGGCTGAATCCCTTAGTGGATTCAGACCGACAAATTCACAACGACAGTCTAGGACTTATGCCAGCTTTGAAGGGCCTAGCCAGCGTCTTGACCGAGCGTCAGCATGTGGCCATCCGGATCCTGTAGGCTAAATTCCTTCATCCCGTAGAAAGTGGTTTCCAGCGGCGTAACCTTGTAGCCACAATGGGTGACATGCTGGTACAACGCCTCGACATCATCGGGATAGAAGTAAAAAATGGTTGGCCAGCTCGTGTCGTGACAGGGATCGATACCTTTTGTCAGACCCAGATCTGTGTCTGTTTCAGAGAGCATCAGTTCCGTATCACCCGAGCGAATGGTACCCCAACGCCATTCCTTTAAATCGTTTTCCGAACTTACCAACTCAAAGTTTAAGGCGGTTTTGTAGAACTCCAAACTTGCCTCAAAATTCGAGACATTCAGCATGGGAATGAGTTTGTTTAGTTTCATAATCAGAACCCTTTAAAGTAATTCAAGCGTACTACTTGGGACGAAGATTGGCAAAGAAGCGCAATAATATCAAGTCTGGTTGGGTTTTGCAACCAGATTTGATATAAATTCCCAGTGAAAACGGTTTCAGGCCGTTCTGGACTCAGAAGCCGGCCAGTAGAGGGGTAAACTCGCGGACGATGATGAAGACGGCGACTGCCAGCACGAAATAGCCAAAGCCTTTTTCCAGGTGCTTGGCTTCCACAAAACGATTCATGTAAGCGCCTAGGACGATGCCGAGGGTGGCGGCGATGGTGAAGGACATCAGTAAGTCCCACTGGATGGGGACGTTGCCTACGTAGCCTGCAAATCCGGTGGTGGCCTTGAGGGCAAGGATGATGAGGGAGGTGCCGACGGCTTCTTTCATGGGCATTCCTCCCAGCAGCACCAGCGCCGGAATTACCAGGAATCCACCACCAATGCCGACAAATCCGGTGAGCATCCCGACCCCGAGCCCTTCGGCGGCGATCGCCCACCCTTGCCCGCCATGGGTTTCCTCTGGCATCAGATCAGCTTTACGGCTATTCCTCGAACCTCTGCGGATCATCAGCACTGAGGCAAAGACCATCATGGCGGCAAACACCCCCAGTTGCAGGATGGGTAAGACGGCGTCCAAAGACGCGATCCGGGCGCCAAGGTAAGCCCCGACCATAGCAGGGGGCGCGAACAAGGCAGCGGTTCTGAGGTTGACGTTACCCTGACGCCAGTGGGGCAGGATACCAATCAAACTGGCGACGCCGACGATAACCAGGGTCATGGCTAATGCAGATTTTGAGGGCACACCCATGACATAAATCAACACTGGAGCGGCCAGAATTGAGCCACCACCGCCGATCAGCCCGAGGCTGATACCGATAAGGACGGCGAGGAGATGGCCAAAGGTAGAAATTAGCATTAGCGAGTATGGAGGATAGGTTTTTGGGAGAATTGGCTGTCGTTGCGCACTCCTGATGCGCTTCCGCGGATCCACCCTCACCCCCTTTGAGTATCAAACGGGGGGTTAGACTCAGCCCCCCTGATTCCCCCTTGATCAAAGGGGGCTAGGACGGATCACATGGGTTTTGGACGATTTTGCCGAAAGAATTTGCTAGCTAAGCGGAGTCGAGGCCAGCTAATCGTTGTGTGTCCTTAGCACAAGCGATTAGCGGAGTGATACCGGACGATTACCGCATTGCTGGTTCGCGGGAACGGCCTCCATGATCTTTTTGGGGTCAGGAAGATTTAGGTTGGCCATCAGTTGGATGAAGCTGTCGCGATCGCGCCCCACAAAGCGGGGGTTGAACTGCTTCTCTTCGCCGATGGTGGAAACGGTGTGGCCGCGATAATCGTGGCCGGGATAGACCAGGGTGTCGTCGGGCAGGGTGAAGAGGCGCTGGGTGACGGCGTCGTACATGGCTCCGGCATCGCCGCTCTGAAAGTCGGTGCGGCCACAACCCCGGATGAACAGCGAGTCGCCCGTGAGCAGGTGCGTCCCTTCAACCAGGAAAGCGGCGTGGCTATCGGTGTGGCCGAGGGTGGCGATCGCCTCAATCTTCACATTGCCGACCCAAAGGACTTCGCCATCCTGGATGTAGCGATTGGCGCATTCGGCCTGGGCCTTGACGGGCACAATGCCTTCGCACTCGGTTAACTCGCGTAGCTTGCCCGTTCCAGTAATGTGGTCGGCATGGATATGGGTTTCTAGGCAATAGCGCAGGGTTAGCCCTAGTTCATTGAGCAATTTGAAATCGCGCTCGACTTGCTCTAGTACGGGATCGACCAGAGCGGCATCGCCGGTGGCAAGATCAGCAATGAGATAGGTGTAGGTCCAGGTTTCTTGGTCGAACAATTGACGAAACAGCATCATCTTCAAGCTCCTTTTAAAGTCATATGCTTATTGGGTTATAAGTCTGTGAAATGGAGTCCCATCCAAATATCAGCGGTCAAGATTAGTCTTTAGCTGAAATGTGGGCTGAGGTGCCAAGAAGGCAATGGATAAATTGTGAGTCCGGGAGAGTAACTTCAAGCGGGTGCATCGTCAATCCTAAAAATTAGGTTGAGTAGCTCCTGGACGTATCGATTTGCGATCCTTTCAAAGAGATGGCAATCCCAAAAGCGAGCTGTGACGCGGCACTAGGTCTTACGCTAAAGCTTCAAGCTGCGATTCATACTGTGATGACAGCAGTCTTAGAGAAATCGGCTGGCGAACCTCAAACTATCTGACGATTTTCTTGTATGACTAACTAGTAATACAATGATCTTTCCTTAAAAGTCAAGGGCGATTGCAACACAAGTTCTCACATAGCCAGCTTGTTCAGGGCTGATGCGAAATACGAGTAATCCTGGCTCAATTTGAACATAGACTCGTAAAACATTTGTACTGAAACATGGGAACCTGCGGTATGCTGCGGGGTGATGAGTCATGCAGAGCCATGCTGGATTTGATGAAACTGGCGCGGCAAATGCCAGATATTGGGCGACACCTAAACTCGGAGGCGATCGCCATCCAGTCGCGTTTGGAGCGAGCGGAGCGGTTATTGCGGGGGGCGCGGCAGCAGCAGACGGAGTTGCTGAACTTGCAGAGTCTGTGGGGCGATCGCCTGGGGTTTAGTGCGGCCACGCCACAGGAGCCGCTGGATACCCGCATTCCCATCACCCTTGCGCCCAACCAGCACACGGTTCTGGCAACCGATGGCTCGCAAATTGCGCCCAGTCACCATGAAATTGTCTACTGCTACTTGATCAACATTGGGCGTATCATTCTGCATTACGGGCAAAATCGCCATCCCCTGTTGGATAGCCTGCCCGAAGTCTTTTACCGGGCGGAGGATTTGCATCGGTCGCGGCAATGGGGTATCCGCACGGAGGAGTGGATGGGGCATTGTCGCACGGCATCTGAGGCGACAGCTCTAGCGGAATTGGCAGAAAGCTTATTCCCGGAATGTGAGCAGCGGGATGGGGTAGAGGAGTCTGAGACGGGAAAGAAAAAACGGAGGAAAGCGGGGGGCAAATCTCAGAACGCGGATAAACGCAGACGAACGCAGATGGAGGAGACGGTTGCGGGCGCGGGGCAGGTGCCGTTGGATTTCGGACGAACGGGGACTCCGCCTGTGTTGGCGATGGTGGATGGTTCCCTTACCCACTGGTTTTTGGAGCCGCTGCCGAATGAAGCGCGCGATCGCATTCTTACGCCGATTCTGGATGCCTGGGAGACGCTGCGGAGGTTTCGGGTGCCGTTGGTGGGATACATCAGTGCGGCGAGGAGTGGCGAGGCCTTGAACTTTTTGCGGCTGCATACCTGCCCTAAGGAGCAGCCCGACTGTCAAACACACTGTCCTGGGCAGACGGATAATGCCCCCTGCCAGGTGTTTGCGCCGCTGCGGGATACGGCGCTGTGGAACATCTTGCTGGAGCCGGGACAGCGCAGTGCTATCTGGCGCAGTTCGGCGCGTGTGCTGGAGTGGTATGACCATCACCGCACCTATTTTTGCTATGTCAATGTGGGGGCAGAGATTGCGCGGGTGGAGTTTCCGGCCTGGGTCGCGGAGGATACGGTGCTGCTGGATACGGCGCTGAGCCTGATGTTGGCGCAGGTGCAGAAGGGGTTTGGCTATCCGGTGGCGCTGGCGGAGGCGCATAACCAGGCGGTGGTGCGGGGGGGCGATCGCGCGCGCTTCTTTGCCCTGCTGGAGCAGCAGATGATTCGGGCGGGATTGAAGAACATCGGCACATCCTACAAAGAAGCCCGAAAGCGGGGCAGCATCGCCTGAAGCCTCCTAAAGGAGTCGCTCTGTGATTTTCTCCATACTCCGAAAATCTTGTAGCACTGCTAGGCTAAAGCCAGAATCCCTTACCTCTCCTGCGATCGCCCATGTTTGTCAAACTTGTTAAGAGTAGTTCGCGTCAGGCCGAAATTGCAGAGGTCGTGCTGCGAAATGGTTGGGACTACATGCGCGGTTTGTTGACGGTCGGCAAAGCCGATGAGCCGAAACTTCCGCCGCCTGCAGTTTTGCGCAATATTCTGATCGAACTCGGCCCCGTTTATGTCAAGTTAGGGCAATTGCTCAGCACGCGCCCCGATCTCCTGCCTGCGGACTACATTGATGCCCTCAGTATGCTGCAATCCAATGTGCCTCCGGTGCCCTGGAGTGAGATTGAGGGGTCGTTGATTCGAGAAATGGGCAAACCCATCAATGAAGCGTTTCAGGAATTTGATTCAAAACCGATTGCGGCGGGTTCGATCGCCCAAACCCACCGAGCTACCTTGCGGGATGGGCGCACGGTTGCCGTTAAGATTCAGCGCCCCGGATTGGAACCGCTGGTCGATCAGGACATTTCGCTGATCAAGTTCATTGCAGGTTTGGTGGCACAGACAGAATTTGGCGAGTATTACGACATCGAATCCCTCGCGGATGAGTTTGCTCAGGCGCTTCGGGCGGAATTGAATTTCACCAAAGAAGCGGGTTCCACAGACAAACTACGCCAGAACCTTGCCACAAGCCAATGGTTTGATGCGGAGCGTCTGACCGTCCCCGAAATCATCTGGTCGCTGACCTCTGAGAAAGTGTTGGTGATGGAATGGTTAGATGGGCAGCCACTGCTGAAGGCCCAGCGCGATGAGGAGCTGACCTTGAACCGTGATACGGAAGAACAGCGGGCGATCGCCAAAATGTTATTGCGAGCGTTCTTTCAGCAAATCTGTTTGGATGGTTTTTTCCATGCTGACCCCCACCCTGGTAACCTGTTTTACCTTAGCGATGGACGGGTTGCGCTGTTGGACTGCGGCATGGTTGGTCGCCTAGATCCTCGTACCCAGGAGGTCTTGCTGGAAATGATTCTGGCGATCGTCAGCCTGGATGCGCGGCGATGCGCGCAACTCACGCTGGATCTGGCTCCCTCTTCTAACCCCATCAACTTGGCGCAACTGGAAGCGGACTACGATCGCCTACTGCGGGTGTACTACAGCAGTAACCTGGCCGACCTGAATTTCAGCGAATTGTTCTACGAAGTGCTGCAAGCGGCACGAGAAAACCATATCCGTATTCCCGGCAACCTAGGGTTATGTGCCAAGGCGATCGCCAACCTCGAAGGCGTTGCCGGTAGCCTCGACCCGACCTTCAACTTCCCAGAGCAGGTGCGCCCCCTGATGAGCGATGTTTTTCGCCAACAGCTTCAGGGCAGTGCACCGTTGCCGATGCTCCTCCGCACGGTGCTGGATGTCAAAAACCTGACGATGCAGTCGCCCCGGCAGATCGAACTGTTCCTCGATCGCCTCACATCCGAGACGTTGCAGTGGAATGTTAATCTACGCGATTTCGATTCTATGGGGCGAGGC
This sequence comes from Cyanobacteria bacterium J06638_22, assembly GCA_039819145.1. GTDB lineage: Bacteria > Cyanobacteriota > Cyanobacteriia > Elainellales > Elainellaceae > Vacuolonema. The sequence continues at coordinate 5,869 of JBCBSL010000231.1, forward strand.
ATCGATCGCGCGGCCAACCGCCTTTCCTTCAGTATCCTTGTCGGCTCCCTGATCATGGGTGCCGCTATTATTTCCAGCAACACCCAACTCACTCAGGTGTACTGGGTCAGCGATTTCCTTTTTGCCACGGCTAGCTTGCTGGGGCTGTGGTTGGTCTTCAGCATTCTGCGAGCGGGGAGCCTGCGCTAGCGATCGCCCCTACCAGCGACTGGCGATCGGTAAACCCATTAAGCTAACGTTGGTACGGAATTCATAGAAAGGGAATGGGATGGAAACACTTGAGTTATTGCGAGCCGGAAAACTAGCAGGAAGCCACCGCCTCGATTTATCCTGTGGCCTCACAGAAATCCCTCCCGAAGTCTTTGAACTCGCCGACTCCTTAGAAGTTTTAGATCTGTCTAGAAATCAGCTCAATTCCCTTCCCGATGAGATTACGACCTTAACCAAACTCCGTGCTATTTTCCTCAATAGCAATCAGTTTGAACAGTTCCCAGAGATACTTGCTCAATGTCTCAATCTTTCGATTATTAGCCTGCGGTCTAATAAGATTTCCCAGATTGATGGCGCAGTCCTTTCCCCTCGAATTCGATGGTTGATTTTAACGGATAATCAACTTGAATCACTGCCGCCGGATATGGGCAACCTGGGCAAATTACAAAAATTAATGCTAGCGGGAAATCAGTTGCGATCGCTCCCCGAATCGATGACAAACTGCCATAGCTTGGAACTTTTACGTATCGCTGCCAACCAGCTTGAGGCCTTTCCTGAATGGCTCCTTTCTTTGCCCCGTCTATCCTGGCTAGCCTATTCTGGAAATCCGTTTTGCGATGCATTTCAGGGTTCTCAAATTGATTCTGCGCCTAATCCAACTGCACTATCCTTAGTTCCTTGGATGCATCTGGATGTGGGTGAGGTGTTGGGGCAGGGAGCATCTGGAGTTATCTCAAAAGCAACCTGGAAAACAGCGCCTGAAACGGCTCAAGATGTAGCAGTCAAAGTATTCAAAGGTAGCCTCACTAGTGATGGATTTCCTGCTGATGAAATGCAAGCTTGTATTACTGCGGGAAGTCATGATCACCTTATCAGCACGATTGGAAAAATTACAGATCATCCCGAACAAAAAGAGGGATTGTTGTTTCCTTTTATTCCGCCAAGCTATAAGAAATTAGGCTATCCACCCAATCTTGATACTTGTACACGAGATACCTATTTGCCAGAGGTCGCATTTACGATTCCAACGATTTTGAGAATTGCGAAAGGCATTGTGACAGCGGCAATGCATCTCCATGAACAGGGCATCATGCATGGCGATCTTTATCCCCATAACATTTTGTTTGATGCCGAAGGCAAGAGTTATTTAGGTGATTTTGGAGCGGCGTGTTTTTACGATCGCACCCAAGAAACAATTGCCCTTGCCTTTGAGCGGATGGAGGTGCGTGCCTTCGGTTGCATGTTGGAGGACTTGCTCGATCGCTGCATTCCAGATTCCAGTACTACTTCGGGAGAGACAGTGAACCAGCTTCGCCAAATGCAGCAACGGTGTATGGGGACGGTTCCAGACGATCGCCCCTTGTTCACCGAGCTATCCACAGAAATCGACGCACTTTTGAACTAGTTGACCCTGGCCCAAATCCATTGTTCACGGATTGCGCTAGCGTAGGATTGCTGTTCAAACATAGTTTTGGTTGGATTTCATCGTGGTAGCGAAGCGATTAGTTGGGTGGTGTGGCATTGTTCTGGCGGCGACGATACCGCTGGCTGCTTGCACAGGCGGCAATTTGGAGCAATCCCTGGCCCCCGATCCACAATTGCAGGAAGGAGACGCAACGGACGGTCTGACGGTGACCGCGTCCTTGCCGCCCGACTTTCCCGAAGAAATTCCCCCCTACCCCGGAGCAGCATTGCAGGCGGTGACCAGCGAGGCCAGCGGGACGGAGAACTCACCGCAGGTTGTAACGCGCTGGGCGACGCGGGACAGTCAGCAAGAGGTGTTGCAGTTCTACCAAGCGGCCTTTGAGCAACAGGGCTGGGAGCTGATGTCGGACGAAGATACCCGCCTGGTGGCACAGCAGGATGACCTGAATGTGCAGTTTGAGTTGGTGCCTGCGGCTCCCGACGCTGATGTGGCAGCAGAAGATGCTACACCAGATGCCTCTCCCGATGCGGCGCAGGATGCACAGCCTGAGGATGGAGCACAACCTGAGGATGGGGCGCAGCCTGAGGGTGAGGCGATCGCCGAATTTACCCTGTCCTATGCCAGGAGCACAGCAGCGCAAGACGAGAACCCAACAGCGACAGATACCTCTCCGACAACGGACGAAACACTGACGGACGAATGGGCTAACCGTCTTTCGCCCGAGGCATCACCAACCCCAAACCGTCCGACTCCCTCCCCAGCCAACGGCGGGGTGGACTTTGCCGATTTGAATGACGCTCCGGCTGACTTCCAGCCCTACATCGCAGATTTGGCCGCCCTCGGCATCCTCAACGGCACTCAACAAGGTACGTTCTTACCCAACGAAACGGTGACCCGCCGCGCCTATGCTCGCTGGTTGCTAGAAACCAACAATCAACTGTTTAGTGATCAACCGCAGAAACAAATTCGGCGGGCGATCGCCAGCGACTCTCCCACATTTCAGGATGTGCCCGCCTCTGATCCAGACTTTGGCATTATCCAGGGGCTGGCCAATGCAGGTCTGCTTCCCAGTCCCCTGTCGGGCAATAGCACGCTGGTACGCTTCCGCCCCGATGCGCCCCTCACCCGCGAAGACCTAATCCTTTGGAAAGTGCCGCTGGATACGCGCCAACCGCTGCCCGAAGTCACCCTACAGGCGTTGCAGGATACCTGGGGCTTCCAGGATGCGGGACAGATCGACCCCCGTGCCCAACGAGCCGTGCTGGCCGATTTTCAGAATGGCGATCGCTCCAACATTCGGCGGGCATTTGGTTTCACGACCCTGTTTCAACCGGACAAACCCGTCACCCGTGCAGAAGCGGTAGCGGTACTCTGGCAATTTGGCACCGAAGGCGATGGCATTACGGCGCGAGAAGTGGCCAACACCGAGAACTGACCAACGCAGTGCGGTAGCATGAAGCATGGCTACTTCGCAGATTCCCGATGCCGAATGTAACGATCGCGGCTGGCTCTCAGATTGCAGCCGATGCTGGTGCCAGAATTGCTAATCAAGGTGGCAATGCTGTAGATGCAGCGTTAGCAGCCGCTACAGTTGCCATGTGTACTGATCTGGGGGTGATGGCTCCAGGGGCCAGTGGTTTTATTGCGATCTGGCCATCAACGCATTTCCCCGTGGTGATCGATGCCTATGCAGATGTACCGGGTCGTGGCTTAGCATCAGCCCAGCTTGGTCAGGGAGCAAAAGACGTAATTTTTGACTATGGTGGGCCGACCCGCAGCGTTATCGGCCATGGTTCGGTGGCGACGCCGGGTATCTTTGCCGGTTTGGGGCTGGCTTCTCAGCACTATGGCGCACTACCCTGGCGATCGCTGCTTGCTCCGGCAATTGAGTGGACGGAGCAGGGGTTTCCGCTAACGGGAGGGGCAGTGGAGTATTTGCGCTACACCCACAAAGAAATTTTTAGCTGGCATCCTCAGAGCTATCGCACCTTGCACCACAGCGACGGTAGCCCCCTGCAAGCAGGCGAGATGGTTCAAATACCGGAGTTGGCCAATAGTCTGAGGCTAA
>JBCBSL010000232.1:0-9469 GCA_039819145.1 Cyanobacteria bacterium J06638_22
ACCCGCCCAAAGCATCGGACGATTGGCGCCAACAGCATCTGACGATCGGTTCATTCGGATCGACATTTGCTTGAGTTTCCCTGTGCTTTTGAGTGGGTTGAACGGGATTCGGCATTTGGATTGGATAGCCTTGTGATGCGTTGTTTTGGAGTTGATGCGTCTCACGGTTCCAATGCTTTTTTCATGTTGTTGGCACTTCTACTTCCAAGACAGTGACAGAATTGGCTTGCCTGCCGTACGGGGTGGGTGCTGCACAAGAAGGCGTTTGTCTGCTAGTGCAAATGGGTACCCATCGGGTTCTGTTGGACTGTGGTTTGGCAGATCTGACACCGCTGCTGGAGAAGGGAGATTTTCCCCCGGCGGATGTGGTGTTGTGCACCCATGCCCACTCCGACCATGCCCGTGGGTTACTGGCAATGCATCGACAGTTCCCGCGTTTGCCCATTTATGCCAGTGATGCGACGACCCAACTGCTGCCACTCAACTGGTTGGAAGAAATGGATGTGCCCGTGTTTGGGCGAGCGTTGCCATGGCGATCGCCCGTTGAAGTACTGCCAGGGTTGCGGGTCGAACTGTTTCCTGCGGGGCATCTCCCTGGAGCTGCGGCCATTTTGCTAACCGATGTGACAGACACCCGCGATCGCCCCTTCTCATTGTTCTACACCGGGGATTTTTTCCTGTCGAATACGCGCCTGGTTAATGGATTGCCCCTGGAGGATGTGCGGGGTTTGAAGCCGGATGTGCTGATTGTAGAAAGTACGAACGGCCTGGCACGCCTGCCGCGACGGCGACAACAGGAAAACCAACTAGCGGAATTGATCTATCGGGCAATCGCCCATCAACAGTCTGTCTTGCTGCCTACGCCGACCCTGGGTTTGGGACAAGAGCTGCTGATGCTGTTGCGGAGCCACCACCATTTCACGGGGCGAGAAATTGATATCTGGGTTGATCCGACTGTGGCGGCAGGCTGCGACGCCTATCTGTCTCTCATGCCGCACCTGCCTAGCTCGGTACAGAACTTTGCACGCCACCAACCGTTGTTCTGGGATGAGCGGGTGCGTCCCCATGTGCGTCGACTTTCCGCTGACGCCCCTGTTCCCACCTGGGACAAAAAGGCTCCAGCGATTGCCCTCATCCATCGACGGGCTGATCTGACACCCTATCTCCAAACATCGGCCTTTCCCTGGTTGCTTCTGTTGCCTCAGGAATCCCATACTGAGCCGTTACGCCTGACGAAAAAACAACTGACGCCACTGGTGAAAGACGCCTTGGCTAATGGTCAGCTGACGGTGGACAACTACCTGCTGAGCGACCATTGCGATGGTTTCAACACGGCACAGCTCATTCACAACCTACGCCCGCAGCATGTGGTGTTGGTTCATGGTACAGAGAGCGATCGCGCGGAACTGGCCAACTTAGAGGAACTCCAAAATCGCTATCAACTCCACATTCCTGGCAATGGGCAGCGGGTGGAATTGCCTGTGGGCGATGCTTTCCTCCAACCCGCACCGCCCGCCACCCGCTACGTTGGCGAATGGAATGAGGCCCATGAAGGTCTGTCTCTGCAACTGCCTGAGACCCTCCGAGCCGACCCCCGCTGGGAGCAACTGGCCAACACGGGCATCATTGAGGCGCGATGGCAGGGGGATGAGTTGGTGATTCGGGGACTGACTCAAAAAGAGCTATCGCAAAAGCAAGATCAACCGCTGGATTTGGAGCGGGAATGTTGCCAGAACTGCCAGTTTTGCCGCAGCCATCGATGCTGGAATCCAGCCTCCCCATTGTATGGCTTTCGTGTCAGTCCAGAGGGTTACTGTCCCGCCTTCGAGGCGATCGCGCCTCTATCTGCCGATTCCGATTCTGAAGACTAGAACGTGTTCAGTGGCTTTGGCGATCGCAACTTCACAAATAACATTCCGCTATCTGTAGGGTGGGAAATGCCCACTGAGCCCTCTAAAAGCTCAAATATAGTGTTTGGGTGGGCACCGCCCACCCTCCCTAACTGGATCTCGTTCTACTTAGAAAATCGAGAGCTGTTGCGGTTCGGGTAACGCAGCTTCTCGTTCCAGCAATACTCTTTTCCGCTCAACACCCCAGCGATATCCGGTGAGGGTGCCGTTGCTTCCAATCACGCGATGGCAGGGAATGGCGATCGCCCAGGGATTTTTGCCACAGGCGTTGGCAACGGCGCGTACTGATTTGGGTTTCCCCAGTTGATTTGCTAAAGCCTGATAGGTCGAGGTGGTGCCAGGGGGAATGGTTTGGAGGGTATCCCATACTTCTTGCTGGAAGGCGGTTCCTGATTTGTCCAAGGGTAAGCTGTGGGGGCGATCGGGATAATCGACGACCTGCTGTACCGCCACAATCCGCTCATCCTCTGTTGGGTCTCCATCCACAAACTGGGCATTTGGAAATTGCTGAGAAAAATGCTGTTGTAGGGCTTCTGGACTATCTTCAATGGCGATCGAGCGGATCCCCGCATCACTCAGCACCGTGCCAGCCCAACCTAGCCAACAGCGCCAGATGCTGCAGGTGAGTTGCTCTGATGGCAATGCAGTCGATGATTTCTTTGTTGCCATTGCCTGTTCTCCCTTACGGAACATCAAAAAAGTAGGGACAGACCGATCATCCATCGACCTGACACTGGAGATAATAGTACAAAAGTTCCGATAAGGAAATGCTGTTTCTTGGTGAGGGCGATCGCCTAGGCCAGCAGTGTTTGTACGGCCACCTTAAACCCTGGCAATGTTTTCATCGTTTGCGCTTCGTCCTGCAGCCCTCGCAATTGTTGCTGATCTGCTGTTACAAGCAACACCCACTGACTCTCGGGGAGGATTAACCAAACTTCTTGACACCCCGACACCAAATATTCTTGCACTTTGAGAAAAACAGCTTCCATCTCATCAGTGGGCGAGACGATTTCAGCAATCAGCGGAAAGCTCTGAGGCAAAACCTTGAAATCACCATATTGCTCGACCAAATCTGGAGGAAGGTAGGCCACATCAGGACAGCGCACCCGTCCGACCGTTTGACAGTGGGTTTCGGTATACACCTCCCCACCTTGCCCACTCGATTCCTGGTAATTGCCCCAATACCGAGCCAGACGAGCCTGAATGCGTCCTGTCTTTGCGGTCATCGCTTGCTTTTCAACGAGATGGTCTACGCTCACCCATTCTGTTCGGTCAAGCGGCTCTTGCAGGAATAGTTTGAGAGGCATCCTTGAAGGGGCTGCGACTGAAAGCATGGGGTAATCCTCAAGATTGACGCAGGAGTACGGTGAAGTGGCAGGGTATAAGCAATGTGCCACTATCCCCTACATTCAATGTACTTGCAAAACCAATAGATTTCCTGCTGCATCACAGCTGGCAGAATTGGCGTTGGCGATCGTATTCAGGTTCTTGCCAGGAGAAGGCAAAGTGGCTGACCGTGCGGATTTGGGGGGCAGCCTGACGGATGGCGAGCATTTGGGATTCGAGGGCGGGGCGGTTGTTCATGCGTTCGCCCCAGCTTCCAGCCAATACGGGCTTGACTTGTCCTGGATTAGCAGCTTGTGCCACCACGCGCATGACTTGGTCAACAATACAGCCAGTGCCGCCGCAGGTTCCATAGGACATAGGATGCCACTCCATCGAAGTGGGGAAGCGATCCCATGGCTGTAGGCGCGAGTCGATGCCGTTTTGGCCGACGAACTGATTGCCTTCTGGGAAGAAAACGGCTCCAGCGGGAATGCCTTGACGTTGGACGGGTGCAGCGGCGGTGTTGAGGAAATCCACGACTCCCTGGAAGGCATGGGCGATCGCCAATCGCCATAGGTTTTGCTGTAAGTAGGCGCGGCGCTGATCGGTTGTTGCTGCGCCATAGCCCGCCGCGGGTTCTATACTTTGCCACAGGGGTTGCGATTCACCAGGGTAGAGGGAGGTCACATCCACGACATCTTGATTGGTGAGGTAGCCCCGTTGCAAAAAGCGGACGATAATATCTTGCCCACTATTATTTTGTGCCCGCTGCAGGAAAGCTTGCTGAGCGGAAGGGCCGTAGATCCACAGGTCATCGACCCGATCGGCGACAGAATCCGCTCCCGATCCGCGCGGATAGCGGATGTAGTCAAACAGCATCCCATCTGGATTCCGCTCCAGAACAGAGTCAATTAGCGCCTGGTAGTCGGTGCGCGCCTGAGGGTTGTAGGGATCGATAAACACCTCTTCGTGATGGATATCTCCGCCATTGACGCTGATCTGGCGAGAATAGTCGAGGCTGCTTTGTCCCTGCCCATTGCGCGCCAGGATTTGGGAGGAGCCAGAACGCTGCAGGTAGGAATGCCCAAAATTCATGCTGAACATCCAGGCGTAGACCTCCATGCCCCGATCGCGGCCTTTCTCGATCGCTTCCGCCAGCAAATCCTGATTCTCATAACCGGGCGATCGCACCACCGAAGGCCAAACCGTCGGGTTATCGGCCTGGGGCAATAGCACTTGACCCGCACCAAATACCTCGACGTAAACCTGGTTGTATCCCTTGTTGACCATCATGTCGAACAATTGCTCCATCACCCCCGAATGGGCATCGCAGGGATAGAGTCGCACCCAGATGGCCTGGTTTTGGGGCCAGTTGGATTGACGACAGTCTTTTAGAAAGTCGGCGTGGCGATCGACTAGATCTTCATACTGCTCCATGCTGTTCGCGTCACCCTGCAACCCTGCCACCAGCAGTTGTTGTTTCAGTTGGATTTCGTTGGTGGGCACATGGCAGAAGTCAGGGCGTTGTGCCTGGGCTGGGCGACCCATCCCCATAAAACCGCCGATGCTCAGCATGAGCGCCAACCCGATTAACGGAAAGCATCGCCGTCGGGTTGACCGTCTGATTCTTGGTAAAGGAGAGTGCGTGCCTGACGTCCCTTTTGGCCGAGCTAGACCGGTGAGCCGTAATCGAGCAAAGGATTGGAAGAGCCGAAGAGGAAGCGACATAAGGCTGAAACAACGTGAGAGAGAAGGATAGACAGACTCGATGGTCAATAGTAACGCAGGTCTACCGTAGCGCAGGTCTAAAGTTTTCAGGGGCAATGTTTCCTACTCATACGGACACTGGCAGCGATATCGGGGAATTTTCGGACAAAACGAAACGGAAGAGTGTATGACTGTACCAATTGACTCAGGCGCTACTCCAGATATTTTCTGAAACCCTTTTGGTATAAGGGTTTCAGAAAATATCTGTTTTGGGGTTTCATGACGTTGATATAAAATATATCGGTTGTCTTCGGCATAGCGAACCTTGATTGAGCGATATACCCTGCCCGAAATGGGCGATTTGTGGACCGATGCCTTTAAGTTTCAGACCTGGCTGCAGGTAGAAGTGGCGGTTTGCGAAGCGCAGGCCGAGCTGGGCTATATCCCTGCGGATGCCGTCGCGACCATAAAGGAGAAGGCCGCCTTCGACCCGCAGCGCATCCTTGAAATTGAGGCAGAGGTGCGCCACGACGTGATCGCATTTCTCACCAATGTCAACGAGCATGTCGGGGAAGCGGGGCGCTACATTCACCTGGGCATGACCAGCTCTGACGTGCTGGATACGGCATTGTCTCTCCAACTGGTCGCCAGCCTGGATATTGTCTCTAGCCAAGTGGAAGCGTTGATCCAATCGATTCGCTACCAGGCACAACAGCACCGCGACACGGTGATGGTGGGGCGATCGCATGGTATTCACGCCGAACCGATGACCTTTGGCTTCAAGCTCGCGGGGTGGCTGGCAGAAATGCTGCGCCATCGCGATCGCCTTTGCCGCCTTCACAAACAGATCGCCGTCGGCAAGATTTCTGGTGCGGTGGGCACCTACGCCAACATTGACCCCAAGGTTGAAGCCCTAGCCTGCCAGAAGCTTGGGCTAGAACCCGATTGCGCCTCAACCCAAGTAATTTCGCGCGATCGCCACGCCGAATTCCTCCAAACCCTAGCGCTCGTCGCTGCGTCTCTCGAGCGTTTTGCTGTCGAGATCCGTAATCTCCAGCGCACCGATGTGTTGGAAGTCGAAGAGTTTTTTGCAAAAGGGCAAAAGGGCTCCTCCGCCATGCCCCACAAACGTAACCCCATCCGCTCTGAGCGGTTGACGGGGTTGGCACGGATTTTGCGGGGTCATGCGATCGCCGCTCTGGAAAACGTTGCCCTTTGGCATGAGCGGGACATTTCCCATAGCTCCGTTGAGCGAGTTGCCTTCCCCGACTGCTGCATCCTCATCCACTTCATGCTGGTCGAGGCCACCGACTTAATCCAGCACTTGCTGGTTTATCCCGAAAATATGCAGCGCAACATGAATGTCTACGGTGGTGTGATCTTCAGTCAGCGGGTATTGTTGGCTTTGGTAGAAAAGGGACTGACGCGGGAAGAGGCCTATGCGATTGTCCAGTCGAACGCCCACATTGCTTGGAATCAGCCCGATGGCGATTTCCGTACCCGCATCTCCCAAGACGAGCGTGTAACCGCTCATCTTTCCTCGGAAGACATCGCCACCTGCTTCGACCCCACCGAGCACCTGAAGCATCTTGATGTGGTTTATCAACGCCTCAATATCTAGAATTGAATCTGCTTAGATTTAGGTTGCGCCATGGATGTTGCGTTATGGGTGTAGCCTGGGGCGACTAAGGTCGGGTGCTCAGGTATGAGTGGGTTAAATCAGTATTGATTTCGGGAACCCTAGATATGTCAGTTCTCTGAAATCGAACACAACAAATCAATTTCAAGTAATGAATCCACAAAATACGGCTTTAGTTCTGATTGGCTTTCAGAATGACTACTTCGCTCAAGATGGAATTTTGAAGGGTGTAATTGAAGAGTCTGCGATCGCGACCAATACCGTAGAAAACACGGTTAGATTATTAGAAAATCTTGTCAACACACCGACTTTATTGATTTCAACGCCTATTTTTTTTACAGAAAACTACGAAGAACTTGTTGAACCGGTTGGCATATTAGCAACCATTAAAGAGGTGGGTGCGTTTCAGGAAGGAACGAAAGGATCTCAGACCATCGAAGCGTTGCAACCTTTTCAAGATCGTATCTTAGAGGTTCCTGGTAAACGAGGTTTGAACGCCTTTGTGAATACGAACTTAGGTGAAATTCTGCAGCAAAGGAACATTACTCATTTGGTGCTGGCGAGTGCGGTGACATCTGTTTGTATTGATTCCACTGGGCGTTCCGCGTATGAGCAGGGGTACCATGTGTCCGTCTTAAAAGACTGTACCTCTGCCCGTACTCGCTTTGAGCAAGACTTCTATTTTGAGAACCTGTTTCCGCTCTATGCTAAGACGATGACATCTGATACGTTGTTGGACGCGCTAGGACTGGTGGCTGTATCGTGATTCTGGGTAAGGCTTTCAATGTGGGTATGATTTTGCTGTTAGTACAATGCTCTCGCTGATTTCACAGCTCAAATGGGATGGTTATATGCGAGAACATGACGCAACTAATGAATTACATACACAAATTCAGTATCGTCTCATCGAGAAGCTGACAGAGTCAGAGCGGCGTTATCGTGAACTGGTCGAAAGCCTTCAAGAAATCGTATTTGAGTGCGATCGCCATGGCCAAATCACGTTCATCAATCGCGCTTGGACGGAGACCCTCGGATATTCTGTGCAAGATTCCATAGGACAACGATTGGATGCCTTTATTGGTAATACTATCGATGTTGAACAATGGAAATCAGTTCTACAGAAACAAAATGATTGTCGTTTAGAGCTTCGCTTTTCCCATCAGAATCGTGAAATCCTCTGGTTAGAGGTGTCCGTGCGATTTAATCATGATGCGAAACTATCGGGCTCATTGATTAATATTACCGAGCGCAAGCAAGCAGCCATGCTGCTCAAACACACCAATGAAGAATTAGAAAGCCGGGTTGAAAAACGAACCAGCGAACTCATACGAGCGAATGATGAGTTGACGGCAGCCTTGCAACAGATTCACCAGACCCAAGGGTGGTTGATTCAACAGGAAAAGATGTCGAGTTTAGGCCAACTCGTGGCAGGGGTTGCCCATGAGATCAACAACCCAGTTAACTTTATCCATGGCAATATTATCCATGTTCAAAGCTATATCCGAGATCTGCTAGAGCTGGTGCAAGAATATCAGCAATGCTATCCGAATCCCGATACGGATATGCAAGCAGCCATTGAAAAAGCGGATCTCGAATTTATTCGCGAGGACTTACCAAGAACCTTGTCCTCAATGCAGCTAGGGAGCGATCGCATTCGAAAGCTGGTGCTGTCGTTGCGCAACTTCTCCCGTTTGGATGAGGCTGAGATAAAAGCTGTTGATTTGCATGAGGGGATTGAAAATACCTTAGTCATTCTGAATCATCGTCTGAAGCAAGAAGTTGAAATCGTCAAAGGGTATGGAACGTTGCCCCTAGTCGATTGCTACCCGGCGCAATTGAACCAGGTCTTTATGAATATCTTGCTCAATGCCTTAGACGCATTGGAAAGCCACCAGGTCGAAGCACCTCAGATTGTCATTCGCACCGAAGTCCTCTCCGACCATCAGATAAGGATAACGATCAGCGACAACGGCCCAGGCATTCCACCCGACGTTCTCCATCGAGTTTTTGATCCCTTTTTCACGACCAAGCCAGTTGGGCTAGGCACTGGACTGGGACTCGGTATCTGCTACCAAATTATGGAAAAGCACCAAGGTACTATCCAGGCTTTTTCATCTATTGGGCAGGGAGCCAAGTTTGTCATTACTCTGCCAACCCGGATGAATGTGTCGTAAAAGTGTAATTTTGTCAGGGCATACCCGATCGCAGAACGCTTGACCTAATAAGTAAGCATCTCATAGGCCATTCTGCCTTTTGCCTTCCATAACTCCCTGACGAAGCTGCTTATACGTCAAAAATTGAGCATAAGTTCCGTAAATAAGAGTGTTATCGCCCAAAAGTGACGGATAAGATCCCAGAGTGCAGATCTTATCTACCAGATCTGATGCTGAATATATGGTTTGGTGCCAACCGGGGTAACACATGGAACTATCAAACAAAGATTTCATGGAGCTTCAGCGCTTAGAGGAAGAACTATGGCGTGAAGAAACTAGATTTGATCGTTCATACATGGAACGTGTCATCGCAAGTGATTTTTTTGAGTTTGGCAGATCCGGTCGCACTTACCAGAGAGAAGATACTTTGTCCCATGAACGAAAAGCTATTGACGCCGTATTGCCTCTAAAGGATCTCCGGATTCGTATGCTTGCTGATGATGTAGCTCAAGTTACCTACAATAGCTTTGTCACGTATGACGGTGTTGTAGAGAAAGGTCGTCGCTCATCTATTTGGTCTCGTACAAACGGGAAGTGGGTATTGAGATTTCACCAGGGTACACCCTTTGAAGAGGAGAATACCTAATAAGGCTGTAAGCTGTGCATAAAAGAAAATGGGCGCACACTTAAGTATCTGAATGGCGTCTAGAAATCTATTCATGCAACCTCTAGAG
>JBCBSL010000233.1:0-9461 GCA_039819145.1 Cyanobacteria bacterium J06638_22
CGGACGAGCAAGCGCTAGCGCCAACAGCGGAAGAAAACGTGTCTGACCGAAGCTGCCGAGAAAGCGAAGATTGAACTGTCCAGTGTGACCCAAGCGGAAATCAACCTGCCGTTCATCACCGCGACGCAGGATGGCCCCAAGCACCTGGACATGACCCTGACGCGGGCAAAATTCGAGGAACTTTGCGCGGATCTGATCGATCGCTGCCGCATCCCCGTCGAAAACGCGCTGCGCGATGCCAAGCTGAGCAAAACCGACATCGATGAAGTGGTGATGGTCGGGGGTTCCACCCGGATTCCCGCGATTCAAGATGTGGTCGAGAAGGTTCTGGGCAAAAAGCCAAACCAAACGGTGAACCCGGACGAGGTCGTCGCGGTAGGCGCGGCCATTCAGGCGGGCGTTTTGGCAGGCGAAGTGAAAGACATCCTACTACTGGATGTGACACCGCTCTCGCTCGGGGTTGAAACCCTGGGTGGCGTGATGACACCCATCATCCCCCGCAACACGACGATTCCCACCAAGAAGTCTGAGGTCTTCTCGACCGCGGCAGATGGCCAAACCAATGTGGAGATCCATGTGCTCCAGGGTGAGCGTCAAATGTCGACGGACAACAAGAGCTTAGGAACCTTCCGGCTGGATGGCATTCCTCCCTCTCCCCGTGGCGTACCGCAAATCGAAGTGACCTTTGACATCGACGCCAACGGCATTTTGAATGTGCGGGCGCGGGACAAGGGCACAGGTAAGGAGCAGTCCATCAGCATCACCGGTGCTTCGACGCTGCCTCAGGATGAAGTCGATCGGATGGTGCAGGAGGCCGAGCAAAACGCTTCGGAGGACCAAGAGCGCCGGGAACGCATCGACCTCAAGAACCAAGCCGATTCACTCACTTACCAGGCTGAAAAGCAAATGAGTGAGCTCGGCGACAAGGTTCCAGCCGAGGACAAGGAGAAGGTGGAAACGTTGGTGAAGAGTCTGCGGGAAGCGATCGCCCAGGAAGACTACGACACCATCAAGACCCAAACCGCTGAACTTCAGCAGGTGCTCTACACCGTGGGCAGCAACCTCTACCAAGGCGAAGCCCCCGATGGTGCAGCGGGCGCCAACCCCGATGAGCCAACGGACTCCGCAGGCGGTGCCGATGCAGACCCCTCCGGCGAGGGCGACGATGTCATCGACGCAGAGTTCTCCGAAACGAAGTAGGGATCTCTAATGCCAATGCAAAAAACCGGGTGCCTGACGGCACCCGGTTTTTTAATATGTCTGAAAGCTGTTGAGGCATTGCTGTAGCAGGGCTTGGTTGAGGGAGTTGTATTTTGTTTGTCCGTCCCGGCGCACCTGGAGCAAATCCGCTTCCACCAGGGTGCGGGAGTGGTGACAGAACAGCGCCAGACTAATATCCAACTGCGTGGCGATCTGCGAACCACTAAGTTCACCCTCCGCAGCCAGCAACTCGACGATGCGGAGCCGTGTGGGGTCGGCGAGCGCCGCGAAGATTTTGGCACGCTGCTCGGTGGAAAACGATAGGGGGGCGATCGCCTCTGGCTCAGGTCGGTCAGTCATCATAGCTCCAAAACCCAGGACACAATACCGTTTCCGTGGGTGCCTCCACTTCCATCATAGGTTGAAATATAGACGGTTTTCCGAACAGTTTAATACTTAAACAAGTGCTTGACTATCCAAGAGCCGTTCGTTACTGTTAGTTAAACCATTGTTTGAGTATTAAACCTATGACGGTCGAACAATCCTTGTTGACATCTGTGCAAGTGGGGCCATACACCCTGCCCAACCGCCTCGTAATGGCACCCCTCACGCGCAATCGCGCCTCTGCTGATGCGCTGGCGCCTCAAGCGATGCACGCCACCTACTACGCCCAGCGTGCCAGCGCGGGCTTAATCATCAGCGAAGCCACCCAAATTTCGCCCCAGGGCATTGGCTACCCCCTCACCCCTGGCATTTATTCCGATGCCCAGACGACTGCCTGGAAAGCCGTTACTGATGGGGTTCATGGCAAAGGTGGTCGCATTTTCCTGCAACTCTGGCATGTGGGGCGCATTTCCCACCCATCGCTGCAATCGGGTGGAGCGCTACCCGTTGGCCCTAGCGCGATCGCCCCCCAGGGCATGGCCAACACCTACAGCGGCGACCAACCTTTCGTGACGCCCCGCGCCCTGGAGCTGTCAGAACTCCCCGGCATCGTCGCCGACTATCGGAAAGCGGCTGAAAATGCCCTAGCGGCTGGCTTCGACGGGGTGGAAGTCCACAGTGCCAACGGCTATCTGCTGGATCAATTTCTGCATGATGGCAGCAACCAGCGCACCGATGCCTATGGCGGTTCCATCGAAAACCGCGCCCGCCTACTGTTCGAGGTACTAGAAACGGTAATCGACGTGTGGGGGAGCGATCGCGTGGGGATCCGACTGTCTCCCAGCGGCACCTTCAACAATGTTGCCGACTCCGACCCCAAGGCGCTATTTACCTATGTGGTCGAGTCCCTCAACCGCTACAACCTGGCTTACCTTCATATGATCGAACCCCGCACCGGAAGCAATGCGGCCAATCCGGCACACCCCGACGCTATCGGTCTGACAACAGCCTTCTTCCGCAAGATCTACACCGGAACGCTCTTTTCAGCGGGGGGCTATACCCAGGAGTCTGGGAACAAGGCGATCGCCGCAGGTCACACGGATCTCGTGGTGTACGGACGGATCTACATCTCCAATCCCGATCTAGCCGAGCGTTTCCGCCTAAACGCGCCCCTCAATCCCTACAATCGCACTACCTTCTATGGTGGCGATGCGCACGGTTATACCGACTATCCCACTCTGGCTGTGCAAACGGCGTAACGGCATCATAGAAGGCACCCGGTTCCTATCGCGGTAACAACAATATCCAGAAAGAGGACCAAGGAACCGGGTGCCTGGAAGCGAGACATTGAGACGACCTACGGACTATGGCGGGACTTGAGGAACGCATTAGTGGAATAGAGAGCGAGAGCCAACCAAATCAAGCTAAAGGAAATCAAGTGGGTACGGGTAAACGGCTCCTGAAAGAGGAAAACACCCAGCATTAGTTGTAGGGTCGGAGCAATGTACTGCATAAAGCCGAGGGTCCTGAGGGGAAGTCGTTTCGCGGCATTGTTGAACCAAAGCAACGGCATAGAGGTGACGACCCCGCACCCAATAAACAGAAGCGTGAGAAGCCAACCGTTGCCAAACTGGCCAACGCCGACCGCCTGCCAATAGAGAATAAAGCCGAGGGCGATCGGAGTAATCAATAGCGTTTCGAGCGCCAACCCAGCCATTGGTTGCACAACCGCCACTTTGCGGAGTAGCCCGTAGAAGCCAAAGGAAACCGCCAAGGCGAAGGCAATCCAGGGTACTTGACCCAGATCAATAATGAAGTTGGCGACGCCCATCGCCGCCAGAACGACCGCCAAGATCTGCCAGCGATTCAGCCGTTCCCCCAAAAACACACAGCCCAGCAAGACGCTGAATAGGGGATTGATGAAATAGCCCAGGCTGGTTTCGACGACCCGCTCAGCATTAACCCCATAGATGTAGATGCCCCAGTTACAGGAGAGGAGGATGGCGCTGGTCAGCAGCATGCCAAGTAAGCGAGGCGATCGCCACAATTTCCCAAACTCATCCATCCGTTGCTGGATGACCAGAACGGCAATCAAAAGTACCGCCGACCAAACAATGCGATGACTCAAAACCTGCACCGCTGGCGTAGTGCCAAATAGCTTCCAGTAAAGGGGAAACAACCCCCAGGAACCATAGGCAAACAACGCATAGAGGATGCCAGGAGCAGGCAGCGTTCGTTGGGACTCCGTCATAAATCAACCCCTGCGAGAAAACGGCGGAAACCGCAGCAGGCGATTCGCCTCGAAGGGCAACCGCACCTGCGCATCGGAGGCTTTCCGCAAATGTTCACTCATTCTGGCAGGGCAGGGGCGATCGCATAACGCCCGACAGCATGAAGTCCCATCCGTTGACGATCAAATCGATGGGTTGTCTTGCTGCTAAGCAGCGAGTATAGCGCTACGCGCTCAAGTAGAACCCAATCATTTTTTGAAAGCCGCTCGCCGCGCGGCTTTCAAAAAATGATTGGTCCTAATCTCAATGCGTAAGACTATACAACCCATCGATTTGATGTGAATACATATTCAGCCTCGATTCATGCCCCAAAGAGCAAACTCCTCACTGCATTCCATACCGCAATGTAGAAATTGCCATCCACATCGCTGCGGAAAAACTCGAAGGGCATTCCCTGATAGCCAATAAAGGGGCGCAACCGCCAACCCAACTGCATCCCCACAACGGCATAAATCACGATCCAGATGCGGAGCAGCATATTGTTCAAGGGCTGTTCCATGCGGAAGGCGAGATACGAGCAACCCCGATAGAGATAACGCACCCCATAGACGCCACACAAACTGAAGATAATGACATGGAGCAGCAGCAGGAACTGATAGTTCTCAGGAGTAGTGAGGGTGAAGAAAAAGGCGATCGGAGCAAGACTGACCAGCAAAATCGTCGTGGTCGCCAGGGTTGTGACCATCAGCGCAACCGTCTGCATGAAGCGGAAACTCTGCCCCAGCAAAACGTTGAAGGTGTAGAGAGACGGAATGCAGATGAGGGCCGTCAGCAGGAACAGGATGGGGAGTTTGATGCCAGCGGCGATCGCCTGCAAAGGGCTGTTATAAAAGCCCATCGTCAATCCATACAGACTGGAGAGCAGCGCACAGAGGATAGACATGGCCGCAATGGTGCGGGGCAGTTGTTGCTTGCTGTGGATTTGCTCGAACAACGCCACCTGAGCCCGCAGGATGTAGTCCAAAAAGTAGAATGCCAGTCGCACCACGCCGCTTTTCTGGAGCGCTGCACGGAGAGCACGGATTTCCTCCTGAGAGTAATAAAAACGCTGGTCGTCGCCGGGATGCGATCGCTCGCCCAGTTTTGCCCCCTTGGAATCGCGCCGTTCGGCTGGGCGATCGCGGGGTGGCGCAAATTCACCAGAGGAGCGATCGCTCTGCTTGGAGTCGTTACCAGCATCTGTATCCGAATGCTCTTTGGCCTCGGATGGAAGACGTTCATCAGGATAGCTCATGGCTTGATATCGGCAGTATCATTGCCTCCATCAAAGCTTCGCTGATTTAAAGCTGCTTGAGAAATTCCGCGAGTTCTTCAAACGCTCAAAGAGTGGACAAGATTCCGTAAACCATCCGAAATGAGAGTAGCAGTCGATGGATCCAAACAATTGGAGCAGGGACGCTCTGAAAATTATTTACCCGATATCTTCTTGTCAACCATCTACGCTGCCCGTCAAGCTTCAACGATTTGAGGGATGTGAGGCATCACAGGAATCTGAATCACGAATCTTGTCCCCTCATTCAGGTTCGATTCACAGTGCAACCGTCCTTTATGTTCTTCAGTGATGATTTGATGACTGATTGACATTCCCATGCCCGTACCCTTGCCCACACGTTTCGTGGTGAAGAAAGGATCAAAGATCCGCTGCCGAGTAGACTCTGGAATACCAGGGCCATTATCCGAAATCTCAATCTGCACCCACAGAGGATCCAGCTGCGACGTGGCGATCGTAATGCGGGCAGGGTGGGTTTCCGTCGTGTGAGCGGTGCGATTGGCCTCAGACCCCTCCAAGGCATCAATCGCATTCGCGAGAATATTCATCCAAACCTGATTAAGCGACCCAGGGTAGCACTGTACTGTCGCAAGTTGCCCATAGTCTTTCACTACGTCAATCGCCGCACGATTGGGTTGGGCTTTGAGGCGGTGCTGCAAGATGAGTAAGGTGCTGTCGATACCCGTATGGATATCAATATCTCTGAGAGACACCTCATCAACGCGGGCGAAGTTTCGTAGGGACAACACGATTTGTCGAATGCGATCGGTTCCCAACTTCATGGAGGTCAAAATTTTCAGCAGATCTTCCTGGAGAAACATCAGATCGATCTCCTTGGCTTTCGCCGCCAGCTCGGGAACGGGTTCAGGATAATGCTGGTGGAAGAGCTTAATAAAGTTGACCAACTCAACAATATATCGACTCAAGTAGGTGATGTTGCCGTGAATGAAATTGATGGGGTTATTAATCTCGTGCGCAACCCCAGCCACTAAGCTGCCCAACGCAGACATCTTCTCGCTTTGTACCAAACGACTTTGTGATTCTCTCAGTTCTTTATTACTGCGTAAGAGCAATTGTTGGGCTTGCTTGCGATGATGAATTTCTTTGGCCAGCTCATCAATCTTCTGGTTGAGTAACGTGAAGTTTCCCTGAGCTTCTGATTGGGGTTTGAGCCGCAGTAAGTTGCTGGCTGGTGTGTCGGAGTCGGCGGGTTGCAGCACAGCGCCTTCTGCTCGGCAAACGATCAGTTCCCCATCCGGTCGGCGAAACGTCAACGCGCCAGGGATGAGCTGTCGGCTGCTGGCACAGGATTGCAGATAGCTGAGAACGGCGTCCGACGGCTCGGTCACTAAGTCTGTTAACGATTGTCCGATGAGCTGTTTATGGTTGTGGCCTAGCAACTTAGCCATCGGTCGATTCACAGCTAAGATCTCTCCCAAAGCTGTCACCATGACTAAGGGCTCTGGCAAAACCCTGGCAACCTCTAAGAACTGTTCTGGCGTCATCGTGACTATGCTCTGAAATACTCTCTGCCGTCCGCGTCCTCAGCTTCCTCGGTGTCTTTTAGGTAGATGACCACTCTACAGCCACTCGCCCCTTCTGCAATGGTTTCCTGCAGCTCGACCTTGGCATAGCCCAAATTGTCTGCGGCAATGGATCCAAACACATTGGACGTCATCATACACATCGAAGGGCGACCAATAACTTTCTCCGCAAAGGGGCAACGATTGTTCCCCAAGACAATCGTTTCATCCGTCTCTTCAATAATATAAAAGTCGCCTTGGATCCGCCGCTTGAGGTCGACCAGCACGTGAGCCACCTGTTCACGGGAAAGATTAGAAACCTTCAAGGCAGATTTATAGCTGTGGTCGATTTGCCTGCCCATGTTTTGACCGACAACGCTGATAAACCCGGAGGCTTCTTCTAGCCCAACCAAGTTTTGCAAGGTTCCGGATAGCTCACGAATGAGTGTACGGAGAAAACTATCACGTTCCAACGGTAATGGAAGGTCTTGAATGGATGTTGAAGAGGAATCCGTTAATGTCATAAATCTTCTCCATAGATTTAATTAGGATTCGTTCCGAGATAAGTAATTTCTACCGTTTTTATGTTTCGAGTTCCTGTCTCGTTCCGCTCATTTACTTGTAGTCTAGAACGTCTCAACGGCAGGACGCAGATCAAGTTCGAGAGTCCAGGCAGACGGATCTTGTCGGTAGAGTTGCCAATAGGTTTCGGCGATCGCATCAGGTCTCAGGAAGGTATGGTCGGCTTTATCGGGAACCATCGCTCGCACCCAATCGGTGTCGATCATGCCATCAATAATGACATGCGCAACATGAATGCCTTGTGGGCCAAATTCTCGGGCGAGCGATTGGGAAAGCGCTCGTAACCCAAACTTACCAACGGCCATCCCAGCAAACCCAGCCGAGCCTCGTAACGCAGCAGTTGCCCCTGTCAATAAGATAGTGCCCCGCTGCTGCGCCACCATGTCAGGCAACACTTGCTGCGCCCCTAAGAACGCACCAAAGCAGTTCGCTTTCCAGGCCGATTCAAACTGGTCTGGGGTGATATCGAGTAAGCTTGCGCGCAAAAATTGAGCCGCATTGTAAACCAGAACGGTCGGCGAACCAAGCTGCGATCGCACCTGTTCAAACGCATCGACCACCATTGCCTGATCGGTCACATCGGTGGGTATTGCCAGAGCGACACTCCCTGCCTGTGTAATTTGGGCTTGGATAGCGGCTAAACTCTCGGTCTTTCTGGCCATCAACCCAACGGCGAAGCCTTCTCGGGCAAATCGTCGGGCGATCGACGCACCTAGTCCAACTCCCACCCCCATGATCACAGCAACTGGCGCTTGACTCATTTCGGCTCCTGATATCGCTTAGCTCACAGCAATCATACGCTGTATCAAAAACCAATCTAGCCTGGCAAATTACTACGCAGCCATATCATTTTCTATAGATGCCATTTGATTTAAGAGGGCTTATTCATAAGCGCTAGATTGTTAGGGAAACCACTTTAGACCAAGTATAAAAATATAGAAAAATCTGCCTAAGTATAGGATCAAATCATTCAATCCACAACTTAAACATGTAATGTCCGACACAGTAATACTTGACCCAGGGAATCACATCCCAAAATATATTTAAAAGAATATGATTTAACGTATTCCAAAGAATATATCTTACAAACAAGAAGAGCCAAAGCCTAAAAGGTAATCTTATCAAGCTATTAGTTTAGAAGACTCAAATCAAGTCTTGTTTCTATCAAGAATAGATAGTATAAGTATGGGGAATAGGAGAAGCTCTATCCTTAGAAGCTTTGCCCTGATAGGACTTAAGCATCTTGTTTGTGTTGTGGATGTATAGTGTACACAATGCAAACAGGTTTAGTTATGAATACGCGCATTTTGCCTAGGTTCTGTCTGAAAGTTAGGGCTATTTCTTGAGTGAAATTACTGGTTTTAGTGGAGATTGAATCTAAATGACATCACAAGAAGTTGTAATCGGGCAAAAGCCAGCACTTGACCCCCATCCCTTAAGCCCTTATGTTGCTTGGGCTGGCCATCGCAATCGTGACCCAATTTTGGATGTTCTAAAGTCTAAGCTGCCAGCTCAATCTGGAAATGTTTTAGAATTTGCGTCTGGAAGTGGGATGCATATTAATTACTTTGCGCCCCATTTTCCTCATCTCAGTTTTCAACCGTCCGATGTGAATGAGCAGGTTTTTGACAATATTGAGAGCTTGATCAGAGAATCGAATGCATCGAATGTCAAGCCACCTGTAAAGATTGATTTGACTGATATAGAGACTTGGTCTGACCTGAAGGGGCAAAAATTTGATGTCATATTCTGCATCAACATTTTTCAGGTCGCCCCCCTATCCATTGCAGACGGGATGATGCAGTGTGCCGCTGATCTTCTCACAAGCCAAGGCTTCTTATTTATCTACGGCCCCTTTAAGTTGAATGGCGAGTGCACAACGCCTTCAAATGTGGACTTCGATGAGACACTCCGCTCCTATGGGGTTCCTGAATGGGGACTGAAAGACGTTACCGATTTAACGAAATCGGCTCAAATGCATGGGTTGGATCTAAAGGAAACGATCGAAATGCCCGCCAACAATTTTGCTCTCATTTATGGCACTTAATGTCGAGCAAGTAGACATGTTAGGGCGTTGATTCAATCAATCTTGTGAGTTCAATCGGTGCTAGATGGTTAGGGCTTGAACGGATATCGAATCCGATTGAAGACCCGGAATAGCATTTAGGGACTTGCGTGAAAATAAAATCCCCAAAATCCCAGAGAGAGGGG
>JBCBSL010000234.1:0-9433 GCA_039819145.1 Cyanobacteria bacterium J06638_22
TAACATTATGAGCTTTGTTACTGAATTTTTGTGAAGGAGATGCATGTCTCCCTACCCCTTTGTGGCAGGTTTTATCTCCACACTCTATTGTGATACACACACATTTTGAAAAGGAGTTTTGAATGCGGATCTGGCGCAAGTTTTTTAGATTCGTGAGTTTGGCGATTGTTACCTGCGGGTTGGCGATCGCTTTAGTCAACTGTGCAAATCCTAACGATACTGCTACCCCAGAGGTTGACCCGGCAGCACCGGAAGGAGCTACGGAAACCACATCAGCCTTGGTCTATGGGTCGGGTGGCCAACCCGTCAACCTGGAACCAGGGAATATCACAGATGGCAACTCCATCATTGTTCAACAACAAATTTATGATCGCTTAATCGACTTTGAGCCGGGAACAACGGATCTGGTTCCAGCGCTGGCTGAAGAGTGGACGGCGTCGGAAGATGGCTTGACCTGGAGCTTTACGTTGCAGGAAGGCGTCATATTCCACGACGGCACCGACTTTAATGCGGAAGCGGTTGCCTTCAACGTCAACCGTTGGTGGGATCCAGAGTTTGAGTTTGGCTACCGCGATGCGGGGCGGCTCTATGAAATCTGGGGCTATCTCTTCGGCGGTGAAAAGGGGTCGGAAGATTCCATTCTGGCCGATGTCGTTGTGACCGGAGACTACAGCCTCGATCTGGTGCTGAACCAGCCCTTTGCGGCGCTGCCTGCGGCCTTGGCATCCGGTTACTTTGGTATTGCTAGCCCCACGGCAATTCAGGAATCAGGGACTGACTATGGCACGCCCTCCGGTGCGGCCATTGGCACAGGGCCATTCGTGTTTGAGGAATGGCGCTCGGGCGATCGCATTACCCTCACCAAGAACCCAGACTACTGGAATGAAGGGTTCCCAGTAGAAGAACAGTTGGTCATTACCTTTGTGGAAGACCCAGCGGCACGATTGGCACAGCTACGAGCCGGTACCCTGGACTTCACGGTGGATTTGACCCCTGACCAGTTGGCCGAGATCGAAGGGGATGAAAACCTGGAAGCGGTTTATCGTCCCTCGTTCAACGTTGGTTATCTGGCGCTGAACCCCAGCTACGAACCCCTGGCTACGCCGGAGGTACGGCAGGCGATCGCCATGGCTATCAACAAGCCCGCCATCGTTGAAGCGTTTTGGGGTGAGTTGGGTCTAACAGATGGTCACTTTACGCCGCCTTCGATGGAGGATTACCAATCGGCAGCCGTCGATGACTATGCGTACGACCCCGATGCGGCTCGGCAAATGATGGCGGATGCGGGCTATCCCGATGGCTTTGACCTAGAGCTGTGGTACATGCCTGTAAGCCGTCCCTACTTCCCCAACCCCAAGCCGATTGCCGAAGCGTTTGCAGCAGAACTGAGTACGGTTGGCATCAATGTTACTCTGCAGACCAAGGACTGGGGCGCATATTTGGAAGATCGCAACACCCCTCCGGGATTCCAAGCCTTCATGCTGGGCTGGACCGGAGACTATGGTGACCCCGACAACTTCCTCTACGCCCACTTTGGCCCTGGTGCCACCGATGACATTGGTAAGTGGGAAGACGAGCAAGTCTTCAGTCTGCTGAACGATGCGCGTGCGGAAGCTGACTCCGCTACCCGGGCTGAGATGTATGCTCAGGTTGATGAGCTTCTGTTCAACGAAGCCCTGCGGATTCCCATCGTCCACTCGCAACCGTTGCTGGCTCAGCGCAGCAACATTAGCAACTGGACGCCAAGTCCTCTAGGTTCCGAATCCTTCGAGGCGGTCGAGAAATCCTAGCGACCTGTTAAGCGTTCCCCCTTCCAACTCGTGAAGGGGGAACGTGCACAAAGCTCTCGAATAATCTTCATAGGGTGGGCAGGCAATGCCCACCCATGACCCAATCGCTTTGAGAAAAGCGTTTCACATTGACAATCCAACACGTCGGGTGGGCATTGCCCAGTCTGGGTTCTTCCTTGAAGAACATTGCGGTTTCTGTTTAACAACTGGTTTTCTAAATCACTATGGGTCGTTATATCGCTCGTCGGTTACTGAACCTCATTCCCGTTCTACTTGGCATCACCTTGCTGGTGTTCCTCTTTCTCCACCTGATTCCTGGTGATCCAGCCATTGTGATGCTGGGCGATCGCGCCACGCCGGATCAAGTGGAAGCTTTGCGAGAACGCATGGGTTTAAACGAACCCCTGCCCCTACAATACCTGGCATTTCTGGGGAACCTATTCCAGTTCGATCTAGGACGCAGCATCTTCACGGGCGTGCCGATCATTGAGGAAGTCGCGATTCGCTGGCCCGCCACCTTTGAGCTGTCCGTTGCGGCCATGCTCATTGCCCTGGTGTTGGGGATTCCTGCTGGCGTTTTGGCCGCAGTTCACAAGAATAGCTGGCTCGACAATCTCACCATGAGCGGTTCGCTGATTGGGGTTTCCATGCCGGTCTACTGGTTGGGTCTGTTGTTGGTTTACCTCTTTGCCGTCAACCTGCAATGGCTGCCGCCGAGCGGTCGGATTAGTGTTGATGCGGGGCTTTCTTTCGATCCGATCACGGGCTTTTACTTGCTGGATACCCTGATTCAAGGCGACTTCTCGGCCTTTCGGGATGTGCTGTCGCATTTGGCGTTGCCCGCCCTTACCCTCAGCACGATTCCCCTGGCGATTCTCGCTCGCATTACCCGCAGTGCCATGCTAGAAGTGCTGTCTCAGGACTATATTCGTACGGCTCGGGCTAAGGGTTTGCTGGAGCTACGAGTCATCTTTAAACATGCCCTGAAGAACGCCATGCTTCCGGTGATTACGATTGTTGGACTGGAGTTTGGTACGTTGCTCGGTGGCGCAATTTTGACCGAAACCATTTTTTCGTGGCCGGGTATTGGGAAATGGATTTACGAAGGCATTTTGAGCCGCGACTATCCGGTGGTTCAAGGCGGTGTGATGTTTGTTGCCACCGCGTTTGTGCTCATCAACCTGCTGGTGGATCTGTCCTATGCGTTGCTCGATCCGCGAATTCAGTATAAGTAATGGAATCCGTGATGGGTTGGAATCCGTGATGGGTTGATAGTTGTCCATTGACTCGATTGATCGATTCGCACATTTAGTTAGTTCAGTTGAGTTATTTCAAAGTTGGTCGGCATTGTCCGCCCTACTGTTTACAAACGCTCTTTTTGGTTCTTTTGTCCCAATGACTACGACTACACCCGCTTCTACTCAGCCCTGGCAGCGCTTTCTCAAGCAGCGATCGGTTCAGCGCTTTTTGCAATCGACCTCGGGCCTCATCGGCTTGGGGCTAACGACGCTGATTGTTTTGATGGCGGTGCTCGCACCCGTGCTGCGGCCCTACGATCCAGCAACCGATCGCAACTATGCCGCTCGTCTACAACCCCCGAGTGCTGAATTTTGGTTTGGTACCGATGGCCTGGGACGCGATATTCTTAGCCAGGTTTGGTATGGGTTGCAAACCTCATTGCTGATTGGTTTGGTAGCAGTGGCCATTGGGATGGTGCTGGGTGTTGGCCTGGGGTTGCTGGCAGGGTACTTTCGTGGACGACTGGAAACGATTGTAGGCTGGATCACGGATGTGATGCTGGCGTTTCCGTCGATTTTGCTGGCGATCGCCATCGTAACGGTCACAGGCCCCAGTGTGGTCAGTGTGATGTTTGCGGTTGGTCTGGTACAACTGCCAAAGTTCATTCGCCTCACCCGCAGTATGGTGTTGTCCCTGCGGGAGCAGGAGTTCGTTCAAACGGTTCGTGCCTTTGGAGCCACTCCCCCCCGCATCATTCTGCGCCATATCTTTCCCGCTAGCCTCGCGCCGATTGTGGTGCAAGCTACGCTGGCGATCGGAACCGCAACCCTGGAAGCCGCCGGACTGGGCTTCCTTGGCCTAGGCGCACAGCCTCCTACTCCAGAACTGGGGACGATGCTGTCCGATGCTTTCAAAGGGGGTTATTCGTTGTCCTCTCCCTGGACCATCCTCTTCCCTGGTCTCTTCATCACTCTCACGGTGCTGGCTTTCAACTTACTGGGTGATGGGTTGCGGGATGCTCTCGATCCGAAGGGTGGGCGATAGAGTGACGGCTGAAAAATAGCGATCGCTAGACGCATAAAGTCGTCTCCTCCTACTGGTCTTGCATCCATTTGACACAGTGCTGCATCTCGGCGGACATCGTCGCTTTGTCAGCGTGGTAGCGTCGTCCATGACCGGGCAACACCCACTCAAACGAGTAATCTAGCAGGCGCTTCATGGACTCGACTTGTCTTTGCCAGGAATACCAGCAGTAACGGCGAAACGCATAAAGATGCTCTAGCTGAACTGACCAAGCCAGATGATCACCTGTGAATAAGTACTGGTTGTTGTATAGCAGGACGGTATGGCCTTTGCTATGACCTGGCACTGGGATAACCGGCAGGTCGTCGGCGATCGCATACGGTTCTGTTCCGCTCGGCTGAATCTCGACAGACTGTGTATCGTGACTCACATCATCCGCATGGAGAATGCGATCGCAGCCGAAATGGTCGTGAAACTTCTGGTGGTCGGCAACATCGTCGCGATGGGTGAGATACATGTACTGAATGCCACCCATGGCTTCGAGCTGTTTGACGAGGGGCGGCGTGAAGCGGGGGGAGTCGATGAGGACATTGCCTTGCGATCGCACCACAAAATAGCTTGCCGCCCCATACGACTTTTCGGAGTGATAGCCACAGTGATGAACATTCTCTGAAATAAGCGTCGGCACACTCGCCTGCGCCTGCTTCATATCCGTCGGTTTTTCAACGGTGCCAATCGAAGCCGTTGGGCAGGCTAACAATGCTTGCAACGCCGCCAGCCGCTCTTTTTCATCCCCCGGCTGATGATGCACCGAAGACTGGCTATCGGTGCGGCTAAAAATCTCGGGTGCCATCCAGCGACAGGTATCGCAGTCAATACAGCTACTGTCGACATAGAAATCGCCCTCAACGTTTTGAGCACGTCGATCTTGAAGGTGAGCCATAACAGGATTATGTGTAGAGTGTTGCCCCTAGTCTAGCGATTTTGATGATAACTTGTAGTCGAAATGACTTCACTTAGCTTAATGTGATTCCCTTGTCTGCCCTCTATCTGTTGTTCTGTATGCGTTGAAGATTGATGAAGACAGACCTGATCTTGCCAGGAAATTACCCTCATCCCCAGTCACTCCCACTCCCCCCAAATATGGTAATTCATGGGCATCTAGCCTAGAATTAGGATGCTTCTCTCTCTGTGTTTCATTAGCGTTTATAACGGCACAAGAGTTAAAGGAAAGGTCATCATTGATATGACTGGAGGGCGATCGCCATGCTGCAAACTGCAAAATTCAGCATTGAGGAATTTGAGAGGATCTTGGCGAGTGGTGTGTTGGGTGATCGCCAACTCGAATTGCTCCAAGGGGATTTGGTTGAAATGCCCAGTGAAGGCTCTGCCCATTCTGGACTCGCTAATTTGATTGCAGAGTATCTTCGCGGGCTATTGGGCGATCGCGCTCGAATTCGGGAAGGCTATCACATCACTTTGCCTGACCTCGCTTCGGAGCCAATACCGGATATTACGATTGTGAAACCGTCGCCTGATTTCTATCGCTCTCGCAACCCTTACCCCAGTGATAGTTTCTGGCTCATTGAGGTGGCTTACTCCTCACTCAAGAAGGACTTGGGGATAAAAGCGGCACTGTACGCCCAGGCAGGTATTCCAGAATATTGGGTGGTGGATGTGAATGCCGAAATCCTGGTCGTCCATCGGGGAGCACGGGGAGGCACATTTCGAAATGTCCACGAGCGTATCGAAGGAACGCTTTCGCCGCTAGCTTTTCCAGATCTTGAGGTGAGCATTCCAAT
Source organism: Cyanobacteria bacterium J06638_22 (assembly GCA_039819145.1). Lineage (GTDB taxonomy): Bacteria > Cyanobacteriota > Cyanobacteriia > Elainellales > Elainellaceae > Vacuolonema. The sequence goes on from JBCBSL010000234.1 coordinate 5,855, forward strand.
CATTTTGGGGCAATAGAAACAGCTACCCGGTGTTGGGCGATCGCACATCCCAAACGCGCGATCGCCCTCGTCCCCATTGATCTGCTTCCTCTGGAATCAGATCACCACTCAGCATGCGCTTCAGGCGATCGCCCCTGTTGCCAAAATGGAAATCTTTTATTGTTTGACGGTGAGGGCGATTATCCTCGCCATCTCAGAGAACCATCTGCTTTGAGGGGGTTAATCTAGAATGAACAGAACGAGCTGACGTATCAGAGAAAGGCACTAGGGGAGTTGGTGCGATGGCGAAGAAAAAGGCGAAAACCAAAAAGAAATCTAATGGCTTTGGTGAATCTCAAATTCCGACACGGGCAGCCAAAGATTTCATCGTGGCCTTTGGGAAAAAAGAGGGTGAGAAGCGCGAGCTTTTTCTGACTGCCAACTTAGAAAAACTGGATGAGTCATTGCTCGATGCGTTGCCCATCGTCTTTGAAAACCTGACAAAGGGGCATAGTATCGACCATCGGCGGGCGATCGCTGGACTGTTTGTGCATTTTGGTGCTTTGCTCTGGAAATTTCCAAGAGGTACTCGCTGGCTAAATCTGGAATTGGCGATCGCCGCTTATAACCGTGCCCTGCAATTTTTTACCCGAGAATACTTCCCCCAAGAGTGGGCAACAACACAAATGAATTTGGGAGTTGCCTACAGTAATCGCATCCGAGGGGAACGGGCTGAGAACTTAGAAGAAGCGATCGCCGCCTACAATCGTGCCCTACAAATTTTCACTCGTGAAGACTTCCCTCAAGACTGGGCAATGACGCAAATAAATTTGGGAACTGCCTACGGCGATCGCATCCGTGGGGAGCAAGCGGAGAACTTAGAAGAGGCGATCGCCGCCTATAACCGCGCCTTGCAAATTCGCACTCGTGAAGACTTCCCTCAAGACTGGGCAAGTACTCAAATAAATTTGGGAACGACTTACAGCAATCGCATCCGTGGGGAACGAGCGGAGAACCTGGAAGAGGCGATCGCCGCCTACAATCGTGCCCTACAAATTTTCACTCGTGAAGACTTCCCTCAAGACTGGGCAATGACGCAAATGAATTTGGGAGCTGCCTACCGCGATCGCATCCGTAGGGAACGAGCTGAGAACTTAGAAGAGGCGATTGCCGCCTATAACCGTGCCCTGCAAATTTTTACCCAAAAAGACTTTCCTGAATACTGGGCAAAAATACAAAATAATTTGGGAAATGCCTACCGCGATCGCATTCGAGAAGCAAGGGCAACCAATCTCGAACTCTCTATCGCTGCCTATGAACGTGCATTACAGATTTATACCCGAGAGGCATTCCCAGAACAGTGGGCAAATGAGCAAGCTGGATTAGGGATTGTCTACAGTGAACGACTGGAAGGAAATAAGGAAGAGAACCTTGAACAAGCAATCACATTCCTTGAACGATCCTTTGAGATTTACACATACGGTGCATTTCCCGAAAAATGGGCACTTGCCCTGCACTATCTTGCAGATGTCTGTCTCAAGCGTGTGCAAGGCGACTCAGAGAAAAACGTTGAGCAAGCTATTTCTCTTTACAACCAGGCGGCCGAAGTTTTCACTCAATCCGCCTATCCCCACAAATGGTTCCGAAATCAGGCACATCTTGCCGCTGCCTATTTAGCTCGTGCATCTCTTCAAGACACGGAAACCGATCAACTGGCTAACCTGAACACAGCAGTTGCTCTCCTGGAGGAAGTGTTAGAAACTGCCGACCCCAATGCTCCCACCCCTGACTATATCGACGCTCAATACCAGCTCGGTACTGTACTCATGCGTCGCCGTGAATTGAAGCAAAACGCATCTGATCTGGAACAGTCCCTTGAAGCTTATCGAATCGCCCTCAAAGCCATCAGCCCTGAGCACTACGATCGGGAGAAAATGTGGCAAGCGCTGCCCGAAACCCAAATCATTTTGGGCAGCCGCATGGTTCGGGATGGGGAATGGCATAAAGGTCTGGAAGTCCTCAAAGCGGCAATTACTGACCTTCGCCCCAAGGGTGACCTCCTCTCCCTCGCCAATGCTTATCACGAAGCGGGTATTGCCTACGAAGTCTTGGGGCACACCGAAGACGCCCGCATCTCTTACCGGGATGCCCTTCGTATCTACGAGAAGATTCATCACGAACCCGGCATTGCCCGCAGCCACCACAGCCTGGGTGCCATCCTTAGCTCAAAGGGTTACTTAAGCAAAGCGATGGATGAATTTCAGAAAGCACGAGACCTCTATGAGAAACTGGGCAAGGCTGATAAGGTTGCTGAAGTTGATGGCCTGTATCGCGCGACGGAACAGGGCAAACAAGAATTTGAACGCCTGGGCTTAGGAGTCTCCGTATGAGCAATATTTTTGCTGAAGAAGCCAATAAGTTTGAGCGGCTGGGTCTTCGCAATATGCCCTTCTTTGAAACTCCAGTGGGCAATGCCAGTGTGGTCAGCAGCGTTTTTACGGGGCGTGACAACGAACTGCGCCAAGCGGCTCGGCTTCTGATTGGCAACGAACGCCGCCGCATTCTGGTCTATGGTCGCATCGGCATTGGCAAGAGCGCGTTTCTGATCAAGCTGTTGTCTGAGCTGCGCGCCTACCGCAAAAACATGCTCGTGGTTCAAACCTCTCTCGAGGATGACGACCTGGCAAAGACGGCTCTCATTGCTCTGGCTAAAGCCATGCCCAATGACGAACTCGCGCGGCGAGAACTCTACAGCATGGGCATCAATCCCGAAAATCCCTTCAAAAAGAAAAAGTCTGAAGCCAGTCTCAAAGCCATTGCTGGCGCTGCACTGTCTGAAGAAGATGTCTACATTCCTGAACTCAAAAATCCAACCGCCAACTTTGACATTCTCTTAAAACGAGCACAAAGCCAATACAAAGAGGGCGTCCTCATTGCCATTGACGACCTGGATAAAAAGGAACCAAAGCGCGTCCGAGAGCTGATGCACAATGCCCAAGGGTTACTCAAAGGCAATGCCTGGTTCATCCTAACCGCTCACCCGACGGGCATCACAGGCGATCTCTTGACTAGCGAGCGGGGATTGTTTGATTTAAGGCTCAAGCTTGAAGAACTGGACTCTAAGACACGCTATGAAATGCTGATCAAGTACCTCAACAGCGTGCGAATTGGGAACTCCTGCACTGACCCAGAAAACCCAGACTCGGTTTTGCCCTTCCTTCCAGACACGGCTCAGCGCTTCTGTGATGAATCTCGGGGTAGACCGCGACTCTTTAACCGCTTGGGGCTTGTAGTTCTCAACAAAGCTCTAGAACTGGGTGAAGATCGCATTACGCCTGATGTTCTGGAAGCGGGTATCCAGTCAGCCTACGCCGATTTTCGAGAACGAGCCGCGTTAGAAGTGCAAACTAAAAAAGTGCTGAGCTTGCTGGAGCGCAAAGGCCAGCTCTCTGACGAAACCATTACCTATGATGATCTGGAGTCCTTAAACTTCTCTAGCTTCAGTGAACTCGTGCCGTATCTTGAACGGCTGGAGGAAGTTGACCTGGCCTACCGACGCGATCGCGAAGACGCCACTGAATATGAACCGACGTTGCTTCC
>JBCBSL010000235.1:0-9332 GCA_039819145.1 Cyanobacteria bacterium J06638_22
CATAGCGATGATCCGTATCTTGGTGCGGCGATTGGCCTAATCGGCACTCCGTATCCGTGTTTTCAAACACGCTCTAATGCTGTTTCTTAAATGAGCCAAGTAGAAATGAACCAATTAGAACACCAGACGCTGATATTTGAAAGTATGCCACTGCCTCCCAATATGACTCAATATGCTTGCAGTACTTGCGCATCGTTGTGATGGATAAGAACGAGTTACCTGAAGCAAGCTGGCGAGATTTTTTACTGTGGTTGGCGGGTCGTCGTCGTCGGTTTCGCGTAACGGGGCAGTCGATGGTGCCGTTGTTGCAGCCCCAAGAAGAGGTGCTAGCGGATCCCCATGCTTACCATGATGCGGCTCCGGAGCCGGGAGATATTGTCGTGGCCGAGCATCCCGATCGCCCAAGGTTCTGGCTAGTGAAGCGGGTCTTGTTCGTGCGTGAGAACGGTGACTGTGTGTTGGTGGGCGATAACTCCGATGTCAGCACTGATAGCCGCGTTTTCGGTGCCGTGCCTGCCGCAAAAATTTTGGGTCGTGTGACGAGCCGTTTTTCCTAAGCCCCGTAAGGGAAAGCGGAAGTTTGACAGCCTGTCTTTTGACTTTGGCGATCGCCTTCCCCAGAATGAAGTGTTCATAGTCAGCCTGAAAGAACAGTAGGGTAGCGGCTCTGCCTGTCTCAAGCTTGCAGCAGCAGAAGAAAGCATCTACTCGTTTTTTCATTGGCTTTCATTTGTTGTCTCACAAGTCGTTCACGCCCCCTCGCTATGTCATTCATTCAACGTCTTGCAGCGATCGCCCTCACGTCTTTGCCCTTTGCGGCGATCGCCCCCGCTAGCCTGGCCCAAACGGCTGAAACCCAATCCGTGCGCCTCCAGTTTCAGGGCATGGTGGGAGAGGAAGCCTTCTCCTGCGAGTCCACTTATGCAGGGCTGGGAACCATGGAGAGCACTGTTGCTGTGACCGACTTTCGGCTTTATGTGTCGGATGTGCAGTTGATTAATGAAGCGGGCGATCGCGTCCCCGTCCTACTGCAGCAGGATGGCGTGTGGCAATACGAAAACGTCGCCCTGCTCGACTTCGAGGATCGCTCGGGCACCTGTACTAACGGCACCTCCGAAACTCGTACCGAAGTGGTAGGTACCGTTCCTACCGGAACCTATACAGGCATCGAGTTTACCCTGGGTGTTCCGTTTGAACTGAATCATAACGACGCGACCCTAGCACCTTCCCCACTCAACCTCACCTCCATGTGGTGGAATTGGCAGGGCGGCTACAAGTTTGTTCGCATCGACCTCGAAAATGAAATGATGATGGGGGATGTGCCCCAAACCCAACAGCATTCACCCCACGGCGGTCATGAGGATCACGGGGGTGAGCATAGCGGCATGGCTCAAGGGTTTCTGATTCACCTGGGTAGCACCGCTTGTCAGTTGGAAGGCGACGCAATGCGTCCGACGACAGACTGTGGCAATCCCAACACGTCAATCATTACGTTTGAGGATTTTGACCCGACGAGTGATGTGATCGTGGCCGATCTCGCTGCGCTGGTGGCCGATAGCAATCTGATGACGAATGAACCGGACACGGCGCTTGGCTGCATGTCGGGGCCTGATGACGATGATTGCCTCGGGATCCTCCATAATTTTGGTCTATCTCACGCTGACCAACCCTCTCCTGGGCAAACATTTTTTAGAATCAAGTAGGTCGCCAAGTTAAGAACGCAGATGAACGCAGATGGACGCAGATGAATGAGGATGAGAAGCCATCTTTTCTGTTTGCGTTGTCTGCAGCTTTCGACCCATTTATTCATGCCTTCAGTTCATTAGTGAGCCATTTGTTATTTTTCCTGCTTTGCCTGTGAATCATCGTCGCTGGAAAACTTGGGGACTGCTTGGCCTCCTTGCGTTTTGCCTGTCTATTGGGTTGAGCCGAGCCATGGCTGTGGAGCCTCCTGTGGTTTCAGAGGGGGCGATCGCCTCTGCCTATGAGTGGAACCTGCCCGACTGGATGCCGCGACCGCTGGTTCCTGAAGGCAATCCCATGTCAACGGAGAAGGTGGCGTTGGGGCGGCGCTTGTTTTACGACACACGCCTCTCGGTCACAGGTGACTTTTCTTGTGGTAGTTGTCATCTGCAATCTCTGGCGTTTACCGATGGCAAGACCGTGGGCGTCGGTGCGACCGGGGAAGCCCATCCCCGCAACTCCATGAGCCTGACGAATGTGGCCTACAGTTCGGTGCTGACTTGGGCCAATCCACTCATGCAGGATTTGGAGACTCAGAGCCTAGTCCCGCTGTTTGGGGAGCATCCGGTGGAAATGGGAATGGCTGGGCGAGAAGGGGAAATTATCATGATGCTGCAGGAGGATGAGTCCTACGCAGAACTCTTTCCCACCGCCTTTGATGCGGAGGCCGATCCCTTTACGGTTCGGAATATAACCAAGGCGATCGCCGCTTTTGAGCGCGTCTTGATCTCGGGTAACTCCCCTTATGATCGCTATCGCTACGGCGGCGATTCCAACGCCATTTCCACATCGGCAAAGCGCGGCGAAGCGCTATTCAACAGTGAGCGGCTGGAGTGTTTCCATTGCCATAGCGGGTTCAACTTTTCGGATTCGGTGATGCACGAGCGATCGCCCTTCCGCGAGATTGCTTTCCACAACACCGGACTTTATAACATTGACGGAAACGGAGCCTACCCGCCAGAAAATCCAGGGCTTTATGAAATTACCGACGATCCCGCCCATATGGGGCATTTCAAAGCTCCGACCCTGCGGAATGTGGCGGTGACGGCTCCCTACATGCATGATGGCAGCATTGCCACGCTGGAGGAGGCGATCGCCCACTACGCCGCTGCCGGACGCAGCATCGAGAGTGGCGAATTTGCCGGAGTTGGTAGCGACAATCCGCTCAAGAGCATCTTTGTGGTGGGTTTTGAATTGACCGATCAGGAGCATGAGGATGTGCTGGCGTTCCTTAATAGCCTCACGGATGATGAGTTTCTGCAAGACCCGGCCTTGAGTGATCCGTGGGATGGAGAAGAAGAGGGCGATCGCTGATGCAACCTATCGACCTAATCCTGATTTTTAGCCTCGGCTTCTTCGGCAGTTTTGGCCATTGCGTGGGCATGTGTGGCCCGATTAGCGTGGCGTTTTCCCTATCTCAAAAGAACAAAACAGCCCCTTTGCCAAACGGAACCGCTTCAGCGACCCAATCAAGCGGACGCCTCTCACAGCTTTGGTTCAACCTGCTGCTCAACCTGGGACGCATCCTCAGCTATGCCCTCGTGGGGGCTGGAATCGGTGCATTGGGGTCGGTCTTGGTTGCCAGCGGACAGGTAGCAGGGGTCGGCAGCGATTTTCGGCGGATCATCGCTATCCTGACTGGATTGATGCTGATTTGGTTTGGGCTGGTGCAAATCAATCCCCAAGTTTTGCCGAAAATCCCGCTGCTCAACCCGATGGCTCAAGGCAAATTGCACGATCGCCTCAATCGCGCCATGTCTGCCCTTTCTCTCAAAACGGCGGCGGGCACACCTCTATTGCTGGGCATGGTGTGGGGGCTGATCCCCTGCGGCTTCCTCTACGCCGCCCAAATCAAAGCAGCGGAAACGACGGATATGGTGCAGGGTAGCCTGACCATGCTGGCGTTTGGACTGGGAACGCTGCCCACTATGCTAGGTGTCGGGTTGGTCAGCGGTTGGCTCAGTCGCGATCGCCGCAGTCAACTCTTCCGCATGGGGGGCTGGATCACGCTCCTGATCGGCGTGCTCACCGTCTTGCGTACGGGAGATAGCATGGTGGATTACACCGGCTACGGGGCCATCCTTTGCCTGATCCTCGCCCTTGTTGCTCGCCCGGTCAGCCGACTCTGGCCTACGCCCATGCGCTACCGCCGGGCGCTCGGGGTCGGAGCCTTTGTCCTCTCCCTGGCACACACCGTCCATATGCTGGAACATAGTTGGGGCTGGAATTTTCAAGCGATCGCCTTTCTCATTCCCCGACATCAGTGGGGCATTGCCTTTGGCGCAGTGTCGTTGGCACTGATGGTTCCTCTCACGCTAACTAGCTTCGACTGGGCCCAGCGGCGCATGGGGCGGCAGTGGCGATCGCTTCATCTACTGGCGATTCCAGCGCTTTTTCTGGCTGCCGTTCATTGTCTTCTGGTGGGAACACGTTTCCTCGGTCGGGTGCAACTCACCTGGGTCAACGCCGTTATGATCGGAGGCTTGGCGATCGCTCTGCTATTTGTGGTATTGGTGCGATCGCGCGTCCTCTGGCGTTGGCTTTCCCTGGAGCACTACTACGTTCCGCCGATTGTTGCGTCTGCATCCACTGTTGTATCCAATGCTGAACCCTATGACTCAACCCTTTCATCACCCAAGCGCTAAACTCGCCCTTGCCGGTTTGCTGGGAGCTTTGGGAGTAGGGGCGATCGCCACGCTACCCCTGGTTCCCTCCGCAGCCACCGCCCACCAAGTCGAAATTTCCGGGGATGTCGGCGGCACCATTCACATCGAACCCAACGACACCCCTCGCGCTGGGGAGAGTAACCTCACCTGGTTCGCCCTTACCCGACGCGGCGGTCGTCTGATCCCTCTGACGTCTTGTAACTGCCAGGTTGCAGTCTATTCCCAACCCCATCGCTCCGGCAACTCCCCTGTGAGCCGTCCGTCCCTTTTTGCCGTTTCTGCAGAAGGCTATGAGGGCATCCCCGGGGCAAACATCACCTTTCCCCAAGCAGGGAGCTACGAAGTTGTGCTGCAAGGTCGTCCCGTCGTTTCCAGTGATTTCGCTCCCTTTGAACTCCGGTTCCCGATCACCGTCGCCCGATAGCTGCTGTGCGGTCTAGCCCGCTAGAGCTATCAAATATTAGTTGTGCCCGCTGCGATGCAGCGGGCACAACTAATATTTGAGTTCTTCAACCAGCTTTGATATCAATCCAGGCTCTCAAGGAGGCGGAGGATGAAGTTGAAGCCATCGGTGGAGTTATGGCGGCGGTAGATCCGGCGATCGCCCCGGCCATCACTCCAATCATCATCCCAATCTTGGGAGTTGCAAATGACAAGGCTACCGAACTGATCGCGCTCGTAGTAGTAAGAGTCGCAGCCGCGACCATCCCAATCGTCGCGATCGCGACTGTCTCGGTAGTAATAACGCCCATCGCGGTAATAGTAGTCATCGCGATCGTGGTGGCGGCGATCATTGTGGCGGCGATCGCGGTCGTAGCGATCGTCCCAGTCATCATCCCGGTCGTCCCACCAATCCCGCCGATCGCGATCGCGCCGGTCATCGATGCCATCAAAGTCATCGCGGTCACGATAATCGCGGTCGTGGTCGCGATCGCGACCGCGGTCGTCGCGATCCCGGTCGCGATCCCGAATCCAATCATCGTCAATGGAGTCCTCCCAGTCATCCCACTCGTCCTTCAGACGGTTGTCTGTGGGCGTTTCTTTTTCCGTTGTTGCGTGGGGCGCGATCGCAGTGTTCTGCGCTTGGGCAGGAAGCACCGAGACACAGCACAGTGCCGAAACAGCTAGCAAAAGATGCCATTTCATAGCAAACCTCTGGAAAACAAGATGGTGAATTCAGTGGGAAGTTGGAAATCCGTTTGGGTTGGGCGATCGCTGGATGGATGCTCTATATAGTCAGCCTACCTAGTCAGAATTTTTGCCGCTCCAAAGAGAAACAAAATGTTGGGGGCGCTATCCGGCTCCAGTCCAAACCAACGATAGACAAACCCCTATCTGTCCTCAATCCAAGAGACGCAGAATCGCTACAGATGTTCCACCAAAGCCGTTCCATCAGACAGGGCGAGAGCCATAGTTAGGGGTGGCTTACAGCGGATCCACCAACCGATCGCGCAACCGTAGCCGCACAATTTCTAGAATTTCTACTAAGGCGCGATCGCGCTCCGTCGCGGGGTCATTCTGCAGTCGCTCCTCAAAAGCCTGGAGAATTGAGGCTTTGGTGTGATGGCGGACAGCAATGATAAAGGGAAAGCTGAAGGTTTCTTTGTAGGCATGATTGAGCCGATGGAACCGCTCATACTCAGCGACAGTGAGGCGATCGAGGCCAACACCTGCCTGTTCCTGCACCGAGGCATCGGCCATCTTGGTCTTGCTGCCCAGGTCGGGGTGGGCACGAATCAGATCGAGCTGAGCCTCGGTCGGCAAAACCCGCACAACATGCACCATCTGCTCGTAGAGGCTATAGGTCGATAGAAAGGGGCGGAGATGCCAGACCTGTTGGGCGATCGCTGGAGTTTGCTCAAACAGGCCACCGAATGCCGCCACAAACTGTGGCTGATCCATCCGGTTGATAGCTGCAAGGGCGTACTTGGGAGCAGGGGTCGCAGAGGTCATGACAACGGCGTTGGGGCGATGGCTTGCAGTTGGGCAAAAAGCTGTTCGACCTTTTTCAAATCTTTGATGCCGGGGGCTTGTTCCACCCCGCTCGACAGATCGATGCCGTCTGGATGGGTGAGAGCGATCGCCGCTTGCACATTTTCGGGGGTGAGACCGCCAGCCAAGTACCAGGGGATAGGAGGGCGAAACGCCTGTAAAGCTTGCCAGTCCAGCGTTGTTCCGGTACCCCCATGCTGGGTGGGATGATAGGCATCTAACAGCAGTGCATTCACCCACTCGGTGTACGCGTCCGCTTGCTCCAGAACCTCAGGATGCTTTACCCGGAATGCTTTGATCAGTTTGACGTCAGGCAACGCATCCCGTAGATCTCGGCAGAATTGGGGTGACTCGTCGCCATGCAATTGCACCGCTGTCAGCCCTGCCATCTTGACCCATTGCACCAACTCCGCTCGATCCGCATTGACGAACACCCCGACACGCTCCACCGTCTCTGGCAGATGAGCACCGATCGCCCGAATCTTCTCCGCCGTGATGTAGCGAGGCGATCGCGCCACACAGATAAACCCCAGTGCGGTTGCGCCCATCTGGGCGATCGCCTGCCCTTGGTCGGCACGCGTGATGCCGCAAATCTTGACCTGGATCATGAAGTAATATTGCCTAAATCGCTGCGCTTTATTGCATTGTCATCGCGAGTTGTTAATTCTTCAAACAAAATCTTGCTCCTGTGCCCACTCTCCGGCATCCTAGCTTGTCGTATGCACTTATTTCATTCGTACGATACTTAGCGATTCGCACGATAGCAGTGAGGCTGGGCCACGGGTCGTTCCGTTGGAGATGAACCGGGGCAATTAACCTGGCATTTTAGTTGGGTGCAATCCTCCTGTCTATTGACGAACGCTTTCAACTGCCGAATTCGTCATCACTTTAAACGAAGGAAGGAGAAAACCATTGATTCAATCCGCTCATGCTTTACTGGCCGTGGCCACTACTGCGCCCTGGTCCATCAACACGGCCATCGTTATGATTGCGGCCAATTTATTTGCCATTGCCATTGGCTACTATGCCATTCAGCAAAAGGGCCAGGGGCCTGATCTCCCTGTCGGACTACCTGCCATGTTCACTGGGTTCGGTGTCCCCGAATTGCTAGCAACGGCCAGCCTCGGCCATGTCCTCGGTGCAGGTTTAATCCTGGGTCTGTCCAATTCGGGCGTGCTCTAGGCACTGCTAAGTTGGCCGCCATCAAGGCCATGTAACGATATATCGAGAATCAAGGGGTGATGTGCGATCGCACATCACCCCTTTTGACGGTTTTCTAGCATCGGTTTACGCTCCACCACCACCAAAAAGGAACTAAGATCAGAGGTGGATTGCGTGCATCTATTTAGGTTTTGTGTTCCAAGCGCAGCCTCTAGATCACGAACAGATCATTCGTGTTTATCTATTTCTTCCCCTCCATCCCAAAAATTGGCTATGAGATCAGGTTGGCAAGTCGGCAAAATTTTCGGCATCCCATTGATGCTAGACACTTCCTGGTTTCTGATCCTGGCGCTGATGACCCTAGTGAATGCGGAGTACTTTCAGAATGCGGGGTTACCGAGCGCTGCCGCCTGGATCACCGGGCTCGTTCTATCGCTGTCGCTATTTGGCTCCGTTCTATTGCATGAGTTGGGCCATAGTCTGATGGCGCTCTCCCAGGGCATTAAGGTCAACTCCATCACCCTCTTTGTCTTCGGTGGCGTTGCCTCCATTGAGCAAGAATCCAAAACGCCTTGGCAGGCTTTCCAGGTGGCGATCGCCGGACCAGCGGTGAGTCTGGCGCTGTTCCTGCTTCTCGGCGGCGTGGCACTGCTGGTTCCAATTCCCGATCCCTACAATACGGTGGTGGTTCAACTCGCATCCATCAATGGCGTTCTAGCCATTTTCAACATGCTCCCCGGCTTACCGCTCGATGGCGGGCAGGTGCTCAAGGCGGTGGTGTGGAAGTTTACCGGAAGTCGGCTAAAGGGCTTACGCTGGGCAGCCATTGCCGGGAAGATGCTGGGTTGGGCCATTATTGCCTTTGGAATTTTCCTGTTTCTGCAGGCCGGAGCTGGGGGCGCGTTGTGGAGTGTCCTCATTGGTTGGTTCATTCTCAACAACGCCAACAGCTATAGCCGGGTGGCCGATCTGCAAGAAGCGGTGTCCAATCTATCAGCTGCGGAAGCTATGACCCGTGATTTTCGAGTGGTTGAGGCGGGGCTCACGCTCCAGCGCTTTACCGATGACTATTTGCTGCGGGAAGAAGGGCGTTATCCGACCTTTTTTGCGGCATCGGATGGACGCTACCGGGGACAGATCTTACCTGACGACCTGCAGCAGATCGAGCGCAGCGAGTGGAACCGCCAAACTCTCCAATCGATCGTCCATCCCCTCTCCGAGATCCCAACGGTGAATGAAGCGACGGCGTTGACGGAAGCGATCGACAAGCTAGAACGCCTAGACTTATCCCGCATTACCGTGCTCACCCCAGCCGGAGCGGTGGCTGGCGTCATCGACCGAGGCGACATCATTCGGGCACTGGCACAGAAGCTTGGCGTCGCAGTTCCCGAAACAATGATTCAACAAATCAAAGAAGAGGGCAAATTTCCCCCGAGCTTACCGCTACAGGCGATCGCCAAATCCATGCTCGATGAACCCAAAGATGCCCATTCGTAATCAGCCGGAGTATTCGGGCGGGCAGGGTTTCCGTGGATTCCAGCAAACTGGTATCCTAAAAAGCTGGATACCTTGTTTTCCAAGCATTTGACGATTTCTTCAAGCACCGTTTTCAATCCAGTTTTTAACCCATTTATTGCTGTATGACTGCGATCGCCCCCTCCATCCCGATCAGCTTTCCCCTCACCGCCGTTGTGGGGCAAGACGCCATCAAGCTGGCGTTGCTCCTGGCTGCGGTCGATCCAGCATTGGGCGGTGTCGTGATTGCAGGAC
>JBCBSL010000236.1:0-9317 GCA_039819145.1 Cyanobacteria bacterium J06638_22
CCCCTTCGCCCATTTTGGGAGAAGGGGCTGGGGGATGAGGGCTAAACGGATAACTTTTTTCATGGATTACTCTAAGCAAAACCGTTTAGGTCATCCTGCGGGATCAGTTTACCGAAAGTACAGCATATCTAGCGCTTTTTCTCGATTTCTACTGGAAATAGGCACTGCCAACGCTCGAACCTAAGGGTCACTCGCCAGGGAATAGCCAGAGAATAGCCAAGAAATGACATCCCAAACATCGTACCTCTTGTAATACGAAGTCATAACGAGTATGATTAAGAAGTCGGAACGGATAAGTATTTCTCCAGCCTGAGTCACCGAGGCAGCGGATATAAATCCGTTATGGAGGGTTGCAGAAGCATTGCACCTCGTTTCAATCAAAGTCGCTATCCTGTGGCGATTAGAGATATTGCGGGAGTCAGTTCCCCTTCAGTGTCATGGAAGGTCTATGGCATTTCCTGGCTCCCATCCATCGGCAGGATGACATTTGAAGCGAGTCGCCGTAATCTAACGAAGGGATTGTGACGGATATACGCTACGCCTATTCAAAGCCGTAGGCTCCCCCATGTTTCGGTGACCTCTTTTGATTGATGGATGATTGATTGAAGCGCTACACCGTTAGTAAAGATAAAGGAACGATTCACTATGACAACCACGCTAGATGCGAAGCAAACCGAATTGGTCAGAGCTCTAAATCGCAACCAGGCCAACACGCTCGTCGCGTACCTCAACTACAAGAAGTACCACTGGATGACCTATGGGCCTTTGTTCCGTGATTTGCACTTGCTATTCGAGGAGCAAGGTAGTGATGTGTTTGCCATGTTAGACGAGTTAGCAGAGCGGAGCTTGATGATTGATGGTACGCCGATCGCTGACCCCAACGACTATCTCAATGTGGCAACGGTCAACCCTTCCAGTGGTAAACTGGCGGTTCGGCAGATGATTGAGGAGGCGATCGCCACCCACGAGCTGATCATCGACGAAATGCACAAGGACACTGAAGTTGCTGATAAGGCGGGCGACATCGGTACAGCCGATCTCTACACCCGCTTGGTACAAACCCATCAGAAACATCGCTGGTTCCTCAAAGAAATCCTGAAAAAAGGTGATGGTCTGGTTCTGTAAGCTTGGCCTAAATTGAGCCCGCTAAAACGGTGCTAAAACTTCGTTAAATCAAGGGGGGACACCAGTCCCCCTTTTTCTATATCTCTACATGGATCCAATCCAAAAAATTAATAATTTATCCTTCCTATACTGGAGGTGTAAAATAACATTTTTGTGTGTGGATACAATGCTATTCATGCATTTCGAAAGCGAGTATTGAAACGCAGTTAAAATAATTGTCCAAATCCCTTCAGTTCGTGGGATTAAGTCGTTGACCTTTGGGTTTATCCTTCGTGCAAAGAATCATCAGCGCTCAAGATTTTACCCATTGATCTATCACCCTTTTGGATGAGTCTACTCAGTTAGCCAAAATCACCTTACCGGGTTCCTTCAATCAGATGATGTTCGCGTCTCGTAAAACCGATACTGTTTAAGTATGGAAGTTGACTCCTGATTAGCCTGATAAAGGCAATCGGTGGAAGCAAGGGGGGCTTGCTTCCACCATTTTTTATGAGTGCATCTATTTCCATCAATTTCTGTTAATTTCTTCTGGATCATATAGCCGTACCCCTCAAGGCTAAGACAAGATATCGAACGATCATTCCCGCGAATGCGGGAATCCAGAAAGGTTGAATACAGTGACCGATAAGCGTTTGATGGATGCCCATTTTCATGGGCATGACGGAACCCTAAAGTCCTATCCTAGCTCAGCTCTGGAGCAGAATTTGCACAAGACTCGCGTAGTCATGGGTGGGGGTTGCTGAGAAGCCGTATGAATCGAAACGAAGTTTCGAGTATACAGTACCTCTTCAATACCTCGAATCAGCAACGCCCTCTGGATAAGTATGGTTGATGTTGTGGCTATATCATGGCCGCACCATCAACAGAATACGTATGGCCTATCTGCTCAAAACTCCTGCATTTTATAGAGCAAATCTAAGGCGTGAGGATCATCGTGGAAGGTAATTATTTGGGCATGGCTTGGGTCATCCAACATCGCCTTGGCCAGCAAGAAGCCTGCGATTGTCCAGGTTTGGTACTTGCGTGACGCTTTCCCGACCAGGCGACCATAGCGCCCATCGTAGTATTCTGGCCAGCCATCGTCTGCGAGACGGCGCTCGGCGATCGCCATCGCCTTCTGGGCGATGTCCAGGCGCCCTGTCTTAATCGCGGTGCTGACTAGGAACCACAGCAGAACGGGCCAGTTACCGCCATTGTGATAAGACCAGGGGACATTCTTGGGGTCGCATCCAGTGAGAAGCTTCCATTCCAGGTCAGTAACGGCAGGATAGCAAATCTTCATGGGCATATGCCCCACCAAATCCTGCCAGCGCTGCTCGATCAGGCTCATGATGAGTTGTGCTTCGTGATCGCTCACCAGGGACGCCATGATGGCCATCAAATTCCCCAAGGCAAAGAAGCGAAAATCCATTCGGGCAGGGCCTAGATTGCCGACGAGATAGCCGCCTTCTTCAGGAATCCAGTCATGGGCCCACTCGGGAATGGAGTCGGAGTAAATATTGAACTTGTTGATGGCAGAGCTGCCAAATTCCTCGGAGCGATAACGGTAAATGTTGTTGAGGCGTTTTAGATCGAGCCAGTAGTATTGCCGCAGGTGGTAAGTGAGTGCTCCCAGTCGCTGGTTGATGATTTCGATATAGATATCCCGCTTGTAGCCCGGTAGCATCAGCTCTCGGGCTGATCGCAGGGCGGCGTAGAGCAGTGCCTGAATCTCCAGCGGATGGCCATCAACCCCCATCCGCCGATCGATCATAAACGCACCATCGGGCACCAGCAGCGTGGGGTACATATCGAAGCGATCGGCCAGGCAGAGTTTGAGAATCCACACGATGCCCTGCTGGAAATCAGGCTGATGTGCTAGGTCGATGTCGCCCGTTGCCTTCACGTAGGCGCGCAGCAGAATCAGCCACCATAGGCACGAATCCACCGGAGTCACGCGCCCGATCGCATGTTCCCCAAAATCTGCCGTCAGATAATGGCGCTCGTCCTCACTCATCACCTTGAAGCTCGCTGGCATCACCCCCTGTCCGGCGTGGGTATAGTCCATCTGCTTCTCGTGGCTCTGCAATGCCAAGGTTTCAATCAAAAAATTGCGAACAATTTCTGATTCGCCCTTAATCAAAAAAAACAGAGCGGAGGAAACAAAGTCGCGGACGAAGCACTGGTCGTAGTTCAGCGCTTCGACGCTGGGGTCGCAGGCCGCTACGGTGCCAATTGGGCGATCGCCATAGTAGATGATGGATTTCTGGAGCAACTGCCAGGCTTCGGTGTTAGTGCGGATCTGGGTTTCCATTGCTGACTCTAGGTGGATTGCAGGAAAGGGCAGACAGAAGGAGGAGAAAACTGGGAACGGAAAAGTAAATTAAGTCTAGGATGCGTTCGTCGCTCTTTGGGGGTATCCGAAAACTCACTAGAATACTTGCCTTCCAGAAGCCCTCGCAGGATTTTGGAAGTGACTCGTCATTTAGGTTGCCTTAGCCGCAGCAAATGACAGGGGTTCAATTGCTGTCTGATGAAGAGACGTAGACAGAAAAAATAAGCACCGAACACACTACCGCAATCTGCGTAGCAAAAAGCTACTCCAGGATGGAGTGCATAGCACTCAGACGGCAGCAGAAGTTTATAAAGCAGAGGTTGGAGAAAAAACCTTTTGGATTGCTGAACCTGAAATGTCTTCAGAGAGGTGACTATGGATCGTTCAAGTACGTGAGGTCGCTACATGGGCAACGGCTCAAGCGCCATGACCCAAGAATCTGCCCTCAATACATCGCTCCCCCCACAGAATTCCCCCCACTAAAAAGTGACCTGTCCGCAACAGTAGAAAGTGAAGAATACCTTCCTGCCCAGAGGAACAAGCCAATTCAGGTTCGTCGAGCGAATGCCACCATTGCCTGCAACATCCATGCACCCAGAAGGAAGATTTCTCAGCCACTCACTTACCCAACTTGCAACAAAAATCGGCCTGATGCAAACGCCCAGGACAGATGTATTTACTACAAGGAAAGGATTACCAAGTGGCTTTTTCCAACATCCTCTTTTACAAGATTACGCATATTCTTCCTCGTTGCGTAAAGGATGGGGAATTATTGGTCATCGAATCCACACAGTTTAATGAAGATTTCACCTAGAATCGCAGAGCCTCGCAAAACTTCTTCACATTGCTCGCTGAGGTGCCGATAAGCGCGAATAATGCATCCGTTTACTCCCGTAGTATCAAATCGGTTGAAGAACCCAACTATCATTTGTGGCCGCTGCACTGCAGCGGCCACAAATGATAGTTGGGTTCTTCGGTCATTTAACTGGATTTGGTAAGTGGCTCGGCATGATGAAAAACCAGTGAGAGAATAGTAGGGTTTTTGGAGTGTATTTTTGTGCAAGTTCTTGAAAGGCTTGCTCCCATAAAGGTCATGGAGGCCAGCCAATCGACTTATGTTTGCTCCGGCGAAGACGCTTCTTGAAATGGCATGAGGCTATTTAGCAGAGCGATCGCATTCCCCTTGGCTGTCATGTGGAGGTGGCGCCCGTTGGCGGGGGCGATCGCCAGTCGTAGCTCTAGATAATCCTCGGGGGGGGCTTGCAAACGCTCTGCCCATTCGATCGCCACGAGTCCCAGCGGAGTCTCTATCCCTTCCCAATAGGTTTCCAGGTTCAGCTGGTCGACTTCGGCTGGGTCGAGGCGATACAAATCCAGATGATAGAGCGGGATCCGCCCTTCAGAGTATTCACTCACGAGAGTGAACGTGGGGCTGAGGATCGCGTCAGTGATACCCAATCCGACACCTATGCCTTGAACCAGCGTTGTTTTTCCGCTTCCTAGGTTGCCCTGCAACAGCAATACGGTTCCGGCTGGAAGCGATCGCCCCAGATATTCCCCAAAGACCTGCGTTGCCGTCGCATTCGGCAGAACGATTTCTGCGTCTGTTACTGTTTCTGTCACCGTCCTATGACTCCTGCCAGATGAACCCCCAGGCCGATACCAATCATTTAAAGCGGTGTGAACCGCGTCAAGTACAAAAATGGTTGTGTGTGGGCGCGCCGCGCCCACACACAACCGTACTTAACTAATGTGCAAGCGCTACATAGGGCTTATACATTTTGTTGATGATGTGGACACGCCGCGCCCACACCATCAACGAATTGAGTCAGGATTAAGCGAGTTTTGCATAATCTTGATTCATACGGATGCTATGAACGCCGCGCGCAAAATCTGCATGAGTGATTGGCATCAAGCACACAAAAATGGGAGATACATGAGCATCCCCCATTCTGCATTGTAATTTTCAGCTTAGACCGATCTAGAACGCTCGTATTTAGAACGATTGGAACCTTCTAATCGCTTCTGCACAGCGGCCAGAAAAAGCAATGAGTTCCAGAACACCGATGCAAAGCCTGGTATGTATTTGGAGATAACTTTCGGCAGCGCCAAACGTCAGACCCTATACAGACCGATGAACTTAGGCTAACAATTCACAACAAACATCAAGTGTTCGTTGCCGAGGGGTTAGTTGTCGTAAACGCGGCACTCATCCGCTTCTGGATTATCGTCACAGTACTTTTGGAAAGAGGTCTTATCGACATCTTTCTCGCGTTGGTGAGAAGCTTCTGCCTGCAATTCTTCAACCGCGTCCCAGGCAGCGGCACATTCTGCCGAAGTCGCTCCATTTACATCACAAGCGCTACGGGCGCTGTCGCGTTCTTCTTGAATTTTTTGGTGGATGTCGCTCATATCAGTAGTTTGTGTTGGTTTTCCGGTAGGAGTGTAGCATTTCCATCCTAGAGTAACCCGACGATCTATTTCGTCAAGCCCCCCAATGGAGGGATTCACAGCTTGAGTAAGTATTCTTACTCTCTTGGTATTGTACCCTGTCTTTTTCTGTAGCTTGTGGGGCTGGTTGTGGGGAAATCCGTCCAAGGTGCGGCAAGGGTTCAACCGCTGTTTGTGGAATAGGCGATCGCAACGGCTTCGGCGTTAGGCACTGCCCCGGATATCGTTGCCGCCGCCCGAATGCAAGACCGCCCTTTGGGATGGCTGAGCCTATGCGAAAATAGGGAATTAAGAAAAGCCGAAGAAATTTTAGATGTGACGCGATCGCAACAAAATCAACAGTGTGATGTTGCGCGACAAAGCCAACAGTGTGATGTTGAATTTGGCCTTGGCATGGGCTAATGCCCCTCCGATGCCGCTCTTCCTATTCCTTGGGCGGGAACGGTTAGAGAACCAGGACAGTCAGATTTATCGGCAGGAAAATTCCGACCCTTCGGGTCGACCCGTCTTAATGTTTGTTCTGAAAGCCGAGCAAACGCGTCCCTGCCCACACCCCACCAAAGGATGACAGCATGGCGTTTAGCCACAAGCGATCCAGGTCTAGATCACGGCAACGCTAACGTTAAGTAAGGATAGGCACAATGGCAGAACCTAATGGTGCAATGCAGTGGGTGAGCATTCTCTCAACCCTTCCCTCCCTGGAAAGTGCAGTGGATGAAGCGGTGACCCAGGCAACGTCAGCCCTGCAAGGCTCAGCGGATCTCGCCCTGGTGTTTATCTCGTCGGCCTTTGCCAGCGAACTGCCCCGTCTGATGCCGCTGCTCAAGGAGCGATTGCCCGAAACCGTCATGGTGGGGTGTACCGGGGGCGGCATTGTGGGTTTGCTGACCGATGGGACAGTGCGCGAGGTGGAAGATGCTCCAGCACTGGGGGTGACCCTTGCTCACTTGCCGGGGGTGAAGGTTCAGCCGTTCCACGTGATTGGGGATGAGTTACCTGACCTGGATGGCCCACCCCAGCAATGGGTAGACGCGATTGGCGTCGATCCGGCGGATGAGCCCTGTTTCATTGTGCTGTCGGACGCGATGTCGTCTCGGATTAATGACCTGCTGCAGGGGCTCGACTATGCCTATCCCGGCGCTGTGAAAGTGGGTGGGCTGGCAACGGGGTCATCCATGTTTGGGTCGGGGTTATTTTCTAACTTCGAGCTGCACCGAGAAGGCACCGTTGGGGTGGCGTTGAGTGGACGGGTGGTGCTAGAGGCAATTGTGGCTCAGGGGTGCCGTCCCATTGGCAAGCCCTATCGGGTTGTCGAGGGAGAACGGAACGTCATGCTGAAGCTGGAAGAGCAGGACGCTGGTCTCACTATGCGATCGCCCCTAGAAGCCTTGCAAGAGCTTTACCAAGATCTCGATGATACGGATCAGGAGTTGGCGCAAAATTCCCTGTTTGTCGGCATTGCACAGAGTGAATTCAAGCAGGAGCTGGAGCAGGGCGACTTTTTGATTCGCAACATGCTAGGGGTCGATCCTCGGGTGGGGGCGATCGCCATTGGCGATCGCGTGCGGCCAGGACAGCGGATTCAGTTCCACCTGCGGGATGCCAGCGCTTCCGAAGATGACCTGAAGATGCTTCTACGGCGCTATAGCGCCCAACATCGTGGCCAAACTTCCCCATCTGGGGCATTGATGTTTGCCTGTTTGGGGCGGGGCGAAGGTCTGTATGGATTGCCCAATTTTGATTCGGCTTTATTTAGTGAACATATTGCGCAAGTCCCGCTGAGTGGATTTTTCTGTGGCGGCGAGATTGGCCCGGTGGGCAATGCCACGTTTCTACATGGCTATACGTCGGTGTTTGGGATTTGTCGCGAACCATGAGCAGGCATCATTCCTGGATTGTTGCTGGCCTTACTGTGGGCCTGAGTTTGCTGGGGTTGGGGCTAGAAAGTGGGCGATCGCCGCTCCACGCCGCGCCCCTTTGCCCTGCCGATTTGGCTCCCGCCATTGATCAGATTTTGGAGACCCAACCCGCCCAGCGGGCACAATGGGGCATTTTGGTTGCGCCCCTGGAGGGCGGCGAACCACTCTATGGGCTGGATGCGGAGCGGTTTTTCATCCCAGCCTCGAATGTCAAGCTATTGGTGACAGCGGCTGCCCTTACGCGCTTTGGAGCGGATTACCAGGTTGCAACCACGGTGTATGCCGAACCCAGCGAAGGGGCAACCGTGCTGCGTGTCGTGGGGCAGGGCGACCCAAGCTTGACCGATGCATCGTTGCAATCTCTGGCTCAGCAGGTACAAATACAAATCCCCACTCAGATCGATCGCCTGATTGTAGATGACACCTACTTCTGGGGCGATGCCATCAACCCCAACTGGGAATGGGAAGATCTTCAGGCGGGCTATGGGCCTCCGGTCAATAGCCTGATGCTGAACTTGAATGAAATGCGACTCAACCTGGTTCCCCAGCGGGTGGGACAACCCCTGGGCGTTCTCTTTTCGATTCCTGGGGATGGGGCAGTGTGGCAAATCCAGAATTTTTCAACCACTGTATCGGCGGGAGATGCGTCGGAGAGAGCCTGGCTTGTGCAGGATGGCCAGCGGCAAACCCTGCAAGTTTACGGTCAACTCCAGTCGGGCAGTGAGCCATTGGAAACGGCGATTGCCGTTCCGAATCCGACCGAACGCTTTCTGCGCCAGTTTGAGGTGGCCTTGCAGCAGATGGGAGTGACAGTGCAGCAAACGGAAATCGTGTCAGAACCTGGCCAGATAGGAGGAGCGGCGATCGCCCAATTGCCCTCACCACCCTTCATCGACCTGATTGCAGAAGCCAACACCCACAGCGAAAACCTCTACGCCGAAGCGCTGCTCCACCACATCGGCGCATCCCTTGCCCGTCCCCAAACCTCCACTCTAGAGGCGGGGTTAGCTGGGAGTGAACAGATCCTCGCCACCCTGGGCGTGGCACCCGATAGTGTTTCCCTTGCCGATGGATCGGGGCTGGCGCGAAAGAACCTGGCAACCCCCAGTGCCTTTGTGGCGACGTTGCAGGGAATGCACCGTAGCTCCAATGCAGTGGCTTTTCGGCAGTCCTTGGCGATCGCGGGCAGCACCGGAACCCTGCGCAATCGCTTTCGGGATACCCCGGTGCAGGGCAGGTTGTATGCCAAAACCGGAGCCTTGAGTGGCGTTGCGGCACTTTCCGGTTATCTCGATCCACCCAACCATCCGCCTCTAGCCATCAGTATTCTGGTTAACCACTTCGACCAGGCGGTGCGCGAGATTCGTCCCAGCATGGATGAGATCGTTCTGCGATTGGCAGACTTACAGCTGTGCAATACTTGAATTATTAGTGAAGGCTGCTGGTGAAAGCACATCCACTCATTCTTCTGAAGCCTGAAAGAAAAATTTACTTACACATCTGTGAAG
>JBCBSL010000237.1:0-9304 GCA_039819145.1 Cyanobacteria bacterium J06638_22
GGCCGCTGCATTGCAGCGGCCACAAATGATAGGTGGGTTCTTCAACCGGATTTGATATTACGAGGATGGAGGAGCCTATTCACCTCGACATTACTCCCCAGATCAAGCCCAAAGTGTCTGTACAGAAGTGTTTTGTACTCTTCAGGCGTAGTGATTTTTCGCTGCTGGCGCTGCCCACTGATGGTTTGGATGAGGCGATTATTCGACAGCGTAATGCGTCCTTCTGGCGTTGCTATGGAGCAGAGTGACTTTTGGGTAAAGGGCGACGCGGGCGAGGACTGATGGTAACCGCACATATCCTGAAAATCCTCTAACGGGTGGGGCTTTAGGGAAAAGGCATACTGTGGCTCCCAGGATTGGCTGGGCGATCGCCGCCGATAGAGCACGGCCTCATCGCCGTCTAGTTCTAAGCAATAGGGATCACCGTTTTGGGTATGCTCGCCCGCCACCAATGGCAGGGGCTCCAGGAATAAATCACCGAAGCCCACATCGGCGATCCACGGCTCACCCATCTCCACTCGCAGCAACAGGTGATCAAAGGGCGGGCCAAACTCACCTTTGCTAAATACCCGTCCTGATAGGAAATCGACGGTAAAACCCAACTCTTGCAGCAGCCAACCAAATAGGCTGTTTAGCTCGTAGCAAAAACCACCCCGCCGCTGGCGCACCACTTTATCGAACAGCGCCGGGAGCGATAACACAATGGAGCGACCGAGATGCACATCCAGGTTTTCAAAGGGCACAGAATAGAGATGGTTTCGGTGCAGGCGTACCAGAGTTTCAACCGTCGGAGCACAGAGAGAGCGATCGCCAATCCGCTGACGGTATGCGGCAACATCCATGGGTCAACCCACACTCAAGCCTTAGCTTCCTTAGCGAGGTGCGATCGCAGCAACAGCAAGCTGCTGATGGATTTGGAATCGACGAGTTCTTCCTCCAAAATGGATTGCTCCAATTCCTCCAACGTGAGCAGCACCACTTCAATATCTTCGTCCTCATCCATGCTCGGTGGCTGGTCTAACAGCTCCAGATCGCGGGCGAGGTAGGTGTAGATGATTTCGTCGGAATACCCAGGCGCGAGATAAAACTGGCCCAGGCGATCCCAGCGGCTGGCGCTATAGCCCACTTCTTCTTGGATTTCCCGTTGTGCCGTTGCCAAAGGCTGTTCGCCTTCTTCGACGGTTCCCGCTGGGAACTCCAGTAAACGCCGCCCCGTGGCAAAGCGGTATTGGCGCACCATGATCACCTTGCCGTCTGGGGTCAGGGGCACGGCAACCGAGCCGCCGGGATGCCGTACACATTCCCATTCCCCTTCAATCCCATTGGGAAGGCGCATACGATTCACTTCAAAGCTGAACTTGCGACCCTGAAAAAAGAGGCGAGAGCGAAGCAGTTGAGGCAATTGCGGGGAGATGGACATGAGAAATCCTTGTGGTCGAGCGTACAGTCGCGGAGGGCGGAGAGGGTGGATGCGTTAGGGAATGGAGGAGGGCTGGCTGGGCGTCAAGCGGCGACGAGGAGAGCAACGGCATAGGCAGCGATGCCTTCTTCTCGACCCGTCGGGCCAAGTTTCTCGTTGGTTGTCGCTTTGACGCTAACTTGATCAGCCGCAATCTGTAGGGTTTTGGAGAGGCGATCGCGCATCGATTCCAAGTGTGGCTTGAGCTTGGGCCGTTCAGCCACCACCACCGCATCCAGGTTGCCAACTTGCCATCCCTTTTGGTGTATCAATGCATTCACTTGGGTCAGCAGTTTTAGGCTATCTGCCCCTTTCCATTGGGGATCGCTGGGAGGAAAAAGATGGCCGATATCGCCCAGACAAAGGGCTCCTAACATGGCATCCATGATGGCATGGGTGAGGACATCGGCGTCGCTGTGCCCCAGCAAACCCAATTCGTGGGGAATCGGCATACCACCCAAAATGAGGGGGCGATCGCTCACCAACCGATGCATATCGTAGCCATTCCCAATCCGAATATTCATAGATTGACGGTAATCGAGTCCTCTACTACGCTATCCGATTGTTGACACGATGTATCATCGTAAATTTGGATTAGAAATCCATATATATAATTCTTTGAAACGCTTGTGAAGCAGGCGTTTCAAAGAACTCACAGACACCATATCAAAGGAGTGTCATTCGGGCTCGGCATCATATAGTTCCTTATGGTTCAGCCGACTCCCGTAGCGATGCTGCTTCCTGGGTCGCCACTTCACTGTTTTGGCTATAGCTCACGGTTCGATCTTGAGCCGTGGCGTAGCGGGGATCCTCTTCCGGCACCTGAGCCATCAGGTCGGCGGCGCGCTGCCAGCGACTCGCCAGCTCCAGCCAGTCTGCCGATGTTTCCGCTGTCGTGCCACCCACCGCCGCCTGCTCGGCAAGGCGCACCGCCTCCACAAAGGGATCAGGTTCCGTCGCTGGCGTCGTGGTAGGTTCAGGCGATATTTCGGTAGAGGCATTGACGTCCTCTTCAGCCTGTGGCTCCCGCGCAAGCCAAGCTGGGGGCTGAATGCCCAACCAATCGGATACGGCCCAGCCCAGTAGCAGGGCAAAGACACCCAAGCTGAGGCCACCCACCAACAAACCGCGCCAGAAATGA
The DNA here is from genome assembly GCA_039819145.1 of Cyanobacteria bacterium J06638_22. GTDB lineage: Bacteria > Cyanobacteriota > Cyanobacteriia > Elainellales > Elainellaceae > Vacuolonema. The sequence goes on from JBCBSL010000237.1 coordinate 2,601, forward strand.
TGCGATGCGGTTTTCGTTTTGGGGTTGTCCTTTTTATGGAGGGCAGCGATCGCCGCTTCTTCTCGACTCAACTTGCGATCTTCCAACCAGCGTCGCACCGGATTGGGGGGCTTCAACCGCACCTCCTCCGACCACAGCAACTGATCATCTGGATCCCGCTTAATTTCATCGAGCCAGAGCAACTGTTGCTCCCTAGCGATGCGGCCATTGATATTGACCCGGCGGATCTTGTTTGGGCTAATGCCTTCCAACAACGACTTCACGCGTTGCACCAACGTCTTTTGATCCAACTGCTGCGGATCTGGCGACTCGCACAACAGTTGCAAGACGCCATTGTCTAGCACAGCTCGCGTCCGAACCCCCGAATCCGATAGCTTCTCGTTGAGGATTTGGATGATAGCTGACACGCTTCCCTGACGTGCTTGCCTAAAGATATCGTCGATAGATTGCAACATAGCCCCATGGAGTGGTTGTGGTAGAAACCCCGCCCCCAAAACACGCCCCTGAATTCATCAGTGGTTTGGCAGGAAATTTAAGGGTTCACTATGCAATTGTGTTGACTGAAATTCTACAACACCTTGTTCAGACTGTTTATAAACCCTCACATTTTCGGCCTATCGCTCGTATTTTTCCCTCGACGGAAGGCTGTCAAGGCTCCGTATTTGCCCCTCAATTCCTTATATCAAATCTGGTTAAATAGTCGCAAAACCCACCATCGTTTGTTCCGCTACTTAGCCGTGAAACAAACGATAGTGGATGCTTCAACAGGCTTGGATAGGACTTACGCATTTGCTACGAAGAACCAAAGCAGTTTGATGATTTTTGGGGCGCTCTGCGCCCCAAAAATCATCAAACTACGTAAGTCCTATTGGATAGGCAGATTGGTGCCACCATTCTCCAACCAAGAAAAGCAGGACAGCCTTCCTGAGAAAGCTATCCTGCGACGGGGATGTAGGAATGAGGAGAGTCAGATGAAACCGAGCGCATCACGGCGTAAAAACTCAAAGAAAGCTTGCAAGTTTCGAATCGCACCAATGCACAAACCCATCGTTCACACATTAGCTTGAGTCTTACACCGAGACCGCCATAGGCTCAGACCTAGCCCATACTTAGCCATAGCAACCTGGGGGAAAACAGGCGGCTGAGACGAATTTTTACGGATATTAGAACAGCGTCAGGATATAGATCAGCGAGAACAAAATGATCCAGATAATATCGACGAAGTGCCAGTAGATTTCCGCCATTTCGACCCCGGTGTGCTTGGTTTCGGAGTAGTGATTGGGTCGGCGCGATCGCCACAACACACCCAAAATCAACAGCAATCCCACAAACACATGCAATCCGTGGAAGCCGGTCATGAGGTAAAAGCAATTGGCAAAAATATTGCTCGCCAAGCCATACCCTAGCGTTTTGTACTCATAAACCTGACCCGCCAAGAAGATTGTCCCCATGAGGGCGGTCACGATGTACCACTTGCGCAGTCCTGCCACATCATTCTTCTTAATGGCAGTATCGCCCAAGTGAATCACAAAACTACTGGATACCAGAATAACGGTATTGATGGCAGGTACGAGCAATTCGACTTCTGTTCCTTCCGGGGGCCATTGGGTCGCGATGCCCCGCAAAAACAGATAGGCGGCAAAGAATCCGCCAAACATCAACGATTCGGAGGCGAGGAACGTCAGCAGACCCCAGACCCGTAGATCGGCATGCTCTTCATGCGCGGCTTCAGCAGTAGGAGCATTCACGTCCAAGTTAGAGTCGGTTGAGACAGTGGAACCTTGCATAAGCGGACTCAGTTAAAGGCTAAGGGCAAATTAGAAATCAAACCAAAACGAGTAAACGAGGAGAACCGCAGTCTTAATGGAGACGATGACAATAGCCTAATCCAAACACGATTCAAAATCTGTTTTCTACGCTTGATTTCCTATGAGGCAAAAGGAAATTGCAACAAGCAGGCAAAATCTAACTGTGAGCAGATTTCAGACAACGTTCAAAGCTTCGATCGGGAAAAGCAAGCCTGAGGGGAGGCGTCATTCATAAATAGACAATAAATAGACGCCTCCGTAGCTAACAAGCTTAGGCAACAGGGGCATCATCAGGGGTTTCGATCGCCCCTTCACCGCTCCCATTCATGCCGTACTCGTAGGGACCATGCTGAACAACAGGCAGTACCTCCCAGTTTTCGATGATGGGCGGCGAGTTGGTTGTCCATTCCAGGGTCAATCCATTCCAGGGGTTATTGCCAGCAACTTCGCCCCGCTTCCAACTCCAGAGGATGTTGATGATGAAGGGCACAACGGAAATCGCCAGCAAATAGGCACCCACGGTACAGATTTGGTTGAGAAAGGTAAACGCGGGGTCGTACATTGCCACTCGGCGCGGCATTCCTTGCAAGCCCAGTTCGTGCATGGGCAAAAAGGTGAGGTTGGTGCCAATAAAGGTCAGGACGAAGTGGATTTTGCCCAGTCCTTCATTCATCATGCGTCCGGTCATCTTGGGGAACCAGTGATAGATCGCCGCGTAGATGCCAAACACCGACCCGCCAAACAGCACGTAATGGAAGTGCGCCACCACATAGTAGGTGTCGTGTACGTGAACATCAAACGCCGCTGTCCCTAGGGTGACGCCGCTGATGCCGCCAAAGACGAACATCGAGAGCAGACCCACCGCAAACAGCATGGCGCTGGTAAAGCGAATCTTTCCGCCCCAGAGAGTGGCCACCCAACTGAAGATTTTGACGCCCGTGGGAACCGCCACAATCAACGTGGATACGGTGAAGAACAGGCGCATCCAGGGAGGTGTGCCGCTGGTAAACATGTGGTGCACCCACACAAACAAGCCAACGATACAAATCGCCAAACTGGAGTAGGCGATCGCCTTATATCCAAAGATAGGCTTGCGAGCATGCACCGGAACAACCTCAGACATGATGCCGAAGATGGGGAGAATCATCAGATACACTGCTGGGTGGGAATAGAACCAGAACAGGTGTTGATAGATGATCAGGTTGCCGCCTTCATCGGGCTTGAAGAAGGCGGTGCCAAAGTTGATGTCGAACAGCAACAGTACCAGTCCTGCCGCCAGCACAGGGGTAGACGCCAGCGCTAGCACCGACGTCGCCACCATCGCCCAACAGAACAAGGGCATATCCACCAGCTTCATGCTGGGAACCCGCATTTTGATCACGGTCACCAAGAAGTTGACCGATCCCAAGATGGAGGAGGTGCCGACCAACACGATCGCCAGAATCCACATGGACTGTGCCGTGTTTGCGGTGATTTCGCTCAGGGGAGGATAGGCCGTCCATCCCGACTGCGAACCACCAAAAAAGAAGCTGCCTAGAATCAGCAATCCGGCTGGCGGGTTAAGCCAGAAGGCGAGGGCATTCAACTTCGGGAATGCCATATCGCGAGCACCAATCATCAGCGGAATCAGGTAGTTCCCAAACCCACCAATGGCCGCTGGCACGATCCACAGGAAGATCATGATGGTGCCATGGTTGGTCAAAAACGCATTGTATAGGGTGGGGTCAATCACATCGGGATCGGGCGTGGAGAGCTCGCTGCGCATCACCACGGCCATCAACCCACCAATCAAGTAAAAGACAAAGGACAGGACTAGGTATTGGATACCAATAACCTTGTGATCCACGTTGAAGGTGAAATAGTCGTACCACTTCCAAGCCTTATGCTCAGAAGGGCCTCCGACCGTTTCAGGATTCATTGGGAGTTGGGCTTGAGCCATAACGGAATGTATTTAAGAGGGCTGGGTTTACAAGATTTGAACAGGTTCAACAAGCTATAGGCACTTGCTGGCTGAGAGGGAGCGATCGCCACCATCGGTCGAGGGTTGAATTCGGTCGATGGCCTAACCAATGATTTAGAACCGAGAAGGGTCGAGCGAAATTTGGGCGATCGCCCTATTGCCGTGAAATTAGGAATCCGATTCGTGCAGGTGCGCCAGAGCTTGGGCGTCAACTCCCAAAGTTTCAGCAACCGGACTGAGGTACTGGCGATCGTTCATGTCGGCGGTACTCATCACCGGGGTGACGGCAACCGATCCGCTTGAGGCGGTCGGATTGGGAGCGTTTTGAGCCACCCAGGTGTCATAGTCGGCCTGCTCATGGACGATGACGCGCGATCGCATCGCACCGTGATAGCTGCCACACAACTCAGCACACACCACGGGATAGTCCCCGACTTTCGTCGCCGTAAACCGCAAGCCCGTTTCCTCTCCAGGGATGGCATCTTGCTTCAGGCGAAACTGTGGTACCCAGAAGGAATGAATTACATCCTGGGCGGTGATGCGAAGCTGCACGGTGCTGTCGACAGGAACGTGGAGTTCGCCTGTGATGATGCCACTCTCGGGATAGTTGAATAACCAGGCGTATTGGATCCCAGTCACATCAACGAGCAGATCAGGATCCTTCCCCGAGCCCACCGGAGCGGCACCATAGCCATACTCAATCTCGCCAGGTGCGATTGTGGAGCCATCGGCTAGAACTGTCGCATCATCTGCCAGCAACGGCAGGGTATCACCCGCAACAGGCATGGCACCCATGGGAGCCTGAGCGACAACGGCTTCGGGAGGCTGGTGACTCATCATGAAATGGCTGTCAGGCGCAAGCCCACCCATTTCCTGGAACACATTAACGCTGTAGACAGCGACACCAATCACAATCACAGCAGGAATCGCCGTCCAGAAAGCTTCAAGCGGCAAGTTCCCATCCACGGGAACGCCATCGGAGTTATCGCCTTTAGGCTTCCGGAAGCGGATGAGGAACCAAAGGATAGCGCCTTGCACCACGATGAACAGTGCCGTACCGATAGTAATCATCAAGTTGAAGAGACTATCGACCAGAGGCGCCTGCGCAGACGCTTGTTCTGGCAGCAAACCATGGTTCTGCCCCACCCATAAGCTAATGAGGGTGACGACAACACCGATGGTCATGGTTATCAGAGACGTTGGAATTTGCGACATAGGAAAGTAACGAGGGGAAGAAACCAAGGAAAGGACAGAAATAGTAGCGGATGGAGGGCGATCGCCAAGTATTCAGCCGCTATAAATTTAAAAAGCTTTCCAATAAAACAACTCAGTCAAAATCAATCACAACCTGCCAATCTATCGATAAAACGATTGCGGTTTTCGTTTTGCTGCTATTGCCAATGAAGAGGAAGTTTCACAACTAAAATGCAAGCAACAAGCGATGACAGTAGCGCACTTTACAGATCGACCTTACAAACCAATTAATCCACCAGCTTTTATCTGATTGAGCCTTATCTGATGCCGTTCACTTAACCCCACCTAAATCTTTACACTTTCCTAAGCATTCAATTCAGGCAACGAGGCGCTGTAAATATAGACACCCATAAAAAACAGGCGAGACATAAAGCCCCTCCTTAACAAGCTTATGGATCTAGACCAAATCCCACTTTCACTATTGATACCATCTGTATCTCAAGCCCCGGGGAAACTTAATGATTTACTTCAGATCAGCCATGGTTTCTGATAAGCCAATCAACTTTTGAGATATAAAGTTTTGCAACGAAAGGCCCATACTTCAAAAACATCACAGCCTACGGGAGACATAACCCTTGTCGGCAACACTACATCCCAGAACGAGCCGTACGTTCGTCCATCAATCTATTGCCTAGGCACAGCATAACGTGAGGTAGGAGTGCTGTGTTTTAGCTTTTTTTAAGCTTCATACGGCAAAATCAAAGATCGCGATCGCTCTATTGCCGATCCCGTTTCTCTTCCCCTTTATGGGCAGCTTAAGACGACTTCAAGCTCAGGATAATAAAGTGACTCTACAGAATAGACTCGGTTGCTTTTAATCCTGATTGACAGAGAATAGATCATCATATTTTTCGTAAAGGTGTTTTGATGAGCCATACCCATGATTTGAACAGAATTTACGATACTTATTGAGAAGATTTGTAGATTTTCTTTTATCAGGAAACCCCAACGTTTTTTTGAAACGCCAGACTCCGTGTGCCGTTCAAAACCCAACTCACCGACCTGCGCTGGGGCATCGCCGCATTTCTAGCGTTGTACTTGTCAAAAATTTGCGGTTGCCTATTGAGGGGCGATCGCCCGTTCGATATTGGATAGGGCCTATGACTGATATGCCTAATACCGTCCTGGAAAAAGCAGGCGGGTTTATCCTGCGCTTCCACAAGGGCCACTACGAACTCCTCCTCTTTCGCCGTGCCGAGCCCGATATTCCGCTACAAATTCCGGGGGGCGGCGTTGAACCTGGCGAAAGTGTCGAGGCCGCGCTCCACCGCGAAATTTGGGAGGAGAGTGGGTTACACGGCCTTCCGGTGCGGCGCAAACTTGGCATCTCCGAACGCTGCCGCCTGAAAACCAAGGTACTCGTGCGGCGACACTGCTTTTTGTTGGAAGCCCCCAGCACTACGGCCAATAGCTGGATACACACGATTCAAGGGACGGGCAATGATGCAGGGCGCCGGGTGACGTACCACTGGGTTCGGCCTCCATTTCTTAATTGTCCGCTGCCTGACAATTACAGCCTGTTTCTCAACCCCATCCACATTCCAGAGTTATGGGATTAATATCAAGTCCGGTTAATTCCGGTTAATATAGCGCTACGCGCTCAGATAGAACCCAATCATTTTTTGAAAGCCGCGCGACGCGCGGCTTTCAAAAAATGATTTGTCCTAATCTCAATGCGTAAG
>JBCBSL010000238.1:0-9290 GCA_039819145.1 Cyanobacteria bacterium J06638_22
CCCGCTGCAACGCAGCGGGCGCAAACGATAGTTGGGTTTTGCGGCTATTTAAACGGACTTGATATCACATGCCTAAGCCCCAACGTTGCTTGGGAGTGCTCGGAGGGCTGGAAGGGAGCAAGCTTAGATGAGGTTTGTGATTTACAGACAGTGGGGGAGTGAAAATGAGTGGTGTGGTGATAGCTGTCAGCCGCAGTCCAACCCACATGTTTACGAAACTTACTCAGGAGCGTATTCAGCTTCTAGCTGGCTTGGGCGTCCAAGGGGATTCGCATATGGGCAAGACCGTGCAACACCGATCGCGGGTCGCGGCTGATCCAACCCAGCCGAATTTACGCCAGGTTCACCTAATTCATGCGGAATTGCACGACGAGTTGCAGGCTGTCGGTTTTGCTGTATCGGCAGGGCAGATGGGCGAGAACATCACAACCCGAGGTATTGATTTGCTCGGGTTGCCAACAGGTACCCGGCTGCATATCGGCAACGAAGCAGTGGTGGAATTGACGGGGCTGCGAAATCCTTGTGCTCAGTTAGATCACTTTCAATCAGGACTGATGACCGCAGTGTTGGGTCGTGACGAACACGGCAAGCTAATCCGTAAAGCTGGGGTCATGGGTATTGTTGCAGCTGGTGGTGAAGTGAGACCGGGCGATCGCATTCAAATTGAATGGCCACCAGAACCACACCAGTTGCTTGATCGAATCTGAAAGCTCATGATTTTAATAAAGATGGTTCGAAGTCCGCAACGGCGGACTTTGCTCCGATAGCCGTGACTTTAGTCGCCAGGGCGTTATCTTGAGAGACCGTAAAACTAAGCTGAAAGACTTTGAGCTGGGGTTTGCCCGTCTGCAAGGAACTCAGAGACATCTTTTGTCCCCTCCAAGGTCGTGCCGTACTTCTCGGCTAGATGCTGACGCAGATTTTCCCCGCCCTCTGGCATTGTCGGAGTCAACTCAAAAGGATGCCAATGTAGGTCAAACGTCACAACATTCTCAAGCATCTGCATGGCTTTTTCGAGCCGTTTATATCCAATAATGCACCAAGGACAGACGATGTCAGAAACAATATCAACTTTCAGTACGGCCTTGTTCATCGACTTAACCTCAATTTTCTACAAATTGTCTTGATCCGTTTGAGTAGGGTTTCAGAGACGCCTCTATAAAGCTTGGAAGTGCTTATCAAGATGATGTTGAAACCGGATAAAGTCGTTCTCAATATCAGGATTCTTCATCACGTCAAAACATGCAAAGGTTTCCATGGCTTCCATGCCAAAGAACTTAAGGTTGAGATGCATAGGCCAGAACAAATCATCTACGCTTTTCCCTTCAAAGAACCACTGCTTTGGATCATTAAATGCTTCTTTGGGAGCGTTTAATGTGAGGGATAGCATGTATTTTTTATTCGATAACGTGCCGCCTGTACCGTATTGCTTACTAGGATCTTGGCGGGTTCTGCCATCGCCGTTGCAGAGTCGACCGTCCATGCCAGCAGAATAGATGTAGTCCATGTAGCGCTTAAAGCTCCAGGGGACTTCCATCCAGTTCACGGGTGTTTGGAGAAGAATCGTGTCTGCCCACTGATGCTTTGCGATTTCTTGGTCAACATCGTACTCATCTTTCATCGTAGTGAGTTTGACGTCATAGCCCTTTGCGACCAAATTAGTTTGCGCTTTTTCGGCGAGAGCCGCATTGAGCTTACCAGGGGAAAAGGGATACTCTTCGTGGGCATTGATGATGAAAATGTTTGGCATGGTTGAAATGTCCTTTAGTGGTCATTGATAGATCAATGACACTGAATAAAAGGTTGGTGGTTAGTAGCTCCACTGAAGGCAAATCAAGGCTTTCGGCGTCGGTCTTTAAAGCCGATCTTGAACCATCTGCGAAGTTGATTTCTGCTCATTTCAGTGCCATTCAATTGATAGGTAGAGAGTGATCTCGCTACGCTGATCTCAGCCCTTTCAAGGCGTTCACGACCTCACTGGGTTCTGCCCGTTTTGTGTAGTCAACATCGGCAAAAGCGTACACAATTTCGCCATTGGGCTGCACCACATAGGTCGCGGGAATCGGTAATTCAAACTGGTCATTGCCGTTGTAGGCGACTAAATCGATGCCAAACCCTTCGTAAATGGGGCGCAAGGATGTTGGCAACTGAAACACCAGGCCAAATTGTCGAGCTACTTGGTTATCCACATCACTTAAAACGGGAAACGCCAACTCATTCTTCTCTTGCGTGGTCAGGGAGTTGTCAGGCGTTTCTGGGGAAATCGCGACTAGGGTGGCTCCAGTCTCTTGGATGCTGGCGAGGGCATTTTGCAGCGCCTTGAGTTCTAGGTTGCAATAGGGGCACCATCCACCACGATAAAAGGCAATGACCACGGGACCGTGCGCCAGCAACTCGCCAATATTCACCGTTTGTCCGGTGGCATTCGGCAGCGCGACTTCGAGAATCGTATCGCCCACTTTGAGGGTTTGCTCTAAAATGCCGGATGCTCCCAAGTCGGTGATGGCCTGCTGCATCACGGTCTGCGTATCCTGAGGCACCCGGCTGCGAAAGTTAGCTTGCTGAGTTTGTAAATCGGTTGCTAACGTCATGTTGAGATCTCCAAAATTGCATCAAGACAAGAAATCTAGCCCTAAAAACGAGCCGCATTTTCAGCCACAGACTTGGCTTCATCGCCTTTGCCAAAGAAGGCTGGAAACGGTTTGGGAATGGTGACAGCCTTTTGGGTTGCGGGGCGAGCATCAATGCGATCAAACCAGGCGTTTAAGTTGTCCAAACCCTCTATCGAGACCTTGGCCCAGGGATAAGACCGTGCCCAGGGATACGTTGCAATATCCACGATGGTGAAGTCATCCCCCAGCAAATAGGCTTTACCTGCAAGTTGCTTATCTAGCACTTCTAACAGTCGGCGAGACTCAGTCACATAGCGATCGATCGCATACGGATCTTCGTTGCCCTTAGGGGCTGCAATGCGCTGAAAGTACATCGCCTGTCCCATCATTGGGCCAATGCCACTCATCTGAAACATCAGCCATTGCAGCGCTTCAGACCGAGCCTGGTCGCCAAGGGGAAGAAATTTTTGGTACTTCTCTGCCAGATACCAAAGAATGGCTCCAGACTCGAAGACGACAAAATCATCGTTGCTGCGATCGACAATTGTCGGAATGCGACCATTGGGATTGAGCTTCATATACCAGTCAGATTTCTGCTCTTTTTTCCCAAAGTCGATATAGGTAAGCTCGTATTCGACTTCAGCCTCTTCGAGAAAAATGACAGGTTTCCAGCCATTCATGGTGGAGGCCGTGTAGAGATGGATATCGGGATTAGACATAGGAATTTCTTGACTAGCAATGACTCAAAAGCTGAAAGGTATGCGCCGCAACAAGTAGCCTAGCCGAGCTAGGGGTGACAGTTGCCGCCGCCGTGACTTAAGATAATCAGACTGGTAACCAGAGTCAACTAGTTTACTTTTAGTAACCACCTATCTCATGAGCACCTCTTTAGACATTGCCACCGACGACAAAGGCCGTAAGCAAGCGTTAGAACCTTGTCTTGAACCCTGCCCCATTGAGCGTGGCATGAGGGTTTTGGGAGGGAAGTGGAAAGGGTCAATTCTCTGGCATCTCAAAGATGGGCCGGTACGCTTCAATGATTTAGCGCGTCAATTGGGAGGTGCTAGCAAAAAGATGGTGACGCAGCGCCTCCGCGAAATGGAAGAGGCTGGTTTGGTGACCCGCGAGGTCGTGAGCGATCGCCCCATTGCGGTCGTCTACGAAATCACCGATTTTGGCAAAACAGCTTTGGGCTTTCTAGAATCACTCAAGACTTGGGCAGAAAAGCACCAGATTTAGACTGCTCCTGTCAAAGCACGGCTCATTCTGTACGTTGTCGACTTAACCAAACCCCTTATTTCTGCGAGTGTTGACCCACCGATGATCAGACCTACTGTCGAAGCCGACCACGATGCCTTGATTGAATTGGCGATTGCCTCCGGACTGTTCGAGCCAGAGCAAACCGAGCTGCTCGCGGATATGCTCAGGTCGCCTGGAGAGGAGGACGTTTGGTTCACAGATGATGATGGCACTGGGCCTGTTGGGGTGGCCTACCTGGCTCCTGAAAAGATGACACATGGTACTTGGAACCTGTACTGGATAGCGGTTCATCCTGCTCAGCAACGACAAGGCCGCGGCAGGGCTATCTTGAGTTACGTCCAACAGTGGCTCATGGATAGGGGGGAACGAATTCTCTTGGTGGAGACCGCTGGTACGGACGATTTCGCCTATGTGCGGAAGTTTTACTCTGACAATGGTTTCGAGAACGAGGCTCGGATTCGTGACTTTTACGATATTGGGGTTGATAAGGTTGTGTTTCGCAAGGCGCTTGCCTCCAGCGATGTATAACAACCACAATGCATCGAAGCTTGGAAGTCTTGCGTTTCTAGTAGAGGTTATCTAAGTCCGGTGATTGCGAGAGTGAGGTAGCAAAGAGCTGACACTATGTTGCGGATTCGCTCAAGTGAAAATGAACTGGATATTGAAGGAACGGCTGAAGACTTCACACGACTTTGCCGTGCAATAACAAGTCTGCTGACTCCTGGAGCGGAGCGCTCGATTGAAGTTAAGTGTGATGAGAGCTTTGATCCTGCCCCTTACGCAAACGCACATTCATCCATCCGAATAACGGTTGGCTCTGGCCCAAATCACTTTGATCACTCGCAACAATGTCTTCAAGTACTCGGATCACTTCAATCCTTAAAGAACTTTAGTGATAATTTTCCTGCGGGTGACGATGACTCTGGAGCGATTCGGTATCATTATCACTACGATCATCTCTCGTTCCCAGAATATGTGAGTTCTGATTCACCCTTACTGACGCTCACCCTCAGAAGTGAGACAGTGCCTTAAACGACATTGAGCCAAACAATTCTTGCCGTCTGCTCAAACTTGTAATTGCGACAGAGCAAACAAATGGATGATTTCTACGATCGCCTCGCCCCCTTCTATCACATTATCTATAAGGATTGGGATGCCGCCGTTGAAACACAAGCAACGCAGCTATCCAACATTATCCAGGCGCATTGGGGTGAAAAGGCTCAGAGCATTTTGGACGTATCGTGTGGTGTAGGTACACAGGCGATCGGTTTGGCTTCCAGAGGATACAACGTTACGGCTTCAGATATCTCTTCTAAAGAGATTGAACGGGCAAAAGAGGCAGCACAGTTACGCGATCTCAGCATTAACTTTTCTGTATGCGATATGCGGGAGGTATATCGTCATCATCAAGCTCAGTTTGACGTTGTGATCTCGTGTGATAACTCAATTCCGAACCTACTCAACGATGAGGAAATCCTAAAAGCACTCAAGCAGATATATGCCTGCACCCGTAGGGGTGGTGGGTGCTTACTGACGATGCGTGATTACGACAAGGAAGCGAGAGGGACTGGCCTTGTTAAGCCTTACGGGATTCGTGAAGCTGCTGGCAAGCGTTACTTCGTTTTTCAAGTATGGGATTTTGAAGGCGAGATTTATGATGTATCCATGTACTTTATCGAGGAGGATCGTCAATCGGGCACCGCGAATACTCACCTCATGCGTTCTCGTTACTATGCGCTGAGTCCGAATCGCTTGATGCAGTTGATGGAAGCGGCAGGCTACACGTCAATAACGCGTTTGGATGACCAATTCTTCCAACCTGTTTTAATCGGTAAAAAGTAGCTGATTAGATGGAATCAAAAAACTCTAATGTCCATCTCCCTGGAACTTTCTCGCCATCTAATATCAAATCCGGTTGAAGAATCCAAATATCGTTTGTGGCTGCTGCTTTGCAGCGGCCACAAACGATATTTGGGTTTTATGACTATTTAACCGGATTTGATATAAGGCGATGTTGATGCGGGCAGAATGAAAGGGATGCGTAGGCATCAAAGAGACTTTCCTCTCCATAACTTTGCCGCAACGCAACCCTGGAACCAACGTTAGGAGCGTTATGACAGAACAAGAAAAGCGAGAGCTAATCGACCGCTACCTTACGGCCTACAACGCTTTTGATATTGAAGGGATGATGCTCACGCTGCATCCAGACATTGAGTTTGAGAATGTTTCAGGAGGCGAGGTGAATGCGACCGCCTCTGGGGCTGATGCGTTTTATCAGATGGCTCAGCAGTCGAAGGCGCTTTTTACGTCTCGGCAGCAGACGGTAACAGCGTTTGATGCAGCGGGGGATGGTGCTTCCATTGAGGTGGCCTATGAGGGGGGGCTGGCATCCGATTTGCCGAATGGGATGAAGGCTGGCGACGTACTCAAGCTGGAAGGGCGATCGCAGTTTGAGTTCAAAGATGGCAAGATATCTCGAATTGTCGACTACAGTTAAGCTCCGGCATATCTTGGGCTGCTGACGTTTGGGTTTGCGCCTGTCCTTAGGCGCGGTCCTGTGCTGTTTGACCCGCCAATTCCTTTAGCTGTTGGATATCCAAAAGTTGAATTTCAGATCCTTTGACGATGAGCAAGCCCTCGCGGTTGAGTTTGGCAAATACCCGCGATAGGGTTTCTGGAATTGTGCCGAGTCTAGCTGCAAGCTGGCCTTTAGAGAGATCGAGCGTGACCGTCTGGCTGTGATTCGCTTGTCGGCTTAGGTGCAGAAGATAGTTGGCTAAGCGTTCGGGGACTTCGCGCAGCGTTAGGTGGTCAACCAAGTTAGAGAAATGGCGGAGATGGCGCGCAAAACTTCGGAGTAAGTTGATGGCGAGGTCGGGCTGTTGTTCGAGGAGCTGCAAGAAGGGTTGCCGGGGAAACAATAGGACGGTGGTTGGTTCGATAGCCATTGCCCCCGCTGGGTAGGGCTTTCCATCCAGCGCCGGGACTTCTGCAAAATGATCCGCCTGACCAAAGACATGCAAAATCTGTTCGCGGCCATCTTTTGCCACCTTAAACACCTTGACCCGACCCGACTGAATGATGAAGAACCCAATGCTGGCATCGTCCTGCTGGAACAGGCTTTCCTCCTTTTCGTAAGACTGAAGAACGGCCAGGTTGGCTAGGGCGGTGAGCTGAGCGTCGGGCAAGCCCCCCAAGAGCATCGTCTGTCCCAAAAATGTGGTGATGCCCGTGGTGGTTATATCCGTCACGTTGTTTTGCGAGTGATCAGTCATGGTGCGAGTGCGATGGAAGCGCCATCCCAAGCAATGGAGGACAAGGGAAAACTTGGGATTTATTTTGGGTTGATTTTGACTTAAGTCAAAGCCTAGTGAGGGTGTCTGTTTTTACAGTAAAGACAAGCTTACTGGAGAACCAAACCATGTTTTGTGAACAATGTGAACAAACCGCCAGCGGCGATGGCTGTCATCAATTTGGTGCATGTGGCAAAAGCCCGCAGGTGAATGCTGTGCAGGATTTGCTGGTTCACTGTCTGCGAGGATTGGCACCCGTTGCACTCCAGGCTAAAGAATTGGAGATTGAGACCCACGAGGCCGATGTCTTCACCTGCGAAGCCCTATTCGCCACGATGACCAATGTGAACTTTAATGCTCGACGCTTCACGGACTATATCGAGCGGGCGATCGCCCTCCGCGAATCCCTCAAAGCCCAACTTCAGCCCCAGCTTGGAAACCCAACCTGGTCAGAGATGGCGACCTTTGCACCCGATTTCAACGACAGCCTGGTTGAGCAAGGCCAAGACGTGGCTCTGAAGTTTATCAGCCAGGTGGGCAAAGATGCGGTGGATATCTTTTCCCTCAAGCTAACGGTGCTGTATGGCATTAAAGGTGCTGCCTCTTATGCGTTCCATGCCTATGAAGTTGGGCAAGAAGATGAAGCGGTCTATCGCTTTGTTTATCGGGCATTGGCGGCGCTAGACGATCACAGCCTGACCTTGAATGATTGGGTGGCTCTGGCGTTAGAGGTGGGCGCAATCAACCTGCGATCGATGGAACTGTTGGATGCAGGCCATACCGATACCTTTGGCCATCCGGTGCCAACCACGGTGCCTCTCAATCCCACACCAGGAAACGCCATCCTGGTCTCTGGCCACGATATTCGCCAGCTCAATGCCATCTTGCAGCAGACGGTCGGTCGCGGCATCACCGTCTATACCCACGGCGAACTGTTACCTGCCCATGGCTATCCCAAGTTGAAAGAAACCTATCCCCACCTGTATGGCCACTATGGGACGGCGTGGCAAAACCAGACGCGAGACTTTGCCAAATTCCCTGGGGCGATCGTGGTCACCACCAATTGCCTGATGCCAACCCACGATGACTATAACGATAAGCTGTTTAGCATTGGCCCTGTGGGCTATCCCCATCTCACTCACCTGCCAGCGGGGGCTGATGGCATTCCAGATTACACCCCGGTGATCGAAAAGGCGCTTTCGCTGCCCGGATTTACAGAGGAAGCCCCTCCCAAGTCGGTCACCGTTGGGTTTGCCCACAATGCGGTGTTGAGTGTGGCGGATACCGTGATTAGTGCGGTGAAACAGGGCAAAATTCGGCACTTTTTCCTGGTCGGGGGCTGCGATGGCGCAAAACCCGGGCGCTCCTACTATACCGAGTTTGTGGAGCAGGTGCCGGAGGATTGCGTCGTGTTAACCCTGGCCTGTGGCAAGTTTCGCTTCTTTGATAAAGACCTGGGCAGCATTGAAGGCTTACCGCGCTTGATGGATGTGGGGCAATGCAATGATGCCTACTCGGCCATCCAAATTGCGATCGCCCTCGCGAATGCCTTTGAGATGGATGTCAACGACTTGCCTCTCTCCATGATCCTGTCCTGGTATGAGCAAAAGGCCGTGGCGATCTTGCTAACGCTACTGCATCTGGGCATTAAGAATATTCGCCTGGGGCCAACCCTCCCAGCGTTTATCTCACCCAATGTGTTTAAGCTGCTCTCAGAAACCTATCAGTTGCAACCCATTACGACTCCGGCGGCAGATCTAGCAGCCTGCCTTGGTTAGATAGCGGCTGCTTGTCAGTTCGAAGTTTAGGAGAACCTGGAGCCTTGCATCCAGGTTCTCTTCTGTGAATAGATTTTGTGTTATCTTCAAACGCTTTTTTAGGCGATCGCTTTTTCCATTGTCTAGAGATTTTTTGCTATTCCGGAACGACAGCGTTGAGTCATGGCATACCAATTTGATTGAGGACGATGCTGAAACCCAGAATGCATTGGGGTGAGTAGGAATTGTACAATTCTTCTCTTCAGTTAGTCATAGCTTTACGCATTGAGATTAGGACAGATCACATTTTTGAAAGCCCCGCAGCTGCTGGGCTTTCAAAAATGTGAATGATTTTTACCTCAGCGTGT
>JBCBSL010000239.1:0-9284 GCA_039819145.1 Cyanobacteria bacterium J06638_22
GCAATGCAGCGAGCGCAAATGATAGTTGGGTTCTTCAACCGGATTTGATATAAGTCATCGCCTGAGTAATAGCAGCTCTCCAGGCTTCAGGTTGGCGCACCGCCCATGCGATTTCCTCTTCCTTGCCATCCAGGGTATAGGTGACGCGCAGCAGGGGATAGAAGATGGACTTACCCAGGAACTGCTGAGGATGATCGACCTGCTGAATCGTCTGGAGCGGCACAGCGAATTCTTTTTCGGGAACCGCCCGTAGGAAATAGAGGTACTGGTGCGTGAGCACCAACCCACCTGTCCCGCGAATTTGCTTGTGCCCCCGCGATCGCACGCCAAAGAGATTGGCCGATAAATCTAGCTTCAAGACCTCGGTTTCGGGGAATCGCATCTCAATTTTACGCATCAGCCGACGCCGCATCCGCATGACCTGGAACCGCAGAAGCAGAACCAAGGCAATGCCGATTAGTAAAGCCAAAAGAGCGAGGGCGATCGCAGGTTGCATGGGTTATTCACGGCCAACAGCTCAGGCAGCTTCAGTCGATTCAATGGTGCAGGCAATTATAGGGAGTAGCATACCAAACAGCCCGCTCTGACAGGACAACCCAAGCACCTGCCAAAGCATTAGCGCTAGAGTGGATAGTCTTCCTCAAAGGAATCACGGGTCATCGGCTGATCGACAATTAAACCTTCGCCCCCGAGCAACTTGAGCGGGGTACCATCAACGGAAATCCAGACATCGGCATCGGGGTCAAGTGTCGTTGCGGTATAAATGACCTGCCCCAAACGTCCCATCATTGAGGCACTGCCACCCCCGGATTCAAATTCATCCGACAAATCGATATGAACGCCATCCTCCCGAACGTCCAGCGTGTTCAATTCAGTGTCGTCGGGAATGGAAGAACCCATGTCCGCATCAGCAGGGCCTTGCATCAGTTGCTCAAAAACCATCGTTAGCGTTTCAGCATCCGACATCTCCTCATCCAAGCGGACATCGACTGGCACCAATTCCAGATTGGTTCCGGTGTCTTGCAGCCAAAAGACCTGAACATCAGCCTCGGTGGCATCGGGAGCCACTGCAGGGGATTGGGCAATTGGTTCCTGGGGCGTTGCAGGCGCATCAGAGGGGATAGACGGCGCTGGCTCAATCGGCGTTGTGATTATTTCGTTGTCTATCGGCGGGGTCGCAACACGATTGGTGGTGATGGTTTGCCAGGTCCACCAGGCGGTCGCACTACCCGTTGCCAACAGAACAGCGGCCAACGATAGCAGCAATCGACCAGGCATCCGAGCCAAAAACGAGCGTTTTTCGTCTTTTGGCTCGTCAGGGGTTGGGGTTCTCAAAGGTTCGTCTTGCATAGTGGCTTAGGTGAACAGGAACACGGGGAGCCGTGGGAGGTGCGATCGCGCCAAGGTAAAGAGGAGGGCAGGCGGAAGACGGAGAGCGGCTTGCCAACAATGGAAGAAGCACCAGCAGTGGGAGCACCATGGCTCCAAGCGTCATGGGAGCAAAACGGCTCTAGACATAGAGACTTCCAAGATAATCGCAGTGTTTCCTGACAATTCTGAAGGTTTGCAGCCTTATACGACCTAAAGTTTTGCAACCTACATCAGGCTAGACAGGGATCCATCCACTGGAAACATGCAGGGAACTGCCAGAGCGCCTACCAGAGAATTTGATGCTCCGCAATGGGGACTGCAATAACGGGGTTGGGTTGGAATTTAGCGATCAGGCGGTATTTGCACCCAAGCGGCGATCGCCATTGCATCGTCTTCTATTTCCAATTGTAAGAGGCGGATCAATAATTCGTCGCCCATCCAATTCTGGATATCAAAGGTTTGCTGCGTTAACGGTTGCAACAACTCCTCCGGGACGTCTTGCCCATCGATGGCGATCGCAGGTTGCACGAGTTGTACGTTACGGCTGCTCACCAAGGTAAAGCCAGATTCCACCACAATATTGAGTTGGCGACGGTTGCGGCGTTCTTGCAGCGTGACTCGCAGTTGGAGGCGATCGCCCTCCAGCAAATCCACCTGCGGGTTCACCCACTCATACCGCTCAATGCCCACCGCCTCTGCCCCTGGCACACGGACGCTAGCTTGCTCCAGGGCATCAACCACCACCGGAGATTGGAGCGCCTGATTGAGGTCGGTTTCCGTCAGTATTACCTGGGCTGCAACATCCAGGGGGGCGGATAAATCAATGGAGCCACGGCGCAATTGCCCGGGCTCCACTGCAATGGCTTCTGCCTCTAGATTGAGCCGCTCAATCCGCACACCGTCTAGGGGAACAATCCCTTCTCCGGCAACCCGCACCCGTTGTACCCGCCCTTGCAACAGACGATAGTTCGGTGCATTGTCGATGCGGACATCAATATCCTCTGCCGTCTCTAGCTGCTGCCGTATCGTATCTTCGGCTAGGCGATCGCTCACGAAACCCACCGGCGAGACGATCCCCATCACGGCAACGAGAATAACGGTCAGAAGTTCCATCGCAGCAAGCCTGTCCAAGTGATCCCGCAGGCCGAGGCAAAGGCGCGATCGCCCCCTAGCGTGGCGGCTGTTCTTCCAAAGCCTTGCGGATGTGCTGCAACTCTACCAGAATTTGCCGCAACAGCGATTGGGTCACCGTTTCTTCTGGCTCCCGTTGCTCAATCCGCACATTCTTGATGCCCAACACCTCCCGGGCAAACCGCGCCACTTCACTGGGGTGAAACTTCAGCGGATCGTCCTTATGTTCTCGCTTTTCTGGATTAAGCCGCTTAGGATTCCATTCCGCATCCAGTACATCCGGGTCGGTGTTGGCATAACGATAGACCGAGGCACGGGAGCGATTCAACACCTTCTGCACGGCTTCGATATCCATATACCCCTGGGAATTGGTGGCAACGGTCATATCGGTATCATTTGTAGACATGGGAATTCCGTGAGAGGGTGTCGAAATAGTGGGATTGACGCCATTTGTCAATCCGCCATTCATATGGCTGGGGTCTGGGACGGCACGATCTTGCATGAGATCGGGTTCTTGGATTGCACTGTTTTGAATTGCACTGTCTCGCATGATGCTCATCTTTACAGTCACCTTAAAAAATAAAAATTGAATAATTGACCTGCGAATTGGTTCTGCGATCGTCGCGTTTAATCAACCATCGCTACCAGGGGGTGGAACCAATCGTTGATTCGCATATATGTTGATGAGACCCTGAGATCAAAAACGCATTCAACCGTCAGCAAGCTAATCCTTCACAGCATTGCTTGAAAATTTAACCGAGCAGAATAAATTGCAGAAGAGGGGGATTACTGCTAGTCGGTACCACCTAGAAATGGATTGTCATCGCCTCGATCAATCAAGAGTATGGGCTCGCTTTCAGATGCTCTCTTAATTCATCCATCAACAATCCTGCCTCGATCTCAGGGCAGACGACTAACCTATTTCGAAAATTAAAAGATTCTTTAAGGAAAATTCCTAGACTTCTCAATCCTTGTTAAGTAGCTAGCCATATGAGGTGGAAACATGTTAAGCAAAATGATGAAGTGAAAGGCTACCGATAACACCCTGTCGATAGTCGATAATGCTTTGTCGATAATATTGAAAGATAGACGCCATCATCGTTAGAGAAATTACTCAACTTTGACGCATCGATGAACATCAGCGGCATGGTGACCCAGGCTCTATTTATTGGTGATCTGGTGATCACTTGGCAATCTGTCATCGGGTTCTGTCTGTCCATAATCTGAGCACATAAAAAAGAGCTGAGTACAGGACAAAGAGACCCCTTGATTGTCTGAGGTTAGAGGCATCTGCTTCCTTGTTTCGATCCTCGATATTGCAGTCATTGCAGCAAGCAAGGGTTGGGCTCCTGGAAGCAAAAATATTTTCCAGGATAAAAAAGTCTCCCTCATAAAGCGGGGTTGCAGAATCCAAGTATGATTTTTTTCGAGAAGCGGCGTAGATACGCCGCTTCTCGAAAAAAATCATACCCTTAGCCAGCAATACCCATAACTAGGATGACGAGAGTTCTGTGTCAGGCCTCGCTCTTTGCGTGATGAAGGCGCATTCAATTAGAAGCAAACCACCGCATTAGCAACGAACCGCCGCAACATGAAGTTCTATCGAAGATCCTAGCGGTCTCAAGGCTTAGAATCCCCAATAGCGTCGAGGGCCTGTATCCAAGTGAATGACGCTAGGCATGTGGCTATAGATCCCAATGCCGCCATTCCACCACCCGAAAACAGCATTGGCAACCTGCCGTCCACTCAATCCCGCTACTTGAATATCCGCTGCTTTCCCAAACAGATGTTGGCTCCGACTAGCTCCTCCGACAGCGGCATTGACAGCGGGAGGACGATACCAGGAATTGATCTGGAAGGGACGTCCAATCTGATTGCGGGCGCGCTGGAGGGTTCGCGCTAGTCCAATAATATTTTCAGTGATGGTCACGCTTGAAGGAATGCGCGTTGCATTCTTTGTCGCTTCGCCCCAGAAAAAATCGCCACCAGGGATAATGGGTTGATCGGTATAAACATGGCCATAGCTCCCAGGGAGCCGAAAGCGAATCCCGGAGTAACCATTCGGGGGCGGTGGGGGCGGGGTAGGACGCGGGACGGGATAGACCACTTGGCCGTTGTATTCAACCCTGGCATGGCCATCGTAGATGTACCAGGTACTCAACTCGTTGATAAAGTCTTTTTCGTACTTCAGCGCAAATTTAATATGGCGATTGAAGTCGCCCTGCCGATCAGCATAGGCATAGGAATGTAGAATCCAGACCGTCCCTTGATTCACACTATGGAGTTGGGTGGGACTGAGCTGGGAGGAAGGCTCGGGTTGACGCTTGAAGAAGGTATTGCGCGTAACCCGAAGAACAAAGTCATTGGCTTCGGGCTTGGGATAGACGACCTGACCATCAAATTCCACGTAGGCATGTTGGTCATATACAAACCAGGTACTCCGCCCCTGGAGGAAGTCTTTTTCTTCACGAATAGCAATTTTAATATGGTTGCTAAAGTCGCCTTGATTATCGGCATAGGCATAGGAATGCAGCGGAAAACTTTTTTCCCGGGAAACGCTAATGATTTCGCTGGGGGCGAGAACCGAGGACTGGAGGGGGCGCTGCTTAAAGACCGTATCACGCACGACCCGTAGGATAGGAATTGATCGCTGATCCTCATGGGGATAGACGACGACGCCATCAAACTCGATCTGGGCGTTGGAGCTATGGATAAACCAAGTATTAAACCCTCGCAGGGAGCGATCTTTGAGGGCAAATTTAATGTGGCCGTTGAAGTCCCCATTGACATTGGCGTAGGCGTAGGAGTGAATTTCGTAGGTTTCTCCAGCTTCGACGTCGTAGGTATCGCGATTGGAAAGTTCGTCGGAGGGAAGAGGTCTTAGCTTAAATACAGAGTCACGGTTGACTCGTAGGATTCGCTGTACCATCGCATCGCCTCGTAAATAGGGTGTCGGGTGGATGATGGAGCGATCGCCACTCCCCAGGTGAAAAGCAGGAAACAAGCAGTAAGCAGCAGATCGGGGAATGAATTCATCCAAGAACGTGCCATTCCCTCTCAACCTTATACACCTTGAATTGAAATTTTGGGATTTTTTCTCCTCGAATCTTGATGCTGACTGGGCGCCATCCCACACCTCAAGACGCAACACGCTGCTTTTTGCTCCCCTGGAGTCATGGATGCGCTGCATCCGCAGTCACTGGAGGCTCAGATCTATTGGGATGAACACAGCGGTAGTGCAGAGAACCAAACATTAAACGAGTAGAGACTTCGTTTTATGCTTATATAGCAATATGCGCTTAAATCATTTTTGATAATTTTTTCTCCCCAAATATCGTCTCAGCAGTCGATACACAAACCCCAGTATCCGAGAGGGTTAAAGTCAATTTCCGTAGATTCGAGCATTCGTCCCCAATGGATTTTGGACGCTCGCATTCGCCATCCATAAAATTCACCAGGAGCAAACTAGATTTATGGCAAACGTTGCAGTCATTGGAGCTGGTTTGGGCGGCTTATCAACGGCCTATGAATTGCGCCATCTTTTACCCAAAGAACACACGGTCACCTTGATCTCTGATCAGTCCAAGTTCACGTTTGTACCCGGGCTAATTCGGGTCGCGCTCGACCTCGATCCACTCGATCATATGCAGCTCGATCTGGAGCGCCTGACGCGAAAGCATGGGTTAACGTGGGTTCCAGGTCCGGTCACAGCAATGGATCCAGAAGCTAAAACCATTACAGTGGGCGACGACCAGGTTATTCATTACGACTATGCGGCGATCGCAACAGGTGCCTCTTTGGCATTTGACCAGGTTCCTGGCCTAGGCCCCCACGACGGCTATACCCAGTCTGTCTGTACTGCCCCCCATGCCCTAGAGGCTCTTGCCGCATGGAGAGAGTTGCTAAACAATCCTGGCCCTATCGTTATTGGAGCCGCCCCTGGTGCAGGCTGTTTTGGGCCAGCCTACGAGTTTGTGCTCATGGCAGATTGGATTTTGCGGCAGAAGGGGATCCGCGACCAATGCCCCATTACATTAGTGACACCAGAACCCTATGTTGGTCATCTGGGGGTTAGTGGGTTAAAAAATGCCCAGGAACTAACGGCAGCGCTGCTCAAAAAGCGCGGCATTGAGGCGATCGTCGATACGGCCATCACGCGAATCGAGCCGGATGCAGTAGTTCTAGAAGATGGATGGCGCATTCCACAGACATTTTCAATGATTTTGCCTGCGTTTCGGGGAGCATCGTTCATCCGAAAGGTCCCGAGCTTAGGCGACGAAAATGGGTTCATTCCCACCCTACCCAATCATCGCCATCCCCAGTTTCCTTCCATTTATGCTCTGGGTGTGAGTGTGAAGCTGGCTCAACCGGATAAAACACGCGTGCCGATTGGCTTGCCCAAAAGTGGGCAGATGACAGAAGCGATGGGGCTCGCCGTTGCCCATAATATTGCTGTAGAACTAGGAGCACTCGATGCACCGCTACAAATCCCTACCCTAGATGCCCTCTGCTTTGCAGAATTTGGCAACACAGGTATTGCCTACATTGCAGCTCCGGTGTTGCCCGATCCAGAAACTGGCAAGCGCCATCACTCCTATGCCATCCAGGGGCGCTGGGTGAATTGGGCAAAAGCAGCATTCGAGAAATATTTCATGGTGAAAATGGAAACTGGAATCGGTGTGCCATGGTTCGAGCGGCTAGGACTCAAGATGTTATTTGGCGTATCGCTGCTGAAGGACTTTCCGCAACCAGAGATGAAAGAAATGGCCAATTCTTGGTTCGCCCACTGTGAGCTAGATAACTCTGTTCCCCAATCATCAAACGACTCTGGCTCCACATCGATCGTCTGATACCCATTTCATAAAAATAACTCTCGCCCCCAGAACCCGTTCCCTATCACAATGACTGCAACATCGAGACTAGAACAAAGGAAACGGGTTCATCAAACCTCTACAAGTCGCGCTGAGGGGCTTTCAAAGCCTAACGATCCTAGTCCTACTGCATAAGGACTCCCAAAGCAGAAAAACGACGGACTCCAGTTGTCTACACTGGAGTCCGTTTTGTGTGCGCCCATTAGCGGCCTACCCATACTCCGACCTGAACGCAATAATGAGCTGAGCAAAAATAACTGATCGGGCGATGTGCGATCGCATTTCAGGGTTAGATAGTGCAATGGCCTGCGCCTGAATCCCAACCCTAAAGCCACTGCCATGAATCTCTACAGCAGGATGCCTTTGTTTTTGCACCACCTCATCCAGTCGCTTTACCAGGGCGGAGCCTCGATTCATAAGGCTCTTTTCTCCGCCGAGTCAGCTGACTATCTCCAATGGCGACACGAAGCTTTTCATAAACGCTTGGGCTTTGGCCTATGGATTGGATTAGTTTGCTTCCTAATCTCCGCAGCGTACAACCTCCAGGTGTTTTTGTTTCATATCGACAAACTTCGTGCAGACTTCGAGAGTTTGTACGAAGCCCCCTGGCTGGCTGATCAATTCAGACAAATTACCATTGTCGGTTCTATCCTCACGGCTAGTCTGATGGTGCTCTGCATCATCCTGCATAGAACACAATGGGGACGCCAACATCCAGGATGGATCTTTGTCGTTTTTGCCAGCACCGTGAATGGATTTTTAACGCAGCTCATCGCCACGTTCTACGCAATACCAACATCTCCGAGCACGCTTGTTTTCTTAGCTTTGGCTGTATTGTTACCGCTTCGCTGGCCCCTACATTTATTACTCCAACTCTTACCCATTGCTTACTACATTGTTGTTCTGCCAATTCTTGGATTGACTGAAATTGGCAACCGATCGATGTTTGATGTGTATGGCGTAGGTACGCTCATTGAAATCGGTTGGGTTTGTCTGATTTGTAATGTCGGGGTTTTTGTTTATGAGCGGCTGCGTCGGTCTGAGTTTGAGTCACGGCGAGAACTACAAATTTTCCTGCACGCCATTTCACATGATCTCAGCAGTCCGGTGATGGGCACATCGGTTGTGTTGCGAAAGCTACTAGACAAATCGATTGAGGGGCAGATCACCGTGCAAACGTCGGTGATCGAGCGGCTCTTGCAGGGGAGCGATCGCCAACTTCGTCTACTCAATTCTTTGGTAGAAGCCTACAACGCCGATGGAAAGGGGATGCTATTGCAGGTTCAGCCCCTACACCTGAGTAGCGTCGTAAAAGCCGTTGTAGCCGACAGCGAGCCCAAACTGCTACAAAACACGGTTGCATTACGCAATGACATTGATCCAGATCTTCCCTATGTGAACGGCGACCCGACCCACCTCTGGCGCATCTTTAGTAACCTTATCGACAATGCGCTGAAACACAACCCGCCGGGTATTGAGATTACCCTGGGCGCAGAAGTTATCGATTCATCCCCATCAAAGACATTGCCAACTGCTCGTCTATCACCCAGACAGCGTCTTAAATCTATCCTATTGGGACAAAACGCAGCTTACACCAAAATACCACCGATGATGCTCTGTCGCGTTCAGGATAGCGGTATCGGCATTCCTCCCTCCCAATGCCAACGACTATTTGACCTATATACCCGTGGCACAAGCGCTCGCTACATGCCAGGGCTGGGATTGGGATTGTACCTGTGCAAGCAAATTGTGACAGCTCACGGCGGAGAGATTGGGGTGATCAGCCATCCGGGGAAAGGATCAACCTTCTGGTTTACCCTACCGTTAGCCGTCCCCACCAGATAATATCAAATCCGGTTCAGCAGCCGAAGACCCCAACTATCGTTTGTGGCCGCTGCTTTACAGCGGCCA
>JBCBSL010000240.1:0-9259 GCA_039819145.1 Cyanobacteria bacterium J06638_22
CTTCCACTTTACCCAAATCGCGCTCAATCTTTGTCCGCAGTGCCTTAATATCAGCAACGCCTTCCAACGGCACTAGAACTTGTACGGTACCAATAACGCCAACAACCATCTGTTGAGGTGCTTCCGGTTGTGGATCGGCAACCGTGGAAATGGCGGGGGTTTGTGTTTGCTTCAATGCTTGCAAGCGCTCGGTTGCTGGTGTGGTGACGGCCTCAATTTTGGCAGACAACGCGTCCCGACCTTCTGCAAAAGCGAGGAATCGGGCTGAGAACCAGAGGAAATAGGTAACGCCAATCAGTTGAAGAAACGGTGTCAGAATGACTAATCGATGGATGGTGTTAACAACCGAAATCGTGAGCTTCACTGAAAGGACGGTCAGGAAAATCAGTCCTAGGCTTACAACGGGTCTGCGATACTTGGCCAATCGCGACGGACGCAACCCATCCAAAATCTTCATCACGCTTCCCATGACCGCTTGTTGGGTGCTAGATAATAATGTTTCAGTGCCCTCGGGCTCCTCGATCGTCAGCTCCTCAACCCGGGCTAGATCTTTGATGTAATCCTGACCTGTTGAGAGGATGAGGCGCTCTTTCAAACTATCGCTTTTGAGAATGGTGCAAATTCGAGCCGATGGCTTGATTTCGGCCTCAGCTCGTAGATTACGAACAGTGCGAATGGTGCCAATTAGTAACTTGAACTGTTCCTCAAGGTCGGCGTTAATGAGCGATTCCTCGGGTTCAGGGTACGCTTGCAGCGCCAATACCTTTTCTTGGTTCGCCTGGGTTAGCGTTTGCCACAACTCTTCGGTGATGTGAGGCATGAAGGGGTGCAGTAACCGCAAGGTGCCTTCCAGTACATAGGCCAGGGTTTGCTGGGCAACCTCACGAGTTGGGGCATCCGTTTGCTGCAGCCGCGACTTCACCAGCTCGATATACCAGTCGCAGAAGTCACCCCAAATGAACTCGTAGAGCCCTTTGGCAGCTTCACCCATGCCAAATTTGTCGAGGTCGGTGCGGGTTTGCTGCACAACTTGGTTGTAGCGGGAAAGAATCCAACGATCGGCCAGTTCCAGGTTTTGCAGGTTGGGTTTACCCAGTTGCTCCGGGGTTTTCCCATTCAAGTTCATCAACACGAAGCGGGAGGCATTCCACAGCTTGTTGGTGAAGTTGCGGGATGCTTCCACTGACTCCGACTCGTCGGTCTTACGGTTGTAGGCCAGGCGAATGTCTTGACCCGCGCCAGCCACCTCCCGAATCAGCGTGTAGCGCAGGGCATCGGTACCATATTTATTGATCAGCAGGAGTGGATCGATGCCGTTATTGGACGACTTCGACATTTTTTTGTTGTTCTCATCCCGAACGAGTCCGTGGATATAGACCGATTGGAAGGGCATTTTTCCGGTGAAGTGCCCGGCCATCATTGTCATCCGTGCGACCCAGAAGAAGATGATGTCAAACCCGGTTACGAGTGTTGTGGTGGGGTAGTAGGTTGCAAGGTCGGCGGTGTTGTCGGGCCACCCCATGGTCGAGAAAGGCCACAGGCCAGAGGAAAACCAGGTGTCCAGTACATCGGGATCTTGCTGAATCTCGACGGATTCGCCGAACTGCGCCACCAGTTGCTGACGCGCGTCCTCCTCACTGCCGGCGACCACGAAGGGTGTTTCATCGCTGATGCTGCCGCTCGTTTCGCTAACGGCATACCAGGCTGGAATTTGATGCCCCCACCACAGTTGGCGTGAAATACACCAGTCGCGCAGACTCACTAGCCAATCGCGATACACCTTTGTCCAACGCTCGGGAACAAAGATGGGCTCGTCCTGGTTATCCAGAAAATCGAGGGCTTTATCGGCGAGGGGACGAATCTTGACGAACCATTGGGTCGAGATCAGCGGTTCAACGGGGACCTTTCCGCGATCGCTATAGGGCACCGTGTGCTTGTAATCCTCAACCCGCACGAGGAATCCGTCGGAATCGAGACGCTCCACTACCTTCTTGCGGGCATCGAAACGATCGAGGCTCTGGAACTCGGGCGCGACATTCTCGTTCAACGTGCCGTCTTTATTGAGGATATTAATGAAGGGCAGATCATGGCGTTTGCCCATCTCGAAATCGTTCGGATCGTGAGCCGGGGTTACCTTCACGCATCCGGTTCCAAAGCTGGCATCGACATATTCATCAGCGATGATGGGAATTTCCCGCTGCATGATGGGCAGCATCAGCGTTTTGCCCACCAGCTCTTTGTAGCGATCGTCGTCGGGGTTCACGGCAACAGCGGTATCGCCCAGCATCGTTTCGGGGCGGGTTGTGGCCACTTCCACATATCCCGAGCCATCGGTGAGGGGATAGCGGAAATGCCAGAGGTTGCCATCGACTTCGCGACTTTCCACCTCCAGGTCAGATACGGCTGACTGGCTGGCCGGGCACCAGTTCACCATATAGTTGCCGCGATAGATCAGCCCTTCTTGGTAAAGCTGGTTGAAGGCCGTGAGGACGGCGCGGGACAGCCCTTCGTCCATGGTGAAGCGCTCCCGGCTCCAGTCAGCGGAAACCCCTAGCCGACGCAGTTGGTTGATGATCGTGCTGCCCGATTCTTCCTTCCATTCCCATGCCCGCTCCAAAAAGGCATCGCGACCCACATCCTGTCGGGTTTTGCCCTGGCTACGGAGTTCTCGCTCCAAAATGGTTTGCACGGCAATGCTGGCATGGTCGGTTCCGGGCAACCATAGGGTATTGCGCCCTTTCATGCGGTGATAGCGCACCAGGGTGTCGATTAGGGCATTTTCGAAGGCATGCCCCATGTGGAGACTGCCTGTAACATTGGGCGGTGGAATGACCACGCAGTAAGGCTCGCCCTCCGCTGTGGGATCTGCTTTGAAGACCTGCTGCTCTTCCCAAAATTTTTGCCACTTGCCCTCGGTTTCGGAGGGGTTGTACTGGCTGGGGAGCGTAGAAAGGGTTGCCGTCATCGGAATATGCCTGCAATGCGACGTGAAAATATGACTCAGAAATCGATTCTGAGAAGTTACTTAGATTTTGCCACGTCAAGCTATCGGTTGGGTCGTTCGCTGAAACTTGGCGGAGAATAACCGTGTGCTAAAAGCCAAATGGCTCTGTCTTGCGCTTCTTGTACGTAGATTTTAAGGACTGTTGCCAAGATCGAAGCTGATTTAATGGTGTCTGCCAATGTTTACGGTTGAACCTGAGTTCGGGATAAAGCCCTGCTACAAATGAACAGCGCTGTCTGGCGGTGTAAAGTTGTTGGAGATTAGCGATCGCCCCAAGGCGAACCGTGTGGGAAGGGGAAGCAGGAACGGTAATGATGAAAGTTTCGATGGTGTGTACGAACGATATTGCGGGAGGGGCAGCGCGAGCCAGCTTCCGGCTTTATAAGGGGCTGCAAGCGCTGGATGTGCCCGTTTCCATCACGGCACGCCGCAAGCAAATGCCCGATGACACCATCCACCAAGTGCAAAACGTTTTTGCAGAGCAGTATGTTGCCCGCGCTGGATTGGCGGCAATTCAGGATGTGTTCATCGATCAGGGACGGACAGAGATCTCCAACACGCTGTTTACCCTGTCGTATCCGGGGGTGGACGTGACGCAGTTCGCTCCGATATTGGAAGCCGATGTGGTGAATCTGCACTGGGTCAGCCGCCTTCTATCCGTAACGTCGCTGCGCAAACTGGCACAACTGAACAAACCCATCGTTTGGACGCTGCATGATTGCTGGGCCTTCACGGGTGGGTGCCATTATCCGGCGGGGTGCGATCGCTATCAAACCGATTGCCATACCTGCCCCCAATTGCTCGAAAATCCTCTCGACCTCCCGGCACGGGTGTTACAGGACAAAGCCGATCTGTGGGCTGATTTGCCGCTCACCATCGTTACACCCAGCCGCTGGCTCGCGGACTGTGTTCGCAAAAGTGCGCCCCTGCGCCACCATCGGGTCGAGGTCATTCCCTACGGACTGGAAACCGATGTGTTTCACCCCACACCGAAGCCAGAAGCGAAGCGGAAGATGGGACTGTCGGAGGGGGCGATCGCTATTCTCATCGGGGCGAATGACAGCAACGAAATCCGCAAAGGGTTCTGGGCGCTATTTGCGGCGCTCCAGCGCTGCGAGGCCAATGCCCAGTTTCGTGCTTTGGCGGAGGCAGGCAAGGTACAGTTGATTTGCTTTGGACCACCGCCTAGCGACGAATTACAGTCCCTCAGCGTTCCCGTCCGTGCCTTCGGCATGATCGAGGATGACGATACCCTTAGCTGCCTTTACTCTGCGGCGGATCTGCTGGTGCTGCCGTCGCAAGAGGACAATCTACCGAATGTGATGCTGGAGGCCATGAGCTGTGCTACTCCCGTTGTTGCTTTCGACACAGGGGGCATCCCCGATGCGGTGATTGATGGAGAGACGGGGCTGTTGGTACCCCCTGGTGACCTGGACGCTCTGGCTGCCGCCATTCTGAAGTTGGTGTTTGATGAGGCGCAACGCCAGCGCCTCAGCCAGAACGGACGTCAGCGCACGCTCGATAACTACCTCCTGGTGCGTCAAGCGAAGGACTACATGGCGCTGTTTGAGGATCTGGTGACAACGCATCCCGCTCCTTCTACCCCAGTTTCGGCGGAAGATTTGGATTCTGTGGAGCTGGATGTCAGCCTGGGCACAAACTTTGGAGCCATTTATCCCCAACTTTCCTATGAAGCGTTGGTGCGCAACAATCTTGACTACCGGATGAAGTTGCGCCAAAGCCAGGAGCAGGTGGAGGAGCTAGAGGCCGAGTTGGGGCGATCGCAAGGCAGAATTTCTGCGATGGAAACGAGCAAGTTTTGGAGGATCCGCACCAATTGGATGATTCTGAGGAAGCGACTGGGTTTAGGGGGTGATGTGTAGTGGCTGGATTGGAGGAATGGGACGCAGATGAACGCGGATGGACGCAGATGAGGGACTTCGTTTGATGGTGTAGGTAGTGTTGTAGTGCGCCTGAGTTGGCAAAATGGAACGCAGATGGACGCGGATGGACGCAGATGAGTGGGTTTGTCGGGTGTGGTGGGTAGCGTAGTGGGTTAAAGCGTTGCGGAATGGTGGGTTTGGCTGCGGCTTTGTGGGGCTTGCGATCGCGCGTTGCTGTCCGTCCTTCCACGACATCTTTGATGATACGATTGGAGCGCATAAAACCTGAATGGTGCAGGGCTTTGGTTGGGTGAGCGGTGCCTACCCTGCGGGTATTCCAACTTTTGGTGAGAGGAATGCGATTTGCGCCATTTGGTTTCATCCGTCTCTTCATTAGTTTTGCTCAAACGCATGAAAATTTCGGTTATTACCGTTTGTAAAAATGCCGATGCCTACATCGAACAGTCGATTCAAAGTGTTGTGAATCAGACCTATTCCGATGTGGAGTATTTGATTATTGATGGGAAGTCGAGCGATCGCACCCTCGATATCGTAAATGCCTATGCGGACAAGATGGCTTACGTTGTGAGCGAGCCGGATGATGGTATTTACGCGGCGATGAATAAGGGCATTCGTAAAGCCACTGGAGATTTTTTATATTTTCTCAACTCCGATGATTACTTAGTTGATTCTCATGTGTTTCAAGAGCTGGCAGATTTCATTTCTCAGCAGCCAAAATGTGAGTTTGTGTATGGGCAAATGGAAATGCGGATAGGAAAAAGCGGTCGCGCGATCCAGCGTATTCCCCGCCCTGTGAGTCAGCTTAAGGAAGCACTTCTTTCCTATGCCGAGGGACCTCAACATGCAGCGAGCTTTTTCGGGCGTCATCTGTTCGATCGGTTGGGTTTATTTGATGAAACCTATCGTATCTCTGCAGACTATGATTGGTTTTTGCGGTTAGCGCAGGATTCCGAAGCTGCGGTTTGCTACTTCCCTCGGATGATTTCCTCTTGCTCCAATCAAGGACTATCCTGCCGCCAACAAAATCTGGGTTTGCAGGAATGCTTTCGTGCCTTAGATGACGCACCGCTTTATCAAAATCAGGCTTGGTTAAAACAGCGAGTTCAACATCTTCAACAACAGTATATGGAACTCTACGATAATTTGCTCAACTCGGTGAATAAACCATCTCGCTTTGCCAATAGTCCGCGTTCTAATGCGCTGTTGGATAAAACAGCGAAACTGCGAGAGCAATTGCGCCAACTATCCTAGCGGCTAACAGGTGTGGAGTATGGTGATGCCTTTTCAATTCATACTCAGATCGCTTCAAAATTCTCCCCATAATACGAAGCATTTTGATTACAATCTCATCGTCTTTTCGTAAATCTCAAAGCCAATGTTGAATCGCATTAAAGCCATCAAAAATTTATTTTTAGAAAAGCTCGACACGATTCTTCAGCGGCTGGAGCGGTTGGATGATATTGACCGAACAACAAAGGAAATTGCGGCATTAAACCGTCGTCTGGATGCCTTTGCAGAAGCGCAATTAGAGAATGAAGCAGCCTTATTGCAATCCTCCATTCGCGCCCTGCACCTGCTAGATCCGGCTGCGTCGATGGAAAAGATCCCACTGCTTTTGCTGGGCGGTGGGACAGATATGGCTGTTGTCCAGGGGATGCTCGACAAGCAGAAGTATCACATCCAAACGCGTGAGTGGGATTGGAATATGGCGATCGCCCAAGACATCCCCGATACCGACGCTCTGCAAATTGTCCTTTGCAAACTTCCCCAGGAACCACAACATTGGGAGGTGCTGCAAAAGTTGCAGCAGCGCTTTTCTGGACGGGTTGCTGTATGCACGGGATTCTAGTCGCTGTGACGATTTAACAGGTATGAGGATGGCGAGGTATGCGACTGGCATTGCACAATCCCTTTGATGAAACCTGGTTTGCCGAGTCGGAGCTAGCCCGGCGAATAGGGCTGGCTGCAGCAAAGTTGGGTTGGGTCGCCGTGGAATGCCGCAGCCCTGCCGAGATCCGGGCGATGCAGCCAGACTGCGTGCTGGCGCTCCACAATAACGCACCTAAGGTAACGGAATTCCCCACCTACGGCTGCATGTGGAATCCGCCCATTTTCTTTGAGGGGGTGGAGGCGGCGATCGCCAATATCCTTAGCTACGACGGCTATCTGGTGTCGTCTCCGGCGATCGCCCGCTGGCTCCATCGCCTCCTCAGCAATACGCCCAAGCCTTTCCTCCACACCCCCTTCTACACCAGCTCCCCAAGCTCCGAGTTCCGTGCCTCCGAGCTGGAGAAACCTCAGCTTTTCTACTGTGGCTCCAACTGGGATGGGCAGCGATTTCAAGGTTTGTTTCAGCAGCTCGACACTCGCTCCTACATGGCG
This sequence comes from Cyanobacteria bacterium J06638_22, assembly GCA_039819145.1. Taxonomy (GTDB): domain Bacteria; phylum Cyanobacteriota; class Cyanobacteriia; order Elainellales; family Elainellaceae; genus Vacuolonema. The sequence continues at coordinate 7,291 of JBCBSL010000240.1, forward strand.
GTGTATGGCAATCCCAAGGGCTGGGGCTACCTTAAAAACAGCTATCGGGGAGCCTTACCATTTGATGGCACTAGCGTATTAGAAACCCTGCACCAGTGCGGAGTTGGATTATGCCTGCATCGCTCAGAGCATCGGGATGCTGCCATTCCGACCATGCGCATTTTTGAGATTGTAGCGTCGGGGGCGATCGCCCTCTGTGGCGACCATCCTTTCATCCGTGAGGCGTTTGGAGATTCCGTGTTGTATATCGATGCGGATGCGCCTAGTGAAGTGCAGGCACAACAGATTGATGTCCACATGGACTGGGTTTGTAGTCATCAGGAAGCGGCGATCGCCCTTGCCCAAGAGGCTCATAGCCGCTTCACTGAGCACTACGCCCTCGAAATCCTGCTCAAGACGCTCGAACCCTTGCACCAGACTGTGCTGACTAAGAAGCACTTTGTCTCCTCGGGGCATTTGCAGATTGAGTCGGAATTGCCCGTGCAGATGATTTTGCTAGGAAGTCATTGCAGTGCAGAGGCAATTGGGCGATCGCTCCAGAGCCTGAGCCAGCAGACCTATCCCAACCTGTCTGTGCTGCTTGTGCAGACCGATCAGGAAGCCGAGCGTCCTGAATTGCACGATGCAGATGTCTCACTCACTCACCTCACGGTGCCCGCCGATATTCCTGCCAGCACGGCGCTGTGGCAGGGGCTAGCGAAAGCGCACGGGGAGTATGTTGGCGTTATCGATGCTGGGACGGTGCTGCATCTCAACCATGTTGGCATCCTCTGCCAGCTCCTCCAGCGCTATTCCGATTGCGGTGTAGCCTACAGCGGTCTGCTCCAGACTGTAGATGACACCGCAACGATTCAGGGATTCCAACCTTTCAATCTGGGTCGGCTGCTGCGGTTTCATGCACCGCTGGCTCCTGGCAGCTTCCTGATGCGCCGCGAGGGATTGATGGATTGGCTCAATCGCGATCCCTATCTCGACGCGACAGCAACCCTTTGCTTATTGCTCCACCTTGCCCAAACCCAACGCTTCCGGTTTAGCTACGAGATCACGGGAGAGTTGCCCGCCCAATCTGATAGATCAGCGAATTCGCAACGGGAGACTCTGGAGGCAGAGCACATTGCCCTCCGACTCATTTTCTGGCATCAGGAGTTTGGCTCTGGCAAAACCATACAATCTGCCCAGTCTCTCTCTGGAGAATCCACCCAGGTGAGCCGCGCCCTTTCCGACGCCCAGGCACGCATCGCCGCAATGGAATCTAGCAAATTCTGGAAGCTCCGCACCCAATGGATTCAGCTGAAACGTCGTTTGGGAATTCCTACAACGGACTAACAAAATGCCAAAACTCACAGCTCTCATATCTGACAAGCTGTGAGCAAAGTATTGACTTCAAATCCGATTAGCTGACCGACGGTAGTGCTGCATTCGCCATGCCACGGGGAAAGCTGGGCAGGTCGATGTGGCTGACGCGGCGGTTGCGGACGGCGAGACGATAGCTGACGCTCTGCAACTCGGCATGGAGGCGACGGTTTTCTTGCTGAATCAGTGCCACCTTTTCTTTGATAGGGGACAACCGCTCAGCGAATTTCTGGCGATAGACTTGGGGCATTTCCTGCACGACCCGCTCCAGCATTTGAGAGCGATCGCCCAAGTCTTTTACCGTCTGGCGTAGTTGATGGATCTCGGTATCCCGAGACTCAAGCTGATTTTGGTAAAAGGATACTTGTTGTTCGACCCCATGCAACTGCTCCCGCAACACCCGCATCTCATTCAGGTTTTCCTCAGAGGGTTGAGCGTTGGTTTTAGCAGTGGCATTGCCTTTTACCATCCGAAATAGCTCTTGCGACAGTTGTTGAACCAACTGGTCACGAATTTGCAATTCGTCCCGCAGATGGGCAACTTCCGCCTGCAATTCGGCAAAGGTCATAGAAGTGGAAGCAGTCACGATACGACTCCAACGGGTTCTACAGTGGAC
>JBCBSL010000241.1:0-9215 GCA_039819145.1 Cyanobacteria bacterium J06638_22
TTTAAGATTTGCTCAAGACGTTGGCATAGCTCCATAATATTGCTGGCTGAAACGTTCTATCTCAGCCAGTTTCGGACATGACGGGTCGTTTGACTGAACCCATGTCCGTTTTTCTTGGCCTCTTGCTATCGGCTAGAGAACTTCCCACTGTCCAGTCAGGAAACCATTGAATTTGAATATCCTTTCTCCGTGAAAACTGCAAAAGAATTGAAGGATTTGCAGCACATTCTAAAGCTACGGGATGAGGATACGGCTCCTATCCGAGCAAAGCTAAAACCCAAGAAAAAAGAACCACAACCGCCATCGCCTCAGACAGCCACTGCTCCTATTCCAGCGCAGACGCAAGAAATCTTACTGGAATCAGAGAAAGGAGTTGACTACACGCACTTGCGGGACTTGCTAGCAGAGGGCAAGTGGAAAGAGGCTGATTATGAAACCTATGTGCGAATGCTGGAGGTCGTAGGGCGAAGCAAAGGAGATTGGATTCGAGCGGAAGAGTTGAAAAGCTTTCCCTGTAAAGACTTAAAGACGATCGATCGCCTCTGGGTTCATTTCAGCAACGGTAAATTTGGCTTCAGTGTGCAGAAGCGGATTTGGCAAGAATGCGGCAGCCCTAAAGGCTACAACGACGATTGGGAAAGGTTTGGCGATCGCGTCGGATGGCGAAAGGATGAATCGTGGTTGGCCTATGACGATCTACACTTCGATCCCAATTTTTCTCCGGAGGGAGAACTTCCGTCCCCGGGTGTTGGTCTGGGGGGGAGGCGATGGGGGTGTGGTTCTCTTTTCTCACGCAGCGACTTGTAAACTGTAGCAGATAAGCGCTTCAGTCCGATCAGAGCATTTTATTTAGGTTCCTCTCCACACGGAAAATCAGGTGCTTTGGCTATCAGCAGGGCTTAGGGGTCGGGTGCCTCGTGGAAGTCATCAGTTCTGGGAGAAGCGAGTAAGGCACCCGACCCCTGAGGCGATCGCCACCGCTGCCCTAACAGATGATTATGAATTCTCAATTTCCCAGATCAAAGCATTGGGAAAACTCTTCAAGGTTGACCCGAGTGTGTTTATTTAGCGATCGCCTAGAGGTCAAGCTACGTTCTCGAAGCAGGTTCAAGTGCGGAACTCACTGGATGCGAGGAGGCCAAAAATGGCTCCTGTTGGATCTGCAAGGATGGCTTTGCGATCGCCGTTTGGCATGTTGGCTTCTGCACGCACCTTCCCACCGATTGCCCTGGCTTTAGCAAGGGTCGCATCAATATCGTTGGTGGCAAGATAGGGAATCCAAATGGGCGATTCGACGGTATCAAAAGCCTGATTTGTGATGCCAGTGGCGATCGCCCCATCAGCACATTTCATCACAGCGTAGCTAGCTCCCTGGTTGGTATCGATATCTTGGGGTGTCCAGCCAAATAGCTCGCTGTAGAACTGCTTGGCAGCTTCAATATCGTTGGTAATGAGTTCTTCCCAAACGAATGTTCCTTTGGGAGCGGGGAAGTTGTGGGTTGGAACATTGAGGCAGATGATCGCGCCTTGCCCATCTTGAATGACGGAACTCCGGCCAACACCTGGCGTGTCAAACGGTTCCCGGATAATGGTTGCCCCGAGGCTAGCAGCCTTTGCTGTTACCGCATCAACATCGTTGACTTGCACATAGGCAACCCAATGGCGTGAAATATCTTGCTCCAGTTCAACAAAGCCTCCATGGGCTTCGCCGTTTGCGAAAATGAGCGGGTAATCGGCTTCTCCTGGACGCCAGACGAAGTTTGCGGCATGCTCGATCTGGTATTCCCAACCCAGCAGGTCAGCGTAGAAACGTCGTGCGATCGCAACGTCGCGCGTCAGGAGGTCATGCCAGACAATATGTCCAACTGCTGTCTCAAGGCTCATGGTTCCTCCTTGGCTCAAAGCGGGAAAGGGGTCGGGTGCCTTCAGTGGGTTTTCCCAAGACTGATAACCCTCACTAGGCACCCGACCCCTGGGTCAAACAAACCAATGGCAACCTACGCAACAGCCTGAACTGCGTTGAGCAAACCTTCAAACAGCGCCAGCCCGTCGGTATTGCCCAACATTTTGTCGGATGCCCGTTCGGGGTGGGGCATCATGCCTAGCACATTGCCCTGGCGGTTGCAGATCCCGGCGATGTGGTTCAGGGAGCCGTTGGGGTTGGCAGCATCGGCCAGTTCGCCTTCGGGGGTGCAGTAGCGGAAGACAACTTGCTGCTGGTCTTCCAGGGATTTGAGGGTGTCGGCATCGGCGTAGTAGCAGCCTTCGCCGTGGGCGATGGGGAGCGTGATGACAGCGTTGCGGCTGTAGCCCTGGGTCCAGGGGAAGTCGGTGCGTTCGACGCGCAGGGTGGGGCGATCGCAAATAAAATTCAAATCGCGATTGCGTACCAGTGCACCTGGCAGCAATCCGGCTTCGGTTAGCACCTGGAACCCATTGCAAATACCCAGCACCATGCCCCCCCGCTGAGCATGGTCGAGGGTGGCTTGCATGGCCGGGGAAAAGCGGGCGATCGCCCCACAACGCAGGTAGTCCCCATAGCTAAAGCCGCCGGGCACAATCACCACATCCAGATCAGACAGATCTCGTTCCTCGTGCCATACCATCCGGGTCGGTTGCTCTAGCAGATCTCGCGTTACCATTGCGACATCGCGATCGCAATTCGAGCCTGGAAACACAATTACGCCAAATTTCATCGCTCAACTCCGCCGTTTCGCTGTTGTTAACTTGTCGCCAGATCCAACTCACCATCCCACCCATCGATCCACCCATCCACCCATCGCCATCAATGGGTCGCGCTAATCTCGAAGCGGTAATTCTCAATCACTGGGTTAGCGAGCAACTGGTCGCACATCCGATCTAGCTGCTCTGCTGCCGCCGCTTCGCTTTCCGCTGATAGGCTCAGCTCCACATACTTGCCAATGCGGACCTGATCCACGTTGTCGTATCCCATGTGCTCTAATCCAGACCGCACCGCTGTTCCCGCTGGATCCAACACCGAGGGACGCAGGGTAACGTAAATCTTGGCCTGAAACGTCGTCAAAAGAGGTGGGTTCACGGCTACTCACTCGCTGCAACGCTTTTTATTCTATGATGCGACCCCCTTATGAGGCGAATCCGCCGAATGGAGGAGAAGCACAACAGATACACTGGATGAAGTCACTTAATTAGTGTCCCACGACTCTTTCCGCTTCGTCGCACTCAACCTCGCGCCCTATGAGCAACTCCCATCAGAAGACGCTAGTTCAGCGGCTGACTCGAAATCAGCAGCATATTCTTGATCTGGTGAAGCAACTCGATCAGCCCCTTTCGGCTCAGGAACTGTATGTGCAGTTGCGGGATGCGGGCAAACGCATGGGGTTGGCAACGGTCTATCGGGCACTGGAAACCCTGAAGCGCGAAGGATTGATTCAGTCGCGCACCCTTGGCACGGGGGAGTCGGTCTACAGTTCCATCAAGGAAGATCGACACCACTTCACCTGTGTTCAGTGCGGCAATTCGATTCCTATCGACGAGTGCCCGGTGCATGACCTGGAGGAAAAGCTTGACGCCTCGTACCATTTCAAGACCTATTACCATGTGCTGGAATTTTTTGGGCTGTGCGACCAATGCCAGCACGCTGAGCAAAGCAAAGCTTGAGGCACTGTTCAGCAAATATCCAGCAAAGGAGCTATCCCAAAACTATGAAAGGACTTTCTCTCGTCGGTTTGCTTGTGGCCATGGGACTGGTTGGCTATCTGGTCGTGCGATCGCTCAATTCCTCGACGGTGACTTCTCCCGATGGTGAGGGTGCGCCGGGGCAAGAGGCGATCGATCGCGCCAACGAAGCGGTGGATCAAATCCAGGATGCCGGAGAGCAACGTCAGCTCCCCGAATGATTTACCTGAATGATTTGCCTAAATAGATTTGAGATGCAGCCCGCAGATTTTGTTCCGTAGCGGAACCGCTAACCTGCCGCAAACTTTATTGAGCGTCGATGGGAACAAACTCAAAGGCCAATCCCGAGCGCGTACCGGGCTGTATTCGTACCAGTTGTACGCCCATGTCGCGATCGCCCGATTGAAGAAACAGCACGGGTTCAGTCGCACCCATCGCCTGAAAAGAGGACGAGTACAACGCTTGCTGCACCTGCTCCCTCCTAAGAAGCCGATCGACTGTTGGTTCGGGCGGATGCTCTCTAAATGCCTGTATCAGTGCATGGGTTGCATCGTAGGCCGTTACGGTACGCCAATTTACATCCCCTTGCCAGAGTTGACGGGAGGCCGAGACAAACTCAGATCCCTCATGAGCCAAGATATGCCAGGGCACAGCCACTACCATATCGACGGCAGCCTGCTCCCCCATCTCCAGGGTTTTTGGGGTGTAGACATCATCTCCAGCCAGTAGGGTAAAGCGTCCCTGTGCTAACTGCACCACCTGCAGGGTTTCGTCTAGGCGTCCTGTATTGGGAAGTAAGACTAGGGTTTCTGTCCCATTTTGGGTGGCCGCTTCCAGGCTAGCCTGTGCGCTAAAGCCACTATCCGCAACATCCACCAAATTCACAACCTGTCCATCCCCCAGCGATAATGCTGAAGAAAATTCAGACATTAGCGATTGGCTGTAGCCACTTTCGGAACTGTAGAACACAGTGGCTCGCTGCTGTTGCAATGTTTCAAGCATATAATCGGCAAGGGCTTGTGCTGCAACAGCATCGCTGGGCACCGTGCGCAAGAAATAATTGCTAAAGTCGCTCAACCTGACCGATGTGCTAACTGGGGAGATCGCGACGACTTGTCCGTCTTCGTAAATTGGAGCAGCGGCCAGTGTGACGTCGCTGGCATAGTGCCCTATTACACCCTGGACGAAGTCGGATTCGGCGGCATAGATCGCGATTTGCTGAGCGATCGCCGGATCATTGGCATCATCTGCAATCCAAACATACAACTTCCTGCCATCGGCAGCATTCGCCTCCTCTTGCGCTTGGGCCACACCACGCAAAATTTCCAGCGCACCATTGGGGTCGCTCTCAATTGGCACCGACACCAAAATGGCATCGATTCTGCTATCGAAGTCTGGATCCTGCATTGACCTTTGCCCTAAACGGACATTGTTTAAATAGATCCGTGCTTCTGGATCATTTGGGTTTTGCTGCAACGACGCTTCCAATAGCTGTGCGGCTTCCGCCCAGGGGTTGAGGTTGTTGATATCGCCCAGCAATTCGATTGCCGCACGTTTTTCTAGGGTCGCTCCCTGAGGGAAAAACATCCGATACCCAGGGCTAAGCCGATCGTTTAGCGTTCGCGTCGATTCTTCTGAGAGCGGTTGTTCAGAGTTTGGATTGTGCGATTCACGCCCTAAAACTACCCTATCCAACTGCAAGCTAGGCTTTAGCAGCAACCAAACCCCCCACGTTAGTGCAACGGTAATGACCAGCGTCACGACCAAAACCGGGAGTTCATTTTTAGAAGACATGACAGGTTTTAAAGTCCGTAAAGCACCACGATGGAAAAGCGTTGAAGCGATCTTACGTTTCCCATTGTCCTTTTACTACAAAGCCAAACGTCGATATTTCGAAATGTGCCGACCAATTCCAAATCTCTATTGACAAATGGATTTCACCTGTAGTATCAATGTAATACGCGCAGGCGATACCATCGCTGTTCGCCAAACGTTATTGCTCACCCTATTGATGGCAAGGAGAAAGTTTATGACAGAGTCGGTTCCCGCACGCATGTATCCAAGCCTTACCCCGGTGAGGTTCTAACGGAACTGGCTCCCTTCTCTGGCGAGGTCAGTCCTCTGTGAGCTTCACCCCTCTAAATTTCTCACGACTGACAAACCGAATTTCCCAGAGGACTTTCTCACAATGAAACTTCAGACTTTGGGCTGGGATGATTTCTTTGCCCAGCGCTACCTTCCGTTTCAGGCGGAGGGTTGGTTTCCGGCGCGAGTTATGCAAGCGCAGCGGGGACTCTACCACTTGCAAGGCGAATCGGCGATTGGCGTTGCCGAAGTGTCGGGGCGCTTCTCCCATCAAGCCACCCAATCCCAGGATTTCCCCACGGTGGGCGACTGGGTGCTAGTCGGCGGCGAGAGTGCACTCGTCATCCATCATGTGTTGCCGCGCAAGAGCTTGTTTTCGCGCATGGCTCCGGGCTCTCGCACCGAGGAGCAATTGATTGCGGCCAATGTCGATACCGTATTTTTAGTATCGGGGCTGGATCATGACTTCAATCCCCGACGAATTGAACGCTATTTGGTGTTGGCATCCGAAAGCGGAGCCGAAGCGGTGATTGTGCTGAATAAGATGGATCAAGTGGAACCAGAGCGATTGCCAGAACGCATGGCAGCGGTGCAAGCCGTTGCTCCCCACACCCCCATCCATCCCATCAGTGCCCATGCAGACCAGGGACTCGATACCCTCGATCCGTATCTGCAAGCTGGAAAAACCGTTGCCTTGCTGGGGTCATCGGGGGTTGGTAAATCGACCCTCACCAATCACCTCCTCGGGCGAAGGGTGCAGGCAATCCAGGCGTTGCGGGCGGATGATAGTAAGGGACGGCACACCACAACGGGGCGATCGCTCTTTCTTCTCCCCTCTGGCGCGCTCTTGCTGGATACCCCAGGGATGCGCGAACTCCAGCTTTGGGGAACAGAAGATGGCCTCGGTGCGACCTTCGAGGATATCGAAGCGTTAGCCGAGGATTGTCGTTTCCGCGACTGTCGTCATGAGGGCGAACCCGGGTGTGCAGTGGCAGCGGCGATCGCTGATGGCAGACTGGGGGGCGATCGCCTCACCAGCTACCACAAGCTCCAGCGCGAACTCCAGCACCTTGCCCGCCAGCAAGACCACCAGGCACAACTCGCCGAAAAACGCCGCTGGAAGCAAATCCACAAATCCCTCCGCTACCATCCCAAATACAACCAGCGGTAGCCATCGCCCAGATCTTGGAGATGTCCAAAATCTCCAAGATCTCATCCCGTACAACCCAGGTATCAATCCAAAATCTCAAATTCAAAATTGCAGGAGAGTTCCATGCCTTACAACAAGGTTCCCTTCCAAACTCAGGCTCCTGTCCTATCCTGGGCAAACCACGACCTGGGTTCCAACGAAATCAAAATGGCGAAAAACGTGGCCTCCCTGCCCTTCGTGTTCAAGCATGTGGCGCTTATGCCCGATGTTCACCTGGGTAAGGGTGCGCTGGTCGGCTCTGTCGTTGCCACCAAAGATGCCATCATTCCCGCTGCGGTGGGTGTGGATATTGGCTGCGGCATGTGCGCTGTGCAAACCCCCTTCACAGCCACTCAACTGGAGGACAAGCTGAAGAAAATTCGCCAAGACATCGAAGCGGAGATTCCAACGGGTTTCAACCAAAACAAGACCGTGGACAAGTCTGTCACCAACTGGCAGGACTGGCGATCGTTCAAAGATCTGCATAAGGGCGTGCAAGATTTGGAGACTAAGGCGATGCGGCAGATGGGTTCCCTGGGGGGTGGGAACCACTTCATCGAAGTCTGCCTCGATACGAAGGATCAGGTGTGGCTGATGCTGCATTCTGGTTCTCGAAACATCGGCAACAAGCTGGCTCAGTGCCATATCAACACGGCTAAGCAGTTGGCAAAGCTGGCAGACAATGCCCTGCCCGACCCTGACCTGGCCTACTTCGTTAAGGGCACGCCCGAGTTCGCTGCCTACTGGCGCGACCTGCAGTGGGCGCAGCACTACGCCCGCACTAACCGGGATGTGATGATGGAGCGATTCCGTCGCATCGTCGAGAAGCACCTGGTTGGCGGCAAGCCCACGAAGCCACTGCTCCAGGTCAACTGCCACCACAACTACGCCGAGCAAGAAGTCCACTTTGGCGAGGAGGTCTACATCACCCGTAAGGGAGCCATCCGCGCCCGCCAAGAGGACTACGGCATCATCCCCGGTTCCATGGGAGCCAAGTCCTTCATCGTTAAGGGCAAGGGGGTTGCCAATAGCTACTGCTCTTGCTCCCACGGGGCGGGTCGCCTGATGTCTCGGACTAAGGCAAAGAAGACGTTCACGCTGGATGATCTGGTGAAGCAGACCGCTGGAGTTGAGTGCCGCAAAGACCCCGGCGTACTGGACGAAATCCCCGGTGCATACAAGCCCATCGACGAAGTGATGGCCAACCAGTCTGACCTCGTTGAAGTCGTCGCTACTCTCAAGCAGGTGGTCTGCGTCAAGGGCTGAGTTACTTCGCTAGTTCTGGTGATAATTGAAAGACGCTCTTCGGGGCGTCTTTGTTGCTCTGATAACTCTCGCCCCCAGTGGTTGGAAGGCATAGAAATAACCTCTGGTGTTTTTATCAGAGGATCAGGATGCGCGATCGCCCGCTCAAGATAGAGAAGCGGAAGACCTATTTCCCCTTTATTTTGAGCGCTTCCCAAGCAAATTGATCGAACTTGTCTGTTTGTGATTGAGTATAAGACTCAGTAACCCAGCGTCCAAAATTCGCTACGGCTTCAGGAGAAAGAGGAGCCAACTTCCCTTTTATTCTGAAGGCTTCAGCAGCAAATCGATCAAGGCTGTCTGCTGCCGAAGGTTGAGCATCTAACTCAGCAAGCCAGCACCGGAATTCCGCCAGTTCTTCGGGGGAGAGTCGTTCGACGGACTGCTTTAGTGCCTCAAGCGTAGTCATGATGGTTGCTTCTGCTGCTCACATTCATGTTTAAGATAGCTTAACTTACAGATCAAGACTAGCTAATCTAGAGACAGAACCATAACATCAAAATCCAACGGACAAGACTGCGTTATTTCCATTGATATGGGAATTCATCGGCGGCCTATCAATAGTATTTTCGGGATCTGCTTATGATTTCGCAAACTGATTTGCTCAATCGCATCACTCAAGTTCCTGGCCAATGTGGAGGACGACCTTGTATTAGAGGTATGCGAATTCGAGTGACCGATGTTTTAGAGATGCTGGCTGAAAACGTTAGTGCTGATGAAATCTTAGACGATTTCCCCGACTTGGAATTAGAAGACATTCAAGCTTGTTTACTCTCTGCTGTACAACAACTAGAAAGAAATAATACAGAGTGTCTTTTGTGTAGTCATAATGCAGTAAGTACGAACATGTAATGCATCATGCTAATGAATCTTGCAAGGCTATGCAATGGATTTGTACTCCTATATAGCAATCCGTTTTGATTTTTGAAGGGAGTAAGGGAAAATACAGAGGTCGAGTCATATCCAGGTTACTTCGATG